>JANXZF010000106.1 GCA_025355665.1 Actinomycetes bacterium
CTCGGGAAAAAGATCTGCATCCTTCATCAAGGCTCTCCGATCATGGTTACTAAAAGGTAACTACTATACAAAGGAAAGTGTGTTTGCTAACGTGCCTCAAGTCAATGCCGACACTTGAGGGAATAGAGAGAAAAATGAAAAACTGACGATCTTGCTCTGAGTAGTGGGCATTTTGCAGATTGCATTGGGTGGCGCCCACCTCCTCGCGCCCGGGGCCATCACCGTCTGGATGAAACTGACCCCGGCCCCGCATGATGCCAATTATGCCTATGGCATGCTTGCATCGCGCTTTATTGCTTACGGGATAGGGATGTTCATCATTGCCAGAACTCCGAGGGAAAACATTTTTTGGATCAAAAATATGATTCTCATCCAACTTCTGGATCTCGCAGTTGGCCTCTTCTATACCGGGCAAGGCACTCTCACACTGTCATCATCGGGCTTCCCTATGTTTAACGCCGCTTTGATAACTCTGCTACTAATTGTGTGGAGGCCCAAACAAATCGGAAGTGAAGCGAAATAGATTGCACGTTCTAGAAGTTATTCGTGATGGTCGGCGTTGAGCTCACTTGCGATTCTTCGATCGGGAACAACCCACATTATCGCGACAGCGATATAGAAGCTGTATGAGATGAGTGGCGCTGCGAGTGCCAGACCAATAGCGATGACGTAAAAGACGAGGGATGTCTTTCCTTTTACGTCGCGGCCAAGCGCCTTTTCCAACGGTGAGTCGTTGCCATGAGATTTGATGATGGCGATCTGAAGAAGCGTGTACGAAATGGCTGGCATCAGTAGTGTGAATCCGTAGAGTGCGGTGGGCGCCTTTGCCCCGCCGTTTGCGCCGAGCCAAGCCGTTGAGAAAGGGACCAACGAAAGCCAGAACAAAAGATGCGCGTTAGCCCACATAGTCCAGCCACTTGGGATCTCAAGGGTTCGAAGCAAGTGGTGATGGTTGTTCCAATAGATCATGAGATAGATGAAGCTCAGCAGGTAACTGAGGAAGACAGGTCTTAATTGGGCGAGGTCGTTAAATTTGTGACCGGCTGGGGGATGCAACCCCAGAACCATGATCGTAATGATGATGGCGAAGACGGCATCACTAAATGCCTCTAGACGATTTGAGGCGGCAACGCTAGCGCGGTGTGTCACCCCGAAACGCTAGCATCCAGTTGATTTAACAAGAGTCTTGGGACGATATGAGCAACGTAAACGTCAGAGTGACGAATGCGGCCCAAGACTCTAGGTTCTGGCGGAGGATGAGGGATTTGAACCCTCGGTAGGTTGCCCTACACACGCTTTCCAAGCGTGCGCACTCGGCCGCTATGCGAATCCTCCAGGGTGAGAACTCTATCGGTGCTCTAACTATGATTAGCGCCAGATCCCTCGTGCGGCATTATCGTGCTGAACTCCCCCAGGGCTGGAAGGCAGCAAGGGTAGGCGCGCTCTAATGGGTGCACGAGGGGTCCTTTTCAATGCCTCAGCATTGAAAAGGACCAAAGTTCTAGTGGTCATGAGTGAATCTTGAACGGAGGATTGGGTATGTCTTTAGCGCTCTATCGCAAGTACCGCCCATCCGTGTTCTCCGATGTCATCGGTCAAGAACACGTGACTATCGCGCTCTCAAATGCCCTTGCATCTGGTCGCACCCATCATGCCTACCTTTTTTCCGGTCCTCGTGGTTGCGGAAAGACGTCAAGCGCTCGCATTATGGCCAGAAGCCTTAATTGTGAAAAAGGCCCGACACCCACGCCGTGCGGTGAGTGCCAATCTTGCAAAGATCTAGTGGCCAATGGCCCAGGCTCTTTAGATGTAATCGAACTTGATGCCGCAACCCATGGCCTTGTGGACGATGCACGGGATTTGAGGGACAAAGCCTTCTTCGCGCCAGTTCAAAGTCGTTACAAGATTTACATCATTGACGAAGCGCATCAGCTGGGACCAGGAGCGGCCAATGCGTTGCTAAAAGTTGTCGAAGAGCCGCCACCTCACGTAATTTTTATTTTCGCAACAACTGAACCAGAAAAACTTATTTCGACAATTCGATCGCGAACCCATCACTATCCATTCCGACTTGTGCCACCAGGAATCTTGGCTGCCAACTTGGAGAAGATTTGTAATGCCGAAGGCGTGAAGGTCGCCAAGGGCGTAATTCCTCTGGTAGTTCGCGCAAGCGGAGGTTCCGTTCGTGATGCACAATCGGTACTTGGGCAACTTCTCGCAGGTGCAGGAACAGATGGTGTTAGTTACGACATTGCGATTCAACTTTTGGGTTTCACCGACAGTGCGCTTCTAGATGATGCAATTGATGCATTGGCCGCTAGAGACAGCGCCACACTCTTCAAAAGTGTTGACCGCATTATCGAATCTGGCCACGATCCCCGACGATTTGCTGCAGACCTTTTGGAGCGTCTTCGTGACCTCATGATCGTGGATGCACTTCCCGCGGGCGGCGCCACCGCAATCCTGCGCGAGATTTCGGACGATCAACTTGAGCGCATGACCAACCAAGCCCAACGAATTGGCTCTGCAGGTCTATCTCGTTCCGCCGATATTGCAGCGGAAGGACTAACACAGATGCGCGGTGCTACCGCGCCCCGCCTCATGCTCGAACTAATTTGCGCGCGAATGTTATTGCCAGTCGGTGATAATTCAGATCGCGGCTTGCTTGCCCGCATCGAACGTTTAGAGCGCGCCGAGAACTTAGCTCCGATGAGTACGCCGACTCCGAAGGTCGAAGCGGCGAAAGTAGCTGTGCAGAAAACCGAGACCGTTGTGGCTTCTTCGAATTCGGTGGATCAAGGCGACACTAAGAAAGTCTTGCCCGTGTCGCCGGATCCAGCCGAAGAGAGGAAGCCGATCGAGATTACTTCGGCAAAACCAACTGGCGCTTCAGACGTCGCAGGGCTTCGTCGCTTGTGGCCCGATGTTATTGAGGACGTTAAGAAGCGCCGTCGATTGACTTGGTCGCTCCTCAGTACGAGCGCGCAAGTATTGGCACTAGATGACTCTGCGATCACGATCGCAATCGTTAACGCTGGCGCTCGCGACTCATTCATTCGTTCGGCAAGTGATGAGATATTGCGCCAGTCATTCATTGATGTGGTTGGCATCGACAGAAAGATTGAAGTTATCGTTGATCCGTCTATCAATCCGAATACTCCTGCCGCTCGTGCGGTCAGAGTCGATGAGTCACCCACTGATGCCGATCAACTTTCAGGCCAAGCGCTACTTGCAAAAGAACTCGGCGCTCAATTTATTAGTGAAAACCCTCGCTGATGAGTGGAATGTACGAAGGTGCCATCCAAGATCTCATTGATGCCCTTGGCCGCCTTCCCGGCATTGGCCCGAAAAGTGCCCAGCGCATTGCATTCCATATCTTGCAGTCCGAAAACGAAACCGCAGCAGCACTGGTTGACGCGATCCGGACGGTTAAAGAGAGGGTGAAGTTCTGCACCGAGTGTGGCAATGTCTCAGAGGAAACCAAGTGCCGAATCTGCCGCGACCCTCGCCGTGAAAACACCTCGATCTGTGTCGTCGAGGAGAGCAAGGACGTCATAGCCATCGAGCGAACACGCGAATTCCATGGCAAGTACCACGTCCTCGGGGGAGCGATCAGCCCCATCGACGGAATTGGCCCGGACCAGCTGCGGATTCGAGAGCTCATGGTCCGCCTGGCCGATTCGGCTGTAACTGAAATTATTGTGGCGACCGACCCAAATCTTGAAGGAGAAGCAACAGCGACCTATCTGGCTCGCCTGATCAAACCCCTCGGCCTTAAGGTTTCGCGCCTGGCCAGTGGATTGCCGGTCGGTGGAGATCTCGAATACGCCGATGAGGTAACTCTTGGAAGGGCATTTGAGGGACGAAGAACGATTGAGTACTAATAATCTCAGTATGTGATCGGTTACTC
>JANXZF010000119.1 GCA_025355665.1 Actinomycetes bacterium
TCCCCTTGTTACTGGGCGTACAGCGCACTCCCAGTTGATTCAGGCCTACTCAGGCATTCGCACTTCGCACCTTCCTATCTGGTTTATGCGACAAGCAGGTCGTTCGCTGCCTGAGTACCGCGCTTTGCGCGAAGGTGTTCCGATGCTCGAATCATGTTTGCGACCTGAGATGGCAGCGGAAATTACTCTCCAACCTGTCCGCCGACACAAAGTTGATGCCGCGATTTTCTTCAGTGACATTGTCATACCTCTTCGACTAGCTGGAGTGGATGTCGACATCGTTGGCGGAGTAGGACCCGTAATGGCGCATCCCGTGCGCACTCGCGAAGATTTCAACTTGCTCTCTGAGTTGAGTGTCGATGCCCTGACGCCAATTACCGAGGCAATAAAGATTGCGACCGCCGAACTTTGTGAGATTCCTCTTATTGGCTTCGGCGGAGCGCCCTTCACACTCGCTTCATATCTGATCGAGGGCGCCCCTTCACAAGACCTTCCAATAACTCGAGCGCTGATGAATGAGGATCCAGAACTTTGGAATGACATTCTTTCCTGGGTGGCTCGAACAACTAGTACTTTTATTCGCGGACAAGTCACGGCAGGGGCAAGTGCTTTGCAATTATTTGACTCGTGGGCAGGACGCCTGGCAAAGGATGAGTACATGAAGTACGCCGCTCCACATTCAAAGTCAGTGATGACTTCACTTTCTGATCTGCCTGTGCCTCGAGTCCATTTCGGAACAAAGACCGGATCAATGCTTCCGCAGATGCATGCAGTCGGTGCAACTGTTATGGGAATCGATTCCGATACTCCGCTAGATGTTGCCAACACCATCCTTGGCGGAAAAGTGCCGCTTCAAGGCAATATCGATCCGGAGAAATTGAGCGGACCGTGGGATGAATTAGAAACTCATGTTCTTGATGTAATTCGACGTGGATCAAAGGCGCCAGCCCACATTGTGAACCTGGGTCACGGAGTTCCACCCGATACAGATCCTGAAGTTCTCACGAGGTTGGTGGCCTTGGTCCACGCCCAATAAGACGGTGCTACTCAAGATGAATATGTGCACCACAAGTGCGATAATCCCCCAATGACTGAGCAACTCACGAAGGCCACAGCACGCGAAATCAACGACACAATTCGATACACCTCATGGACTGTCCTACATCGCACGCAGCAACTTGAGTCACCGAGAAAAGCCGTCGAGGAATTCTTAGGAGTCCTTAAGAAAGCTAAAGACAAAGACGTGCAACTTCGCGGGCTTTACGACGTTTCTGGAATGCGAGCCGATGCCGACATCATGCTTTGGTTTCATGCGCCAACCGCCGAACTCATTCAAGAGACTTTGCGCGATGTTCGCCGGACAGCGATGGGTCGCGCCACGGAAACGACTTGGGCAGCGATGGGATTGCATCGTCCTGCAGAATTCAATAAGGGCCACGTACCTGCATTTATGGCTGGTACAGCACCAAAAGAGTGGCTCACCGTCTACCCGTTTGTGCGTTCTTACGACTGGTACATATTGCCCGAGGAAGAACGGCGCCAGATGCTTGTCGAGCATGGAATGGCGGCTCGTGGCTACACCGGATTGCTTAGCAATACCGTTGCAGCATTCGCCCTAGGTGATTATGAGTGGATTCTCGCCCTCGAATCTGACGACCTTCATGACCTAGTGGACATGATGCGTGACTTGCGTGCCACCAAAGCGCGACTTCACGTTCGCGAAGAAATTCCTTTCTACACTGGTCGCATTATCGACCCGGCAGCAATTGAAGAACTTCTTGCATGAACTATGACGCTGTACTACTGACTTCGTTTGGCGGACCAGAGTCACCTGAAGAGGTTCTGCCCTTCCTTGAAAGAGTCACGGCCGGCAGAGGTATACCAAGGGAGCGGCTCGAGGAGGTTTCCCACCACTACTTAACATTGGGTGGGGTTAGTCCGATCAACGAACAAAACCGCGAACTTCAAAAAGCTCTACGGGTCGAACTAAATCGACGAGAGATCGATATTCCGGTCTATCTGGGCAATCGAAATTCAGAACCATTCTTTCCTCGGGTATTGAAAGACATCTACTCAGATGGGCACACCCGCGTTCTGTCGCTCGTGACAAGCGCATATTCTTCTTATTCTGGATGCCGCCAATACAGGGAGAATCTCGCTCAAGGCTTGATCGATGCTGATCTGACGGGAAAAATGACGATCGGCAAGGTGCGCCACTACTTCGATCATCCTGGATTTGTACTTCCTTTCGCCAACGGGCTGGCGGAGTCGCTAAAAACACTCGCATATGAGGGTCTGCAACCTGCCGATATACATATTTTCTTCACCACACATTCGATACCCATTTCGATGGCTCGCTCATCTGGACCAGTTGAAATGCATGACTCTTTCGAAAGCGGAGTCTACGTCGCACAACATATCGCCGCGACAAAAGCCGTCCTTGAAAAAGCGAAAGATCACATGGACGCCGCACTTCCAAAATGGTCGCTGGTCTATCAATCCCGAAGCGGTGCGCCACACATGCCTTGGCTCGAACCAGATATCGGAAATGCATTACGCGTGGCCGCTAACGCAAATACAAAGGCTGTCATTGTGATACCAATTGGCTTTGTTAGTGATCACATCGAAGTTGTGTGGGATCTGGATAACGAAGCAAGATCAATTGCTGAAGAATTAAATATGCGTTTTATCCTAGTCGCGACTCCTGGTAAATCTCACGAGTTCGTATCGGGATTGGTCGATCTTCTGCAAGAACGCTTGAGTGGTTCAGAGCGAACAGCACTCTCTCCACTTGGACCATGGGCAGACTATTGTTCGGTCGGCTGTTGCCCCAATCCGCGCCACGAACTTCCAACTATCGCCGAACTTTCGCTCTAGGCAATCGTGGCAAAGCAAGCAAGAACTCGAGTCTCATTTTCTCCTGAAATTCTTCGAGTGCTCTCCTCCCTCGCACTCGGAATGTTCTTGGCGGCCCTTGACCAAACGGTGATGTCGACAGCCGGTGCGACGATAGCCACACACTTTGGTCAACTCTCAGGTCAAGGATGGCTTCTCACCTCTTATCTCATGGCCTCTCTCATAACCACCCCGATCTACGGAAGACTTTCTGACGGTTTCGGCAGAAGGCCGCTATTCATTACGGCGCTCACAATTTTCATTCTCGGTTCAACACTGGCGGCTGTTTCGCCAAATTTCGGCGTGCTAGTTATTGCCAGAACAGTTCAGGGACTCGGAGCAGGTGGGCTCTTTTCTCTTGCATTTGCGGTTATTTCAGACCTGGTTCCACCTCGCGAGAGAGCCCGTTACATACTGGTTTTTGTCGTCGTGTTTGGGTCATCAAGCCTTCTCGGACCAATCGTCGGTGGGGTAATAGCGACGCAGAATTCGATACTTGGCATCGTTGGCTGGAGATGGATCTTCATCCTCAATATCCCAATCGCTCTCTACGCAATTTTTAGGGCGGCGCGATTCCTACATGTCAAGCAGCAATTGCATAAGGACCGGTTTGACTGGTGGGGGGTACTTCCTTTCAGTATTTTCGTATTGACTCTTCTTCTCCTAATTCAGAATTTGAATTCTGCAACCATGCGACCATGGCGAATCTTTTTAGTCTTATTGATTGTTGTTAGTTTCGCAATCTTCATTTACGTTGAACGTGCTCTTGGAGACAATGCCTTGACACCGATTCACTTCTTCAAGAATCGACTCTTCACCGTGACTTTGGTTGCAAGCACGGTTTCAGGAGCCGCAATGTTGATCGCATTGGTAGTTATCCCCCTGTCAGTGCAAGTAGTTCAGAGCAAAACACCAGCCATCGCCGGACTCATTCTCCTAACTATGGGTTTTGGCAATCTCTTCGGCTCGGGTCTGGCGAGCAGATCCATTGCAAAAACTGGTCGCTACAGGTGGCTTTCGACTCTGGGACTCGCAGCATTCGCAATTGGATTCACCATCTTGTTTGCCAGCTCAAGTCTCACATCGATTGTTGTGTCGGTCATCGTCATCGGATTTGGCTCCGGACTCGTCACGCAATTCGGATCTGTGGTTGCCCCCCATGCACTTGGCGAGCGCCATCGCGGCTCTGGTTCGGCAATCAACACTTTTGCGCGGCAGTTCGGCGGGGTCCTAGGCAGCGGACTTTCTCTCGCGACAATCTTCCAGCTCTGGAAGATCCGAGGAAACGCATCCCTCATGTCATCTGTTCCAACTACACGATCCGCGTTGCGAAATTTGAGTCAACTTGCCCGACATGATTTCGTAAACGCAGCCAAGCCTGTCTACCTGACTACCGCCGTGATTCTCCTAGTTGCCACCACCCTCACCCGGTTCATCCCGAACGAAAAATTCGAGCATGCCGAGGTTTCAACCCTCTAAACAAGGGTGAATTGCGTCATATTGAAACTTATCGATTTGAGAAGAAAGGTCCATGACCATGTCCGATATCAAAATTGAAGCGTCAACCGTTTCCTGTACATGTAAAAACGATGGCGCACAGTCCGCATGCTGCTCTGATGCAAGTTCCACAGAATCCTGCTGCTAGGGAGCCCTACTGAATCTGCGGGGAAGAAACTTTTGGATGAGCCAGCAGAAAATCAACAATTTTTCCCGTGAAGTCATTCGACAAATTCGGAACATGTTCAGCGCCAGCGATGGTCCAGAATTGGACATCGGCGTTATCAGCGCATTCGGTGTACTGATATTGGGTGGTCTCTGAACCTTTCTGCTTGGAATCCATATCCAGTTTCTCGGGG
>JANXZF010000136.1 GCA_025355665.1 Actinomycetes bacterium
GCAGGTCCAGGCGCACCTCGACCTCCAAGATGAACGAATTAATGCTCTTGCAAGTACTCTCTCAACCGCAATAGAAACCCTAAGCGTTCTTCAGCCGTCCCTAGATATCCATAATTGATGACAACCTACAAATTGGAACGAACAAATTATTCGATTGCTTCGGAGAACTGGCTTGCATAGAGGTCATAATAGAAACCCTTCTTGGCCATCAATTCTGCATGGCTACCCTGCTCGATCAACCGTCCCTTATCCATAACAAGAATGGTGTCAGCGTCCCGGATAGTTGATAGTCGGTGAGCGATCACAAAACTGGTTCGCCCTACACGTAACTTGGCCATTGCCTGCTGAACAAGTACCTCAGTACGGGTATCAACCGAACTTGTCGCCTCATCAAGAATCAGGATGGCCGGATCTGCCATGAAGGCGCGAGCAATTGTTATGAGTTGTCGCTCTCCGTTAGAAACCGTTGCATTGTCATCGGTTAGCATGGAGTCGTATCCCGCGGGGAGCGAACGTAAGAAGTGGTCGATATTCGCCGCTTTTGCGGCGGCAACGACCATCTCGTGCGAAGGATCAAGGCTTCCGAAAGCAATGTTCTCTCGCATAGATCCTGTGAAAAGCCATGTGTCCTGTAAGACCATTCCGAACTGACGACGTAAGTCATCTCGCGTCATTGAGCGAATGTCCTTGCCATCAACGGTGATTGATCCAGAGTCAATCTCGTAGAAACGCATTATCAGATTCACTAGGGTCGTTTTGCCAGCACCGGTCGGGCCGACGATTGCAACGGTTTCGCCTGGCTTTACGGCTAGAGAGAAGTTCTCGATAAGTGGCTGGTCGGCGACATACCTGAATGAAACATTGTCAAAGCGGACTTCCCCTTCTGCCCTTTCTATCGCAACCGCATCATTAGCATCCGGTTCCTCTTCTTGCGCATCAAGTAGATCGAACAAACGCTCAGCGGAGGCCACACCGGACTGAACAATGTTCATTAGGCCTGCAATCTGGGCAAGCGGCATTCCGAATTGGCGTGAATATTGAATGAAAGCCTGAACGTCGCCCAACGACATACTCCCAGTCGCCACTCGATATCCGCCTAGAACTGCGATTGCAACATAAATGAGGTTGGAAATTAGTGCGGTAGTAGGCTGGATGATGCCCGACATGAATTGCGCTTTGAAGCTGGACTCGTACATCTTTTCGTTCAATGTTGAGAAATCCTTAATTGCTCGCTCTCGTCGTCCAAAGACTTTTACAAGCGCGTGACCTGTGTGCATTTCCTCAACGTGGCCATTGAGCTTGCCTGTCCAATCCCATTGGGCAATGAACTGCTTCTGTGATCGCTTAGCAATTCGAATTGAAGCAAACATACTCAAAGGGATCGCAATCATTGAAACGACAGCTAGTTCGGGACTTATCCAAACCATCATCGCCAGAACGGAGACGATAGTGAGCAAAGAATTGATGATGTTCGAAAGTCCCTGTTGCAGCGAATTGGATATGTTGTCGATGTCGTTTGTAACGCGACTAAGAAGATCACCGCGCGATTGAGTATCGAAATAACTCAGAGGCAATCTGCCAAGTTTTTCCTCGGCAAGTCGACGTAAACGATAGACGGTACGTTGAGTGACTCCCGCCATGAGATAGCCCTGAATCCACATGAAGAGGGATGAGATCGCATAAAGCGCGATTGCCAGAATGAGGACGTGGTAAACCGCGTGAAAATCAATTCCTTTTCCAGGAATGACCGAGCTCTTTTGGAGCATGTCGGCCAGCCGGTTTTCGCCCTTTGCCCGAAGTCCAGCGATCGCTTGAGCCTTACTGACTCCTGAGGGCATTCGCCGACCCAAGAATCCGTAGAAAACGTAGTTTGTTGCGCGACCAAGGATCTTGGGGCCGAACGAACCGATGACAACGCTGGTAGTAATTAGTCCGAATACAAGGGTCATGACTTTTCGTTCAGGACCGAGTTCTCTCAATAATCTCTTGAGCGAGCCACGGAAATCTTTCGATTTTGTCGGTGGTGGCCCGAACATGCCATGCATGGGACCGCCACCTGGGCCTGCTGACCTCTTCGCCGGAGCTTTTTCGGTACTCATGCTGCTTCCTCAGGACTCAACTGAGAAAGGACAATCTCGCGATATGTAGCACACGCATCCATAAGAGCGTGGTGTGTACCGATGCCGACGATCCTTCCTTCATCTAGAACAATGATTTGGTCAGCATTGAGAATTGTGCTGACCCGCTGAGCAACCACTAATACCGTTGCATCCCTTGCAGATTTTTCAAGGGCGTTTCGGAGTTTGGCGTCCGTCGTGTAATCCAGGGCCGAGAACGAGTCGTCAAGAATGTAGATTCGGGGGCGTTTCACGATTGCACGAGCGATCGAGAGACGTTGTCTCTGTCCTCCCGAGAAGTTGGTTCCGCCTTGAGCCACGAGGGATTGAAGTTGATCAGGCATCTCAAAAACGAACTCCTTTGCTTGGGCAATCTCCAATGCCCACCAAAGTTGTTCGTCGGTGGCCTTTGCGTCGCCGTAGCGAAGGTTGTCGGCGATAGTGCCGCCGAACAAGAGCGCACGCTGAGGCACGAGTCCGATTTCCGACCAGATTCCCTCAAGGGACTGCTCCCGAACATCTACACCGTCTAGTTGTATCGATCCGCCTGTGACATCTATAAATCGCGGTATCAGATTGAGAAGCGTGCTCTTTCCGCTTCCAGTACTTCCGACGATTGCTGTGATCTTTCCCGGTTCCGCGGTGAAGGAAATCTCAGACAGAACAGGAACCTCCGCACCTGGGTATCTAAACTCAACGTCTTTGAACTCGACGACACCCTTTCGTTGAAGGGGGGTCTTCGGGTCGGTTGTGTCCAGCACAGATGATGCAGTCTGCAGAACCTCCTGGATGCGCTCGGCACTTGCCGCGGCGCGAGGAATCATCAACGACATCATCACGGCCATCATTACACTGAAGAGGATTTGCATAATGTAGGCGAGAAACGCGGTCAGATTTCCAATCGGCATGTTCCCGCTATCGACAAGTTTTGCGCCGAACCAAATAACAGCCACGCTAGAAAGATTCAATACCAAAATGAGCGATGGAAACATAATGGCAAATGTCCGCGTAACGCTCAAGGTGGTGTTCATCAGATCGGTGCTTGTTTCGGCAAAACGTGCTTCTTCGAAATTCGTCTTAACGAATGCTCGAATGACTCGGACCCCGCTTATCTGCTCCCGCAAAACAAGGTTAAGCCGGTCAATCTTGACCTGCATGATGCGAAATAGTGGAACGATCCTTTTGAGCAATGTCCCGATCAGAACGGCCATCACCGGTACCGCTACGAGGATAAGCAAAGAAAGCTTTGCGTTGGTGCGAACAGCCATGATTACCGCGCCGATGCCTGTGATCGGTGCGGCAACCATCATGGTCAACCCCATGAAGAGCACCATCTGTACCTGCTGAACATCGTTTGTATTTCGAGTGATCAGCGATGGCGCACCAAATTGATTGAGCTCTCGCGCAGAGAATGTCTCAACTGCGCTAAATACGCCTCTACGCAAATCGCGACCGAATGCCATGGCGACCTTTGCGCTCAAGTAGGCAAGAACAATGGACGCAAGCATGATGAGGGCTGAGGCCCCCAGCATGATGGCTCCGATCTTCCAAATATAGGAGACATCACCCTTTGCAACGCCATTATTAATCAGATCGGCGTTCAGGTTCGGCAGGTACAAGTTCGCTATTGCTTGAATAAGAAGGAGCAGCAAGATAACTCCGACACTCTTTCGATAAGGCTGCAGATATGTCTTCAACAAACCAATAAGCACAAATGGACCTCAATTTCCCCTCAAACAGACCCTATATCTTCTAGTGCCTGACGGGGAGGTTTCTTTAAATGAAAAGTAACTGAGCTCCATCAGTCATTTCAATGAAATCTGAAGCACTGATGATTCCTTCGACATCATCGCGCAAGTCATTCATTGTTAACTTGTTCATGTCAGCCGACATTCGGCAGGCCCAGAGATGTCCGCCGGCTGCCACGATTTGATCAAGAAAATCGGGAACCTCAGGGACATCCAGATCTGCAATAGATTTCTTCAACATCCGGGTGGCAACGGCAGTCATCCCTGGTGCGGGCATCATGGCCTGGGGAATGTGCATGTTACTGCCGGGCAAATGCATGGCTGTATTTCCTGCGGGACTAAATTGAAGATCATTCATTCGAGACTTCGTAATCATGTCGAAACCCCAAAAGGTGAAGAAGATCATTGTCTCGACTCCCTCACCGAGAGCGGCGTTGGCAAGAATCAAGCCGGGATAGGCCATGTCCAAATTGCCCTTCGAGCAGATGATGGCCAATTTCCGATCTGAATTCTCAGATCCGAAGTTGGGAACTATTTCTGGTGTCATTTCATACTCCTTCACACGCAACCTTTGGGTTTGGGCAATCCGGCAATGTACGCCATCTTCTTCGCCGGCTTCTTTGGAAATAGAACAAACTGATCCTTAACTGGAACTCCGCCGACTGTCTGAACTCGACGAGACGTAGCCGTCTCGCCCTCAGTCTTGAAATCTTCGCGAAGGAATTTGACGATCTTCCAATGGGCGTCGGTGAGCTCGATGTCTATCTGCTTTGCCAGCGCCTTTGCAATATCTTCATTCCATTCGTCGTACTTGGTCAAGAAACCTTCTTCGTTAACGTTCACTTGCTTTCCTGCGACCTCAATGACTGGCACTTGCAACAACCCCTTCCTTTTTCTCAACTTTCTTTTTGCCCTGCATGGACATAAGCGCCGGGATCGGAATCCACCGGCCCTTTAAAAGTAAATTCCAATAAATCCAGCGAAATGCCAATTTGCCCATGTGGTTGAAGCGGCTCTCTCTGAGAAGGGGAAATGGCCCAACGATTGGCAGCGGGAACATCCCTGTCAGTGGCTCCACGGTGTAATTGAAATCTATTAGCAAGCCTTTACCGTTTCCGGATTCGATAAAGCAGTTGGCATGCCCGTCGAAATTGTGGGTCATTGGACGACCGTGGACATATTCCACGAAATTCTCAGCGAAAAGGTCGATGGCAAAATGCGCGACTGAACCCGCTTTAGATGCAGGAATGTCGGAAGCATCCCCCAAAGCAAATATGTTGGAATACTTCTTGGAGAGGAAATTCCCCTTATCCACTGGAACATAGTTCAAGTCATCGCCCAAACCCGAACGAGCAATGAAGTCTGCTCCCATATTCACAGGAACTGTCACCAGCAAGTCAAAGGGTATCTCGCGTTCATCCATCGAAACCAATGTTTTTGTTTCCGGATCAATATGCTCTACAACAAAATCTGGCTCCAACTTGATGTGACGCTCATCCAGCATCCATCCCAAATGCTTGGAGCAGACCGGTTTCGTGAATGCACCTTCGAGTGGTGTGACGTAGACGATTTCAACTTTTTCGCGCATCTTGCGCTCTGTGAAGTACGCATCAGCAAGGAAAGTGAACTCCAATGGCGCCACCGGGCATTTGATTGGCATTTCAGTTATGTGAACTACTACTCGACCGCCTCCGAAATCCTTCAAAGCGTCGCGCAAAGCTATTGAGCCTTCGAGAGTATAAAAATCAAAAACGCTCTTATGCCAAACAGCGGGCTCATCCATCCCCGGAGTCTGATCGG
This sequence comes from Actinomycetes bacterium, assembly GCA_025355665.1. Classification (GTDB taxonomy): domain Bacteria; phylum Actinomycetota; class Actinomycetes; order Nanopelagicales; family Nanopelagicaceae; genus QYPT01. Next base: position 5,666 of record JANXZF010000136.1, read on the forward strand.
GCCGCGGCGTTGTACCGCTTGCGATAACGAGTTGGTCGTATTCAATCACGCGGCCGTCCATCAGCGTGACTTGGTTTGATTCCGGAATCACCCGATCTATTTCTGCGCGAATGTATTCGACACCACTCGGTAGGAAGTGATCGCGCTCCTTCACCAATTCCTCTGGCTCGTAAACACCAAATGGCAGAAGTAAGAGACCTGGTTGATACACATGTCCGTTGCTCTTATCAATGATTGTGATGGACCACTCATTTTTGTCGAGCTTCTTGCGCAGCTTATTAACGACCATCGTTCCGGCCGTTCCACCACCGAGTACCAATAATTTCTTCATGTTGGCTCCTATGAACAAGAGGTTACGCGCCTGCGACTGAAAAATTAACAAGTGGGGGTGTGAGAATGCAGGCAGGTATTGACCTTGTTTTTCGGGGTTTTGTATGCCTTGGGGGGTATGCCTTAAAAGGGAATTCATCTAAACTGATGCAAACGTTTCTAATGGCTTTGCTCTTCGTTAATTGTTTCACCCTACCTTGCGTTGCATGTCAACCAAAACATACTCGAGTACGAAATGACCAGGATCTATCTCGATCAAGTGCGACAAGAATTTGGAACAACAGTTGCACTTGAAAGTATCAGCATCGATATCCCGCACGGTGAGTTCCTCGTCTTGCTTGGACCAAGTGGATGCGGAAAAAGCACCCTTCTTCGAATCATCGCGGGGCTTCTTTCTCCAACCTCTGGGCGTGTAATAGTCGACAGCGAAGACGTAACAGCTCTTCCACCCGGCAAGCGCGATATAGCAATGGTTTTTCAAAGTTACGCCCTCTATCCACACTTATCAGTTGATAAGAACCTTGGATTCGGACTTCAGGTTCGGCACTTCTCTAAGGAAGATATTTCGTCGCGCATCAACGCGGTTGCTGAACAACTAGGACTCGACAGATTGCTCCATCGTCGACCAAAGGAATTATCTGGAGGGCAGCGTCAGCGTGTCGCGCTTGGACGCGCGATGGTTAGGAATCCCAAGGCATTCTTAATGGACGAGCCGTTATCAAATCTAGACGCGCAACTGCGTACAGCCACCCGCCTGGAACTCTCCGATCTTCACCGCAAACTAAAGACCACATTCATCTATGTGACTCATGATCAGGTGGAAGCGATGACGATGGCCACTCGGATCGCGGTAATGAACAATGGTCGACTCGAGCAATTGGGCACACCCACCGAGGTGTATGACGAGCCTGCCACAACCTTTGTTGCAAGTTTCATCGGAGCACCCCCAATGAACCTTTTGCCGGGAACTGCTCTTTCGATCGCCGACACCGTCCGAGTTCTTGCTAACGGCGTGGACGTAAAGATCGCAGACGGTGAACTTGACGAAACTCCTGTGCTCCTAGGTGTTAGGCCAGAGCATTTGAAGAGGGCCGAGGATGGCAATCACCGCGCCCTTTTCTCCGGAACTGTCATCGCGGTTGAAAACCTCGGCAGCGAAGAGATCGCATTCTGCGATATCGGGGGAAGGCAAGTGGCCGTGCGGGGGCCTCGGCCGCTGAACATGGTTGTTGGCGAGACTCTCACGCTCACGGCCCCTCAAGATCGAATCTACTTGTTTGATCCACAAACTACTCGTCGCCTTGTCTGGACAAACGACGTTGAGTTTGCGGATTACACCCCAGCAGAACTCTGAAAAGTTTCATTTCAACAACTCACCTACGGAAAATGGAGAAACGTCACATGACCAAGAAAGGTCGTTTAAGTCGAGCAGTAGCTGCCGTCTTGGCCGCGTTGCTAGTCGCAGGGTTAGCGAATACCGCTACAGCAGCGGCCGCACAGAAGAAGAGCGCCGATGCTGCTTTCCCTTCAGTGCCAGCCAACACAAAAGTCTCAATCAAACTTGCCTCTTACCTTCCCGTCTTGGGCGCAGTCGCAATCAGCACCTTAAATGGATTTATCGCTGGTTTCGAAAAAGTGCATCCAAATATCACCGTCACCCTGGAACCAGAAGCAAGCACAGCTGAGGGCGCAATATCTGGCCAAGTTCAGCAGGACGCGATCGCCGGCCAGGTACCAGATGTTGTGCAAATTCCTTTCGGCGAAATGCTGAACTTGGTCCACAGCTTTAATGGAATCAACATGACCAAAGTCATTGGTGAAACAAGCCTTGCTGCAGAATGGGGCGGGGCAAATCCTTATGCCCCAGCCATTACAAAGCTCGGAGTCATTGATGGGAATGTATACGCAATCCCCTGGACTCTTTCTACTCCGTTGTTGTTCTACAACGCAGACCTTTTCAAGGCAGCAGGGCTAGATCCAGCAAATCCGCCAACCACTTGGCCGCAGGTAAATCGCTATGCGCAAGCCATAAAGAAGGTACACAACTCAACTGGAATCGTTGATGGTTGCATCGGCGCTGCAAGCAGTGGCATTGACTGGTGTCTGCAATCCATGATCTTCTCTGCTTCTGGCACCGTCATGAACTCAACTCGCACGGCACCGACCTTCAATAATCCTCAACTCATTACCGCCATGAAGGGGCTACAAAGCCTAGGAAATAGTGGTGCGATTGATAACCTCACGACCGCACAAGCTATTCAGGCGTGGGGTGCAGGCAAACTCGGAATGTTCCTAAGTACGAGCGCCATGCAAGGAAGTCTCATCCGGGCAAATGGTGGCCACTTCCAAATGATGGTTGCAAATGAACCCGGATTCGGCCACACGATCTCAGTTCCGACGAACTCAGGCTCAGGTCTGGTAATTCTTGCCAAGGACAAACTCAAGCAACAGGCGGCATGGCAGCTCATCCAATATCTAACGAGCGCAGAGTCAATGACTTCTGTAACGGAAAATATCGGTTACGCACCGCTTCGACCATCAATTGTTAACTTGCCGCAATACCTCAAGACATGGGCCGCAGCACAACCGTTCCTAGCTCCAGCGATGGATCAACTCAGCCGCATTCAACAGTGGCAGGCATATCCAGGACCCAACTACGCAGCACTTTCGGGAATCCTTGTGAATGCTGCAACTTCCATCACCTTCCAAGGCGCCGATCCGCAAACCACGATGGATGCCGCACAAAGTCAAGCAGTAGGGCTCATGAAATGACTCCCACTGCTGAACTAGACATGCAACAGCGCAGGCTGCCGATCAAGGGAACGTACAACGTTCGAGACATCGGCGGATACAACACCAAGGATGGAAGATCAGTTGCTTGGAGGCGCGTCTTGCGAGGCGATGCTGTTCACAACGTCGATGACACAGGTCGCGAGATATTCCAAAGCATCAATCTGAGTACTTCTCTCGATCTTCGCGAAGAAGACGAGCGGATCGATGCGCCAGACAATTTGAACTCCCACGTTCGGTTGGTATCCATTCCTGTATTTACGTACAACGTCCCCGCAGAAGGGAGGGCGACTGATCGCAAGTCGCTCTCTTCACTCGACGAGGTGTACGAGTTCGTAATTGCAGAACGGGGAGTCGCAATTGTTGCGGCTCTTCGGGAACTCGTGCAGCCGGACGCGCTACCCGCGATTGTACATTGCACGGCTGGTAAGGATCGCACCGGAATTGTTATCGCGTTGCTATTAGCAAGCCTTGGTGTGCCGGATGACACCATTGCAGCGGATTTCGCGGCAACATCCTTATTCCTTACCGAGGAATTCTTCCAAGGAATCACCGAACGGGCGGTCAACAATGGTCAAGATCGTCAGCAATACGCAGCCATGCTTACATGCGAACCATCGTTAATTCTCAACGTTCTTAAGCAAATCCGTGCATCCCACGGAGATGTTACGAACTACCTGGTTCATCACGGAATGCCTGCCGAGGAACTCGATCGACTTCGGCTGCTTCTACTAGATCCAAAGAAGCCAACCACGGCGAACGTCGAAGGAGAAGAACATGTCTGATACCAAAGTCATCATTCAACTCTCTGACTTGCACATTGTAAGTTCAGGAAATCTCCATGACAGCGTTGATTCCCTTGATAACGTTTCTCAAATTCTTGAAGTTATCGAAGGTCTAGCAACTCCTGATCTAGTTCTGCTGACTGGCGATTTAGCGGACGAAGGTCACCCGGACTCATATAAGCGTCTGCGTCCTGTAATTGATGCCTTCTCCAAGAAGACTGGTATTCCAGTTATGTACTTGCCCGGAAATCACGATAAGCGTCCTGCCTTCAGGTTTAATCTTCTTGATCTTGAAGAGAACGAGGAAAACACCGACCAAATTCTTTGGTGCGGGGGCCTGCGCGTCATCGGACTCGACTCAACGGCTCTTGATGGCCCACACGGTGAGTTCGATGACGCGCAGCTCGATTGGTTGGATGCCGAACTTAACAAACCGGCGCCACTTGGAACGATCATTGCGTTTCATCATCCACCAATCCCTGGTCCAATCGATGCGATCAACCTGATCATCCTTAGAAATCCCGAGCGCTTCTCAAAAATTATTGAAGGGCGTGGAGTCAAAATGATTTTGGCGGGTCACACTCACCATGCATCAGCTGGGCTACTTGGCAACGTCCCGGTCTGGGTTGCAACAGCGACCGCCTATCAGATCGACGTTCGTGCAAGTGATAGTGGATTCCTGCGAGGGATTCCAGGCAGTGGATTCTCACGAATCGACGTCACCAACGACGGCGCGTTTGCCACTCACATCCCAATGCTGCCTGGCGAACACCACCTCTACAACATCGATCTTGAGCAGATGAAGCGTTACTTCACGGAAAAAGCATCTGCAGGCGCAATGGAAGAGCCCTTAGTTCACTCCTCGGCCGGGGAATAGGCGAGAGGCATATGTTCGTACAACTCACCGAGCAGCGACCAGTTGCACCGTCGCTGCTCGGTGTCGCGACCTTGAGCAAGCGCCGACGATTCCTTTCCTTTAGCGAGCCATATCTCTACTTGATCCCCGCACTTATTGGGCTTGGGCTTTGGATATATCGCCCTCTATTCGAGACCTTTAATTACTCGTTCTATAACTGGAACTTGCTTCCAACTACTCCAAAGGTTTTTGTTGGATGGAGTAATTACACCAAGCTCTTCCACATGCCAGCGCTATGGCAAGCCATCGGCACAAGTGGTTTCTTCCTTGTCGGCTTATTGGTATTTGGCCTAATTCTTCCCTTAGCAATCGGAACCGTGGCTCAGCACATTTCGCCCAAATCAAGCAAGATTTACCAGGGCTTGATTTTCCTTCCAGTACTCGTATCACCCATCGTCACGGCCACAGTATGGGAATTCATCCTTTCTCCAGTTGGTGGATTCATAGACACAGTCTTGAAGTGGTTCGGGTTTGCCCAAACCAACTGGTTGCAGCAAATGGACACCGCGAAATTTGCGATTGTCACAATTAGTGGGTGGAAGGTTCTCGGCGTTTCGGTCCTAGTGATAACTGCCGGACTCGCGGCCATTGGCGTTGAATACTTTGAAGCCGCATCTATCGATGGCGCAAGTCGCTTTCAGATTTTCCGTCGAATCACTCTGCCATTGCTATCTCCGACTTTAATGTTCATGTTCATCACCGTAGTTCTGCTTTCCAGCCAGATTGTCTTCCCACTTCTCAATGCCATGACGCAGGGCGGGCCGATGGGAAGCACTACTGACATCTATTACTTCCTGTATCAATATGGTTTCCAAAGCTTCAACGTGGGACTCGCATCGGCAGCGGCGGTCTGCTTCTTCTTCCTGTTCGGAGCGATCGCACTTGTCTGCATTCGACTTCTCGACCGTTTCAGTTTCTACGATAACTAGGAGAAAAATGGGACTCATAACCCTTGATGGGCCAGTAACGACGATCGACTTCGATCTGCCCCCGTCACCTGCAATAGCTCCCACTCATCGCAGCGTCATGAGAAAGGCGAAATCGGCTCCCCCGATGGGTTTTGGACATTCAGTTTCTAGACGAGTCAAGTGGACCGGTCTCTTCACCCTGGGATTAGTCGCACTCTTTTGCGTCTTCCCCATTGCGTGGATGTTCTTTACCTCCTTTAGACCGCCAAATGATTTCTTCACCTCTGGGTTAATCCCAAAGGGTTTCAGTATCGCCAATTATTCAGAAGCCATCCATGGGCTACCCATTTGGATGCTCTTGGAACACACCGTCATCATCGCGGTTAGCGTCTCAGTGGGGTCTCTTCTGATCGCGCTTTTCGCGGCCTATTCTTTCGCGCGATTTAACTTCAAGGGACAGAACCTGTTGTTTTTGCTCTTTATCGGAAGCTGGCTAGTTCCATTTCAGGTGACCATGTTGCCAAACTACGTGATGCT
>JANXZF010000011.1 GCA_025355665.1 Actinomycetes bacterium
GTCGTCCAAACCTGAACTCATCGGGAGTCTTGTCGAGCAGGGCTTCAACCGCGAAGGCAATTTCCTCACTCTTCGGAATCGGAATGCCTAGGAACACCGCGCTTCGCGTTGCTCGTCCAATGTGTCGATCCAATGCGAAGGGAAAACCATTTACCGTCTTAATAGTTTCGAAAATTCCGTTGCCTTCAGGAAATTCTGCACTCATGCGAGCTCTCCGTTTGCGATTGCTATTAGTCGGCGCGCCTTCAATTCGGTTTCCTCCCATTCTGAATCCGGGTCGCTCCCCCAAGTAATTCCAGCCCCCGTGCCAAAGTGCAAAGTACCCTCTCGCTTCGTCCAGAAAATGCGGATCGCCAAAGAGAGCAGAGCATTTCCATCTTCAATCCAACCCAGCGGACCGCAGTAGGGCCCACGTGCCTGACCTTCTAAATCGGTGATCGTTTCGACCGCACTGGATTTTGGCGCGCCGCTGACCGAGCCAGGCGGGAGCAGTGCCGTTGAAATTTGCTCCCACGTGGTTCCATTGCGAAGCGCGCCTTCAACAAAAGAGACGAGATGGCTGAGCCCCGGATGCACTTGCGTCTCAAGAAGTCGAGGAACGTGCACGCTGCCGGTCTCACAAATTCGTCCGAGATCGTTGCGAATCAAATCAACAATCATCACATTTTCTGCAGTGTCCTTTGCGCCGAACTCAAGGTCATCTTGCTCAGGAGGTTTGGTTCCTTTGATTGGCGCAGAGGTGAGGATATTTCCCTCTCTTTTCAAGAATAGTTCTGGTGACGCGGAAGCAATCTCAACTTCGGGAAGACGCAAATAACTGGCGAAGGGCGCAGGATTATGTTCAAGAATCTGGTTCATCAAGGGCAGTAGCGAGAGGCCCTCAAAATGTGTCGACATTTCGCGGCACGCGTTTACCTGATAGACCCAACCTCGAGATATTTGATCTCTGATTTTGCGGACATACTCGATGTACTCACTTTTCGACATTGAAGTACGCCATAAATCACCTAGCGTCTTCCACCTTTCCGCAGCTATCGGCAAATCGGCTTCGATAACTTTGCCGAATCGAGCGCACGTCCACGCACCTTCAAAGGTCGCGCTAACGGCCCAGAACCCCGGCGCATCCAGCGCGGTAGGGTTGTCATTGATTTCCTGCAAATCGTAGGCAAGGCGTCCCCCCATCCAGAACATCGGTTCAGAGGGCGAAAGGTCCGTCATTTCCACGTCGTAACCGTACGACCCGCAAGCCCTTCTGTGCTCGCTTTGGCCAGAGACCCCGCGGTGCGATAGATTTCGCCAGTACTAAAAGGCACAAAAAAGCACGAGCGAGTTATCGAACGTGTGTGCGGACGTAGCGCAGTTGGTAGCGCACCACCTTGCCAAGGTGGATGTCGCGGGTTCGAGTCCCGTCGTCCGCTCTAATAGTCGGCGTTCACTATTTAGAGATATTGATCGCCGATTTTTTATCGGGTGGAGTGGCCGAGAGGCGAGGCACAGGACTGCAAATCCTGCTACACGGGTTCAAATCCCGTCTCCACCTCCACGGCTTGCTAGGACTTACTTGACTTGAATCGCCAGCCCATTCCTTGGAACCACGTATTGAACTCCCCCGTACTGCTGTTGTTGGGAGACCAAGAGGAACGCCAGGAACGTCCCCTTCTTCGCATAAGTATGCGAAACCGAAGTGGGTGGCTTTCCATTTCCTTGCTGTTGGTATCCATCACCGAATTTCATGACCCAAGAAACAATGACTCCGGGGATCGTCGTGCCAATCGTGAAATTCACAACGAGAGGATGGGTGCCCGAAGTCGGCGTCGCGGTGACCCCAAGAATCGGTGGCGTTCCAGATCCCACAGTTATCTGCGCGACTGTGTAAACCAAGGCATAGGCGCCTGGCTTTACGGAGAACGTCGCTTTGTATGCGCCGTCCTTTGAATAGGTATGAGAAACACTTGCCGGTGGTTTTCCAGCGCCTGCTGTGTGCTGCCCATCCCCGAAGTCCAGAGTCCACGTCGTTATGTTTGCGACTGTCGTGCCAAGGCCAAATGAAACCTTCAGCGGCGATGCACCAGATGCAGGATTTGCCGAAAGACCAATGAGGGCCGTGCCTACGGAGACACTTGTTGTCACACTCGATGACGTTGTTGCGGATTGCGACGCGATCGTCGTCAACCGCGGTTTGTAGTCACCCGCTTTCGCGTATGTGTGAGAGATTGAAGTTGGAACAGTTCCAATTGCAACCTTTGATTGTCCATCGCCGTAATCAATTCTCCATTGAACCGATTTTGGCGAACACATGGCCAAGGTAACTTTTAAAGGAGGCTTGCCATTATCAGGGGATGCTTTAAGACTCAGCTTCGTTCCCTTGCATTTGGCTGCGGCTGGCGATGCCAACGTTAATTTCTTGGGCTTTGGCGTAGCCTTCGCCGTCGATTTCGCTTTCGGCGTTGTCACCGCGTTACTAACAACGGCCTTTACGACGTAGACCTGACAAAATCCTGTGCCATGAGATTGCGCATCTTGAGACCACGTTGCCGGATCTGAATCCACACAACTGTAAACACCGTTTATTACCACTGGCTTGGTTGCCGTGCTGACATTGGCCGTCCAGTTCACGTTTTGAGCATTGTTCGACCCTGCACTTCCACCGGCTACCCAAGGTCCCAACTTCACCCCCGCTGCACCATTTAATCCGATTGTGCCTGGCTTGGCACCCTGGCCGTTGTTCCAGTGGTAAGTAACAAGTTGCATCAAGCAGTAGGCAACGCCTTTAGTTATGAAGCTCGGCTGCCTGCCGCCGCCAAGAACTCCGCCGCCATTTGAATTATCTAGCAATTTAATTGTCGGGCCTTGGCACGTCACAGTGGTTGCCGCGTTTTTTAGAGGGGCTATCGACTTGCAAGTCGAGACTGTTCCGACTCCGCTATTAGTACCGTCGTAAGTGGCCGTGCAGGACCAGAGTCCATCGCTAACAATTAGCGTCACCCGACCTTGATGACCGCTCGGTCCCATTTTTGAGTGATCACAATTTCCAAGACCTGCGTCCCCGTGCTTCCAAATAAACTCTTGAATTGACGAAGTAAGTTTGCCTGAGTTGTTGCATTTGGAGTCGACGGCGGCCTTGGATCCAGGTGCACCTGGATTCGTTGCGTCGGCTTTGTCGACGAGTTGTAATTTAAGAGTCCATTTGTATTTCAGAGGAAGTTTCGCCACGCCAGTTGCCTTGGCTGTGTAGTGAGTGGCAAATTCTGATTGCTGAAAAGTCGACGTTATTCGCGAAAGGGTCACCGAAGTTGCAGTCACCGCCGTAGCGTTCTCTCCAGTTATGTAAATGCCTAAGAGCAAGCCCGCGCAAACTACTATCGATGTGACTTTCTTACTCATGAGCCATCATCACCTCAAAGGGGAAGGCCTCAATTGCGGCAAGTATGAGCGCTCAGATAGAGCCCGTCAATATCCTTTAGACCTGACTAGTACGATTCGTGAGAGAATTTTGGTTCGAACCCCATCGCCGCATACGGAAGAGGTCCAGCCTTGGCCCAGGAAATAGAGCGTTCCATCCGCCCATGGGGGCGTTACGAGGTGCTCCAAGAAAGCACGTTCTTCAAGGTTAAATGCATTTGGGTTGAACCCGGCAAACGCTTGTCCTACCAGCGCCATGAACACCGTTCCGAGCACTGGTACTTCGTCCAAGGACAAGCCGAAGTCACCCTCAATGGCGTCCTGTCGCATCACACGGCCGGTGACACGATTGAGATAAAGGCGGGCGACCTTCATCGCGTTAGCAACATCAGCGATACAGATGTGATCTTTATTGAGGTGCAAACGGGAACATATTTCGGCGAAGACGACATCGAGCGTATTGACGACGACTTCGGTCGATAAATTCGTCCATCGTGAGCGCAACTCGCGCCCAATATCCATTTTCCTCAAGGACTAATAAGCAAAGATGTGCGTGACGCCCACCCGAGAGGTTCTGAATCAATGACATTTCAAGAATCCATAAATACTTGTTTCAACAAATACGCGATGGGTAAAGGTCGTGCCTCTCGCGGCGAATACTGGTATTTCTATTTATTTTCTCTACTTGTCAATTTCGCTATGACCTTGCTGGTCGCCATAACGAGTCACTCTCCCTTGGTAAAATTGGTTACTGAGGTAATTAGTTTGGCCATCATCATTCCAGGGATCACCGTCTTGGTCCGCCGCCTCCATGACACCAATAGATCCGCCTGGAATTTGCTCTGGGCTTTGCTTCCCATCGTTGGGTGGATCATCATGCTGGTGTATTTAGTGCAACCCGGAACGGCCGACGCCAACAACTACGATCAATCAGAGCGCTCTTAACCCCCTTTTTTCACTACCTAATTCGTAAGGTATGCTTTCGCGAATTAGGACCGTTGGCTCAGCGGTAGAGCGCTTCGTTGACATCGAAGAGGTCACTGGTTCGATCCCAGTACGGTCCACTGCATCTCTAGTGATTTGAAGGCCAGGCCGAGCAGAACTTGCGTTCT
>JANXZF010000015.1 GCA_025355665.1 Actinomycetes bacterium
CTCCAAAGACAATCCACCCCAATGACTTAACTAAAGGAATCAAATTTTCTATGGCTTCAGGACCCAGATGTCCATGAGTAAATGTCCCTGAGCAAATTAAGGCGTCGTAGGGAGCATTTGTGCCTTCAACCGTCTTAGTCAAATCACGTTCAAATAAGTCTCGATAAACCGGCGTCCCATCACTTCGCGACTTCAATTTAGCTTGTGCAAGCATCTCCGGAGAAATATCAATCCCATCAAAGGTGAGATTGACGCGCAAAGCAGACAGGTATTTGCAAGAGAGTCCCGTGCCCGTACCCACGTCGACGACATTTGAAATTCCATCCGTAGGAACGATTTCATTGAAGATCTCCGCTATGGCTTGCGGATAACGGTAGGACCTCTTGTCAACGAATTCGGATTCATATGTTGCAGCCCACTTTCCGTAGAGCCGGCGAACATCTTCGGGCGTCCTCACCGAATAGGCGTCTTCCAAACCGATGGTTACCTCATCGTCCATCGCAAGAGCATAGTCAACGAACGCTCGCCGCACAGGCCTAGAATCAATCGTCAAAGAACAGGCGAGGCAGTAAAGTTCCAAGTCACTAAGTTGGGATGAACATGGACGCAGAACATGGCGGAGATATGACAGCACCATTAGCCGTCAGGCTGCGCCCGATGAAGGTTTCGGAATTACTCGGTCAAAAGCATCTGCTCCAACCAGGCTCGCCTCTCATGCGTTTGATAGAAGGCGAAGAGAAACACATCTCAAGTGTGCTTCTTTATGGCCCTCCAGGAAGCGGGAAAACCACACTGGCCAAGATGATCGCGCACTCTAGTTCGCGAGTATTCGTCGAACTCTCGGCAGTTAGTTCGGGCGTCGCACAAGTTCGCGAAGTACTAACGCAAGCGGGAAAAAGGCGTACGGAAGATGCGAAGGAGACAGTCCTTTTTATTGATGAAGTCCACCGTTTCTCGAAAGCACAACAGGATGCTTTACTTCCCGGAGTTGAAAATCGTTGGGTGACACTCGTTGCGGCAACCACAGAGAATCCATCCTTTTCGATCATCTCCCCCCTCCTCTCGCGCTCGATTGTCTTAACCCTTCGCGCCATCCCTGATGCTGAAATAGCAGGACTCATAGATCGCGCGATTACGGACTCTCGCGGTCTCGACAGCGAGGTGACAATTTCCGAGCAGGCAAAGGACTCACTTGTTCGTCTAGCGGCGGGAGATGCGCGTAGGGCACTCACATACCTTGAAGCAGCTGCCGGCGCCGCAGCAGGGGGTGAAATTACGGTCGAAGTCTTGGGCAAGGCCGTAGATCGCGTCATCGAAAATTACGACCGAGGAGGAGATACCCATTACGACGTGGCGAGCGCATTTATAAAAAGCATACGGGGTTCCGATGTTGATGCTTCGTTGCATTATTTGGCCAGAATGCTTGAATCTGGCGAGGACCCTCGCTTCATCGCAAGGCGAGTAATGATTAGTGCCAGCGAGGACGTTGGTATCGCCGACCCTGGCGCACTTGGCTTGGCGGTTGCAGCGGCACAGGCGGTTGCACTGGTGGGTATGCCTGAGGCAAGAATCATTCTTGCCGAGGCCGTCACTTACCTTGCGTGTGCACCAAAATCCAATGCGGCATACCTTGGAATCGAATCTGCGATTGCGGACTTGCGTGCATCCAAAGGTGGCCCTGTACCGGCGCACTTGCGAGATCCGAACTCAGGCGCACTTCGTGATGGTCAGGTGAAAGCGGCTCGAGAATCATCTTCCTACATATATCCGCATGACGAGGAACTCGGGGTCGCACGCCAGCAGTATTTGCCCGACGCTCTAGTGGGAACCGAGTATTACCACCCGACGTCCCATGGTTATGAAGCCCGTGTGAAAACAGCATTGGAACAGATACGCAAAATGCTTAAGGGGCGAAATTCTTAGTCCTACTTCTTCTTATAACCCTTTGCACACTTGGGAGCTGGAGCGGAAATCTTCTTAACTACCTTGCCCTTAACGCATGTAATGGTTTTGTTCTTAGCGACCTGAGCCTCAAGCTGGTAGATGGTATTTCCAAACTCGCCCGTCTCTTCCTCTGCGTAAGCCTTCACCGTCTCAAGGTCTGAAGTCGCGCTGGCAAGATCCAAATTTATTGAACTCCGCACCCCTAAAAAATCCACCAACACAGCCTTTAGGATGGGAAGATTCACGGCGTCGTAGAGTGTCTTTTTCTTAAGGACCAGCAATCTGGCGTACTGGGCATCAAAAAGTGGGTTGTATTGGCTTTGAATCGCCGCGACTTGATCGGCTCTTGTCGGAGTTGGATCGGCCGCAAAAGTTGGACCAGTGCCAGCAAGCAGGAAGGAACTGACCAATACAACAACGACGCCTCGTAATTTCATAAATCAAAAGTACTGGTGCTACTTACTCCTAAACAATTAACTAGGAGTTCCATTCATCACAGCCCGCTTAGCTGTGATGAATCTAATCCCAGCATGAAAGCACTCAGATCCCAAAAATGGCGTGCTAATTCGGAGTCATTGGCCTGCCTATTAGTTTTGGCTATCTTGCCCTTCTCGTAATACTCGCCCGGACGCCAATCCACAGTGGCTTTGCTTTCTACAAGCCAAATCAACTGGCGAGCGCCTTTCTCGGCGGAAATCAAACCTGGAAGGTGTTTTATCGGCGAGTGATAGGCGAAGCGAATCCAACTAGTCGAGTCGGCCGAGAAATTAGTTGCCACAGTCCCTGGATGAAATGCCACTGCCGACAAACTTTGTTGGCCATAGCGCCTTTGCAATTCACGAGTGAAGAGGATGTTGGCGAGTTTTGCATCCCCATACGCTTTGCGTGGTCTGAAGCGCCGGTCATTATTTAAATCATTCAAGTTTAAGCGGCCCCAGAGTCTGGCGGCCAGGCTCGACGTATTCACAACGCTCGCCGTGCTTGAAATTAGGCGATCGCGAAGTAAATGAGTCAATAAGAAAGGCGCCAAATGATTGACCTGCAATGTCATCTCGAAGCCATCCACAGTTTTATTGCGAGTGCCGAAAATTCCGCCAGCATTGTTTGCAAGAACATCAATCCGAGGGAACTTGGCTAATAGGGACTCGGCGAGTGCTCGCACTTGTTTTAAATCCGCGAAATCAGCGATGAAAAATGGAGCATCAATTTCGGTAGCAATGGCCATTGTTTTTTGAGGAGATCTACCGATGACAACAACTTCATGGCCACTTGCACTCAATTTGCGAGCAGCGGCCGCGCCAATTCCATCGCTTGCTCCAGTGATGACGATGGTCTTGGTTTGCAAACGCAAATCCCTCTCTGAGAATTGTTAGAGACCCGCAAACTTTACCGAGAGTTTTCGCAGAGTCTCCACAAAGTCGCGAGTAAAGGTTTCTCATAGGGCAATCGAGCCCAACTTTTCAAGGAGGATGTAATGAAAACAAAGAAACTTGTAACGGTCACAGTGTTGGCCTCAAGTTTGATATTGGGTTCTATGACGGCCGCGAGAGCTGATGACTCCACCCCCTCGCCAACCCCAAGCCCCGTAGTTACAACAACTAATTCCGTATACGCAGCACAGTTGGCCGCCTACAAAATTGCCTTGACCCAGTACAAGGTCGCAATGCTCACAATCGAAATTTCATACCGCGCCACAATGAGAAAGTACTGGTCAGATTGGAGTGCCGCGGTCAAAGCATACGAAACGTCTTGGCAGGCCACTCTGGCAAACTTCCAAGCATTAAAGGCGGCCTATGAAGCCAAAGTCGCACCTCTCGAAACCGCTCGCCAATCTGCCATTGACTCAGCAGATGCAGCATTCTTAGCCGCTGTAGCCGCTAATAATTCTCAGGCCTCAGAAGAGGCTGCTCTAACTGCCCACCAAAATGCAGTTCAAGCGGCAAATAGCGCTTACAAGACTGCAGTTGCAGCCCTAGGAGCAGCGCCGGTTCGCCCAACGAAGCCAGCTGATTTGGTTAAGCCACCAGTTCCGGTGAAACCAGCCGGGCCAACCAAGCCCGTTGCACCCGTTAAGCCTGTTGCAGATCCAACCAAGCCTGGCAAGGGTCCAAAGGACACCAAGAAGAGCTAATAACTTTCCGGAAATCGAAGGCCCTCGGTCCAATTGAACTGGGGGCTTTCGTTTATTTCTTGTATAGAGAACTAGGTGGGACTCCTATATTTATGTCCGGCTTTTGCGAGCGCGTGTGACAGTGATGTGTAGAGACTTTGCGAATTGATGGCTTGGTCGCGGACCGAACCAAGACTCTTCT
>JANXZF010000039.1 GCA_025355665.1 Actinomycetes bacterium
GAGAATTAGCCACGATGTCGCACCGTCATCCACCATATTGAATTGGTGCTCTATGTGTCCCTGCGGATCCAGAATTAGTACTGCAATCCATTTACTTGGCTGCAAGTTTTCTAGGAACTGCGAGGTCAGCGAATGAAGCCAGGTGAGGCGATCGTCGCCCGAGACCGTGACGATCTCGTAGTGAGAAAGATCCGCCCAAGCCAAACCTTCATCAAGAATGCGTTGCTCTTTATTGGGTTCTCCAAAATGCCAGATGGCACCCGCGTCTGGACCTTGTTCGACGAGTACTGCTGTCATGAAAGCCAATCTACCGTCAAAGGGGAATCAAAGTTCCTTCTGGAAACAGGTAGAGCAGGTGCCATAGACGGCAAAGTGGGTTACATCAGTCTTGAACCCATAGTCATCCGCAAGGGCGTTGACGAAATTCGCAGCAACCTCGATGGGGGCATCGCCTACTGATCCGCAAATTCCACACACTAAATGAAGATGAGTAAGTTCTTCGGCCGCGTGATATGTAGCGCCGCCATGTCCCAAATGCGTATGTTGAACTAGCCCAACATTTTCAAGGGTCTCTAAATTTCGGTAGACAGTCGAGAGATTAATACCGGGGTGCGTCTGTCGTACCTTTTCGGCAACTTCTTCAGGTGTCGCATGCCCCAGATCGCGCACTGCTGAAAGAACTAGTTCTCGCTGAGGCGTTAAGCGTAATCCTCGTTCTCGGAGTTCGTGTTGTTCGGCATAACCGCCAGCCTAACGGAGGCGAAGTAGGAGAAGGTAAATCTCGCACCCAAGGCAGTAGTCAAAGGCGGCGTTCAAGAACGCTGCGGCGAGTGCTCCCCCCGCAGCAACGACAAATAGCGCTGGAATGTGCACAAGCAAGCCGGCAGTAGCGACGAGGGCAAAGCCCAGACCCACGCTTTGTGCGAAGCGTGGCGGACGAATGTCTTCAGTCGGAACCGCACCCTTTAAGCGAGGACGTACGAGCTTTCGAAAAACATAAGCATAAGGAGTGAATTGCGGTCCTCGTAGCGCACCGATTGCAAAAACGATCAACTGAAATGCAATCACCCAAATCGAGTGAGACGCCAGTGCCAGTATGAGCACCAGCGTAGTTATCAGTGCTGAAAAACGAGGGCCGCGTGCATCAATTGTTGTGGTCTTTACGGCTAGCGATGGAGAAACTGTTTGAGTCATTGGTAATCCTGTCTTGTAAGTGTCGGGTAAATGGACGTGAAAGCTAAAAAACGCTTACATCACATTCGACACAAGGAGCCCGCCAAGCGACCGAAATCCAACACACGGCGCTTGGTGAAAAGTTTGGGCTCGCAGGAAAACATAACTTAAGGATAAAGAACCTAAAGGCAATTCGCTAATTGCGACAGGTTCGCAATTAACTAATACCGGCAAGTGAGTTTAAAACCTGCTCTCGGCTTGGAGCACCGATCGCACGCCCAACTTCAACGCCTCGAGAATCCAATATGAGAGTGGTGGGAGTCGAGTGAATATTCAGTCTGCGCACGAGATCAAGGTGGGCCTCAGCGTCGATGTCCAAATGGCGAACATCGGGCATGTTCAACACCACGCTTTCAAGAAGCAGCCTGGTTGCTCGGCAAGGGGTGCAAAACGCCGATGAGAATTGAACCAAAGTGGCCCTCGTGCCTAGCGGAGCGCCCAAAATCTCGGCTGTAAGGGCGGCAACGGGTGCAGAATTCGAAGTCCCCGTGACTCGAATCTTGCCTCGGCTAGCCTTGTACCAGAGCCCATAAACCGTGGCCACGGCAAGTATCACCAGAATTGGAACCAGAGATTTCACACGAGTAGTCTGGCCTATTAACGCTAGAAGTTCCAAGAATGGAGAACTCCATGGCACGCGTACTGCTTCTCACTAATACGCACGGTGCCAGCGCGGAGGTCCTACCCGCCTTGGGCCTGCTTCAACATCAAGTGCGGATACTGCCCGCCGAGGCAAGCATTCTCGTGGAAGTCCCAGAAATGGATCTTCTATTT
>JANXZF010000040.1 GCA_025355665.1 Actinomycetes bacterium
CTCATTCCTTTGTGTGCGGGTGTAGTAGTTGGGTCCGTCTTCACCAAAACTGGAAGCGGATCGGCATATCGAGCGTTCGTGATCCACATTTTTGAACCATTGATGACGTACTCATCCCCGACACGCTTTGCTGTAGTACGAATACCTTGCAGATCCGTCCCAGCATCAGGCTCTGTTAGTCCAATTCCGGTGCGACGCTTTCCGGTCGCGAGATCTGGTAGGTACTTATCCTTCTGCTCTTGTGTGCCGTGATGTGCGATCATCCAGCACGAGAGAGAGTGGCTGCCAAGAATACCTGCTACTCCCATCCAACCCCGAGCGATCTCTTCAAAAACTATCCCAAACGAGACCATATCTATATCCAGTCCGCCGTATTCGACCGGTACCGTCATACCAAAAAGGCCCATTTTTGCCATGCTGGCGACGATTTCGGTGGGATATATCCCTTCCTTCTCATATTTATTGGCAACAGGCTTGATTTCCTTTTCAACAAAGTCTCGAATCGCGTTCTTGAATGCCTGCTGCTCATCATTTAAACTGAAATCCACTTTCGGCTCCTTGTCTTAGGTTGTTAATAATTTGATTATCCAAATACGGGGAGTGCTCTCCCGTCTGACAATTCCTGCCACTTCACTGTGACCTTTGCATCGCACGTTGGATTGTCTGCAAACTCTCCTACAAGTCTAGTTAACATAAGAACATTTTCATCGAGGAGTACTCTTGCGATTACGTACTGCGGAACGAATCCTTCAGCTGGTGATCGATGCACTCGAGTCCATGAATTAATAGTTGCATTCCCACTCGCAGAGCGCCATTCAAGACAATCGCCCGCACACGAGATGCAGATTGCACGCGGATACCATTGGAAGCTGTGACATTGCGTACACCATTGAATAAGTAATCTTCTGTTTCTGGTGCCTTCCCAGAACGGTGCGCTAATCGCATCTTCGAGTGGAAGATATGGAAATTCACTGACGTCGGACATCATGCAGCCCCCAAAATAACAGTCGCATTCGTAGAAAGAATTCCTCCTGTGCCATGAGCGAGAGCTAGTTCAGCATTTGCCACTTGTCGGCTCCCGCATTCGCCTCGCAACTGTCGCACAGCCTCAACCAACAGCAGAATTCCGTATTGACCAGGATGACAATACGAGAGTCCCCCGCCATTCGTATTTAAAGGAAATGAACCGCCTGGTCTTGTTTTCCGATCCAAGACAAAATCTGCCCCTTGGCCGATTTCGGCGAAACCTAGGCCCTCGAGTGAGAGCAGAGAAGTAATCGTAAAAGAGTCGTATACCTCGACCACATCAATATCAGAACGATCAACGCCGGCCATCGCAAATGCCCGGTCCCCACTCTGCTTGGCACCCGTGACTCGTAAATTCTTATGAGTCGTCATCGAAGAGTTCGTTGTAGATTCACCAAATCCCAAAATCGCAACTGGTCTCTTTTTCAAGTCCTTGGCTCGATCCGAAGATGTAATAACAATCGCACCACCACCGTCAGTAACTAGGCAGCAATCACTTGACCTTAAAGGCGAGGAAATCATTTCGGAAGACGCCAAATCGCTATTTGTGAGTGAGCCCGCTCCAAAGCGATAGGCCTTGGGATTGAGCAGGGCCCATTCTCTGGCACTCATTGCGATTTCATCGAGCGCCTCGCGCGCGCCGACTACATCAAACAAATACCTCTGTGCCGCCATCGCGTAATAACTTAAAGGGAAGAGTGGGCCGAATGGAGTTTCAAATTGTGCTTCCGGCGTGTGGTGTTCGACAACTCCGCCAAGCGAACGGGACTTTGCTGATCGTTGATTGGACGCAAAAGAAATCACAACCACGTTGCACTGCCCGCTCGCCACCGCGTGAAAAGCTCGAGCAACATACATTTCGAATGAACTTCCGCCTGCAAATGTGGAATCGGTAAATGCGGGCGCTATCCCCAAGTAATCGGCCAACTGAGTCGCCGAAAAACGAGAGATACCATTTGTTGCTAGGCCATCAATATCACCTATCTTCAAACCAGCGTCCTCCAATGCGCGGGACACTGCTTGAGCTTGCAAATGAAGAATCGACTTATTCGTTATCCCGAGGTCGCATTCGGCGGCCCCTACTATTACTGGAGTCCTCATCGGCAAATCACGCTCTCCAGATAACAGTGGCCAAGATTGGCTCTACTGCTGTTCGAAGCACTCTTCCATCACTCTCAACAACATCAATTTTCAATCTAAGCTTCACTTGTTCTGGCGTGACTTCCACTACTTCACCTTCGCATTGCACCCATTCGCCGGCGAAAACCAAATTTGCAAATCGAAAATCAAGTTCAGATATGAAGGCACCCTCCCCCAACCAGTCTTGGATGGCTTGAACCGCGTACGCGCCAAAGACCTGACCATCCACGATAGGACGATCCAATCCGAGGCCTTTTATATAATCCATGTCGTAGTGGATACGGTGCCAGTCCCATGTGGCGCCAGCATACGCCACCATCGAGATTCGGGTGCAGTGTTTCACAAGAGGCGGCACGCGATTGCCTACTTTTATGGTCTTCACTTTGTGCCACCATTTTCGATCCAAATTAGCGATTCGGTATTTATTGCCAAGAGTTCATCTCGTTGATTTCGATAAGTAGCGGTACTTGTCATAAACGCCATCGACAATCCCTTTGAATTCACTCGCTCAGTGAGATCGTCGATCCTCCAAATCACGTTCAACACATCGGATGCATGAACGTATTGAAAGAACTTATAGCTATTTCCTCCACGAAGTAGTCGTGTTTTGGGTATTTCCAATTCCCACAGATGACCGGCATATCCATCACTATTGGCTGGCAAATTGGCATATTGATTGGTTTCGCAAA
>JANXZF010000061.1 GCA_025355665.1 Actinomycetes bacterium
GTGTGCAAGGCTGTCTGAACAAATCCGATAAAGTTCGACGTAGTTTCCGTTCTCGATTCAAATTTGAGGTGTATATGTCCGGCCATTCCAAATGGGCGACGACCAAGCACAAGAAGGCAATCATTGATTCACGCCGTGCAAAGTCATTTGCGAAGTTCATCAAAGCCATTGAAGTCGCGGCCCGCACGGGCGGCGCAGACTTGGTGGGCAATCCAACCTTGTTCGATGCCGTAACCAAGGCAAAGAAGAATTCAATGCCCGCCGACAATATCGAACGCGCGATCAAGCGCGGGGCAGGTTTGGAATCCGGCGGAGCAGATTGGCAGACGATCGTCTACGAGGGATACGGCCCTGGTGGCGTCGCATTTCTCATTGAGTGCTTGACCGACAATCGAAACCGCGCTGCTTCTGAAGTTCGAGTAGCCGTTACCCGTAATGGCGGTTCCATGGCCGATCCGGGCTCGGTTTCGTACTTGTTCAGTCGCAAAGGCGTTGTGATCGTCAACAAGGGCGGCAATGTCACTGAAGACAAGATCTTGGAAGCTGTTCTTGAGGCGGGCGCGCAGGAAGTAAATGACATCGGGGAATCCTTCGAGGTCGTAAGCGAGCCTTCCGACCTCGTGGCCGTTCGCAGCGCATTGCAGGGCGCGGGAATCGATTACGAGTCTGCGGAGACTTCACTTCTGCCTTCCATGTCGATTCCTCTTGACGCCGAGCAAGCGGAGAAAGTCTTTAAGCTCATTGATGCGATTGAAGAACTCGATGACGTGCAGAACGTCTACGGCAACTTTGATGTGTCAGATGAAGTTATGGCGAGCCTTGAATGATTCACTCCTGCCTCAATCTAGGCTGAATGAGTGAATGCCCACGGGAGATCGCTAGGAGTAAAGCAATGACGCGCGTACTCGGCGTGGATCCTGGACTTACTCGATGCGGTGTAGGCGTAATCGAGGGCGAAGTTGGTTGCCCAATTTCTCTGGTTGGCGTGGGTGTAATCCAAACTTCTGCCGAAGCCCCGCTGGAACAACGACTTCTACAATTAGAAGAACAACTCACTATGTGGGTCGAGCAATATCGTCCCGACGTCATCGCAGTTGAAAGAGTTTTCTCCCAACTCAATGTGCGGACCGTCATGGGAACCGGGCAGGCCTCTGGCATTGCGCTCTTAGTCGCCGCCCGAGCAGGAATTCGCGTCGCCCTCCATACACCCAGCGAAGTCAAAGCCGCCGTGACTGGTACCGGGAGAGCCAACAAAGCCCAAGTCGCCGAAATGGTGAAGCGTTTACTCAGATTGGATGCAATCCCAAAGCCAGTGGATAGCACCGATGCTTTGGCTTTGGCCATTTGTCACTTGTGGCGAGGTCTCGGAAATGATCGCATTGCCAACGCCCTTGCGACTGAAAAATTGCGATTAAAGAAGTTGGGCGCGCTGTGATTGCCTCACTTTTTGGGCGAATCAGATCGCTTCACGTTGATCGAGCCATCATTGATGTTGGAGGAGTCGGCCTGGCTGTCATCATCACACCGGCAACTAGTTCGAGATTGAGTGTTGGCAATGATGCTCAACTTTTTACATCCCTCGTCGTCAGAGAAGACGCTCTAACTCTTTATGGATTCTTCGATGAAGAATCGCGAATCGCATTTGATCTGGTTCAAACCGTATCTGGCATTGGTCCAAAAGTTGCGATGTCAATACTTGCTAACTTGTCGCCAGAAGATCTAGGGCTTGCGATCGCCCAGGAAAATATCGCGGCGATTGAACGTGTGCCAGGAATCGGCCGCAAAGGTGCACAACGTCTTATTCTTGAATTGAAAGGAAAGCTCACTCATCTCGCCGATGGCGTACCACTTGGTCATTTGCCGGTGTGGCGTGAGCAGCTCAGTAGCGCCTTAATTTCACTTGGATTTTCTCCCAAAGAAGCCGACATGTGCGTCGGTCAGTTGATCGTTGCCTTGCAGTCGCAAAACCAAGATCCTGCAGAAATGGAACTTGGCGAACTTCTTAAACGTGCTTTGCAACAGGGTACGAGGGGCATCTAGGTGATGGCTGAAGTTCCAGAAGAGCGTTTAGTCGGGGCAGGAAGTCGACGCGAAGAGTCAGCCGCGGAAAATGCATTGCGACCTCGTTCGTTGTCTGAATTTATTGGACAGCACAGAGTTCGCGAACAAATTGATGTATTGCTCACTGCGGCTCGACATAGAAATTCGCCTGCAGATCACATCTTGCTCTCAGGTCCTCCGGGTCTTGGCAAAACAACCCTTGCACTTATTTTGGCAAGCGAGATGGAAACTCCCATCCGTATTACAAGTGGTCCGGCTATCACCCATGCAGGAGATCTTGCATCCATTCTTTCCTCATTGATGGAAGGCGAAATTTTATTTCTTGACGAAATTCATCGTCTGCCTAGGCCGGCTGAAGAGTTGCTCTATCTTGCGATGGAAGATTTCCGTGTTGATGTAGTTGTTGGCAAGGGACCCGGAGCCACAGCCATCCCACTGCAGTTGCCCCATTTCACTCTGGTGGGTGCAACGACGAGGGCAGGGTTGCTTCCTAGCCCCCTTCGGGATCGCTTTGGATTTACAGCACATTTGGATTTCTACGCCGAAGAGGAAATTGCCCAGGTACTTGTAAGGAGCGCTGCCCTGCTAAACCTTGGTATTCATACACAGGCCATTTCCGAAATCGCAGGCCGATCCAGAGGTACCCCTCGCATAGCAAACCGACTTCTTCGACGAGTACGCGACTATGCCCAAGTTCATGGATCGGCCGAGCTTTCGCAAGGCGACGCCCGCGCGGCGTTGGAAATGTATGAGGTCGATGAATTGGGATTGGATCGCCTCGATCGCGCCGTCCTACTCGCGCTAGTCGAACGATTTAATGGCGGCCCTGTTGGCCTGTCGACTCTGGCAATAGCAGTTGGTGAAGAAAGCGAGACGGTGGAATCGGTTGCCGAACCGTTCCTGGTGCGAAACGGGTTCATGGCGAGGACTCCGCGGGGTCGTGTTGCTACCGCGCAAGGGTGGCGCCATGTGGGCTACGAACCCCCAATTTCGACCCAAGCCCCTTCGATTTTCGACACACCAGCCTCTGATGCCTAGACTCTCTACCCATGTCCACTTCCGCTCAATCTCGAACGCCTAAGACGGCATCAAATCCAGGTCGCACCCTTGCGATCATGGGCGCCGTCCTAGTTGCACTCTTGTCTCTCGTCTTTATTCAGGGGGCAACCTCCGTCAAACTTGGTCTAGATCTACGGGGGGGGACAAGCGTCACCCTGCAACCGCGGATCGCCCCCGGTACCTCTGGCAAGGTGACAAGTGCTGCGATCGATCAGGCCGTCTCCATCATCCGCCAACGTGTTAACTCACTTGGTGTTGCTGAAAGCGAAGTGACGGCACAAGGAAGTGGCGCTAACCGTCAGATTGTTATTTCAGTTCCCGGTGAGACAGGTCGACGAGTCGTTGATCTTGTTGGACAGACCGCTGAACTTCGATTCCGACAAGTACTTGTCGAGGGCGCTCCCGGCGCAACTCCAGTCGCCAAAGGAGCCGTTGCGACTCCACCAGCGGGTGTGAGCGCCGCACTCAATGCGCAATACGCCGCTTTGGACTGCTCCAAGGCCTCTAATCGTCAAGGAAATGGTTCGGATAATTCGAACCAACCACTAGTCACGTGCGAAAAACTCGGAACAGCAAAATATATTTTGGCACCGGCCGAAGTTCTGGGTGCAGATATTTCCAAGGCATCGGCATCTATCAACCAAACTACCGGCAGCGGTTGGTATGTCCTGTTAACTTTTAACGACAACGGCACGAAAAAGTTCGGTGCTCTCACTACTCGCGTCACCAAACTGGCTGCGCCACAGAATGAAGTTGCCATTGTTCTTGATGGACTTGTTCAGTCTGCTCCGCGAATCAACGAGGCAATCACCGCAGGTAACGCCGAAATCACTGGCAACTTCTCTCAAGGCGATGCAACTGATCTTGCAAATGTCTTGAAGTACGGCGCTTTGCCACTTGCATTCGACCGCGGTGAAGTTCAGCAGATCTCTCCAACGCTAGGAGCAGATCAACTCCATGCGGGATTGCTGGCCGGGTTCATCGGATTAGGCTTGGTAATTCTTTACTCCCTG
>JANXZF010000078.1 GCA_025355665.1 Actinomycetes bacterium
CGCGATAACCCGCGCAGAGTGCTTGCGAGGTGAGACCGTCCATCGATTGTGCACGCGAAATACGGGGGACCAACTCGAGTGAGAAGGCCGTGACGTTCGCGGCGATTGCTGCGTTAATGCTGTCTTGTTCTTTCGTCGTTGAGAGGAAAGAAATGGTGATGGCGCCCTTTTTGAGAGTTTTCATCTGTGCCGGCGTTAGGGCTGTTACTGAAAGAACGACATCTGCGTCTTTGAGTACATCTCCCTTTACGACGGTGGCTCCGGCTTCTTCGAATGCTTTATCTGAAGCTTGAGCATTGAGACCCGCGCCAGATTCGATACTTACATCGAGGCCGAGACGAGTGAGCTTATTAATGATGTCGGGAACTAGGGCTACACGTTTCTCGCCGTCCCGAATTTCTTTTGGTACTGCAACACGCATGGGGATAACCGTAGTGGTTGGTCAAATAGAAGTCATGTCATTTCGTGTCTCACGGGTCACACACGACGAATTGCTAGTGATTTGTAATCACTTCAGGGGCTATACGGTTCCCTTTATCTCACCCTTTACCAGGTGGTAGAGCAGAGCCTGAATCGTCGTTCGTCTGTGAAGCGCCTCACGCCAAATCACCGAACGTGGTCCATCGATCACCTCGGCGCTGACTTCTTCGCCGCGGTGCGCAGGCAGACAATGCATAAATATCGAATCACTTGCAGACATATTCATGAGCCGAGAGTCGATGGCGAAAGGCGCAAGGGCTTTGGTCTTCTCCGCGCGCTCGGATTCCGGATCGCCCATGGACATCCAGACATCGGTGTATAAAACGCTTGCATCTTTCGCGGCAGCCTCA
Organism: Actinomycetes bacterium; assembly: GCA_025355665.1. GTDB lineage: Bacteria > Actinomycetota > Actinomycetes > Nanopelagicales > Nanopelagicaceae > QYPT01. The sequence continues at coordinate 831 of JANXZF010000078.1, forward strand.
GGATCGTGAATAACTTCGATCCTGCCTCCGCTTGTCGATGCGATTTCATTTGCTTGCGCAATGACTTTCGCGTCCGGTGCCCACTTGCCTTCGGGAGTTGCGACGACAACGTGAGCTCCCATGATTGCTCCCATGATCAGCCACGCGTGCGACATGTTGTTTCCATCACCAAGATAGGCGAACTTCCGTCCGGAAATATCTTCGCCGAAGGTTTCGCGGATCGTCAGCCAGTCGGCCAGAAGCTGAGTCGGATGATCCTCATCGGTAAGTGCGTTAATGACTGGAATGCTCGCGAAGCGTCCGAGTTCATCGACGTCAGACTGAGCAAAAGTACGGATGATCAACGCGCTCGCAAATTGGCTGATGATTTTTGCGGTATCTGCAATCGTCTCACCTCGCCCTAATTGCAGGTCATCGCCCCGAATGAAAATGGGCGAGCCACCAAGGTGGGCAATTGCGGTTTCTGATGCAAGCCGGGTTCGCGTCGAAGGCTTGGTCATGTAAATGGCCACAGTTCGATGTGCCAGCGCCGTGTGAGCTCCCAGCGGATTCTTGGCGAAGTCTGCAGCGGTCGATAGGAGCAGTTCAACGTCTGCTCGGGACAAGTCTGCTGTGCGAAGAAGGTCCTTCATTTCTATATCTTACTGGGGCGCGTATTCTTGGCGGTATGGGAATCTTTCAACGCTCGTCCGAAGAGGACACAGACCTCCTCACCAAACCAGAACTCAAGGTTGACGATGGCGATCACGATCGATTTGCCCACTACGTTAAAAAAGGCAAGATTCTCGAATCGGCCATGAGCGGCAAAGCTGTCCGTGCTTTATGCGGAAAGAAATGGGTTCCATCGCGCGACCCTGAGAAGTTTCCCATTTGCCCCGTATGCAAGGAGATTTATTCAGGTCTTAAACCTGCCCCCGAAGACAACTAGCCAAACTTTGAGAATCTTGCGCGAATTGGACTTCAAAGCAGCATCCATTAACTGATATCTCGATCTCAACCGATACCCTAAAAACCCTATGCACTCCAGAGCGCTTCCTCGTCGTTTTATGGCTGTTTCGGCTGCCCTTTTGATTGCCCTGGCGACTCTGTCCATACCCTCACAGAGTTCGGCTCAGTCACCACCTCGAAAGATATTGACGGGTTGGATTCCCTACTACGCCATGAAAACGGCTCTGCCATCTGCGGTTGCTAACGGAGACCTCATCAAAGAGGTGATGCCATTTTGGTACACGCTCAAAGGCGCAACCAAGATCACCGACCTTTACACCCCCTCGAATCCAAATGTTCCCATGTCGACTCCGCTTACCACTATGAGGGATTCAGGATTCCAAATCATCCCGACCATCACAGATGGAACAGGAAACTTGGTCTTGGCAAAACTTCTCGCCGCTCCTGCGACGCGTACTCAGGTCGTCGCGACGATTACCAACTTGGTGATGGCGAATAACTTCGATGGAATCGATCTGGATTTTGAAGGCTTCGCCTTCTCCGACGGAACTGCATCCTGGCCTGCAACACAAGTGGCTTGGGACGCGTTCATTCTTGAACTGAGCACCTCGTTGCATAACTTGGGCAAGCTGCTTTCCGTTACAACCCCCGTACTTTTTGATCCCGGAACGGGAAAGAAGGGATATTACGTTTACGACTGGGCCACAATCGCGCCGTTAATCGACCGCCTTCGTATCATGACTTACGACTATTCGACTAGTTCGCCGGGTCCTATCGGTCCAATTACTTGGGCAGAGCAAGCAGTTTCATACGCTGTCTCGGTTGTTCCCGCGTCCAAGGTTTATGTGGGAGTACCGGGTTACGGAAGAGATTGGGTTACCAAAGTAAGCGGAGTTTGTCCAAGCTCGGTCGCCAATGTCATTTACCCGGGTGCCAACGCTGCTGTATTCGTAATGCATGATGCCGCTAATCTCGCGGCGAGCTACGCAGCGACTCCGACATACAACAACTCATTTGCAGAAGCCACTTTCTCGTACCAAAAGGTTTATTCAGGTCCGGCAAGTTCAGGACTCCAGACTGCATGCACGGCATCGCGAACTGCTTGGTATGAGAACGCGCAAAGCTATGCAGCACGAGCCCAACTCGTTGCCAAATATCGACTCGGCGGAATTGCCGCCTGGACTTTCGGAATGGAAGATCCATCCGCAACCGATGCTGTTCGACAAGTCGCGCAGGCAATTGCTCCTGATCAAATTGTCAGCACGTTTAGCGCCGACCACAGCGCCGTTGCTTACGGAGTTCCCGTAAATCTCACTGGCTTGTTCCTCCTCCCGGATAAAACGCCAATCGCTGGCCTGGCTGTTCGCCTGGAGTTGAAGGAATCGGGAGATGTGACGTGGCGAGACATCCTCGACGCGACGACTGGGCCAGATGGATTGGTATCGACGAGCCTTGTTGTAGGCAAGGATGCCGCGCTGCGTTTCTCATCGGATGCAACGTGGGAACGCCTTGCTTCACAGACGGCCGAGACCAATCTCGTTGTCGGACGTCTCTTGAGTGTGACACCTCCGGCTTCGGCTATGGCGGGGAAGCTATTTACCGTCAGCGGTGCTATCCAACCCCATGAAGCTGGCGTATCGGTTTCTCTCGAGACCAACATTTCTGGCAAGTGGAAAAGTGGCGGCACATCGGTTTCTACTGACGCATCTGGTCAATTTACTTTGACAACGACGGCGAGTACACGAGGAATCGTCAATTATCGCGTGAGCGTTTCGGGAAATAACAATTTGCAAGGCGCCCAGAGCCCTATATTTGCCGTGGTAATTTACTAACACGCAAACACAATTTTTCATTCGGATGTCGAGGGGCAAGATGGCGCAGGTTGAGGGCGAAGTCGAAGAACTCACCAATCCCTTGTTCTTCGTTGATCGCCCGTGGGTGACGGTGGTCTGGGACGATCCGGTAAACCTCATGAGTTACGTGACGTATGTATTCATGTCGCTATTTAATTATTCGAAAGAGCGCGCCACAGAGTTGATGCTCTTGGTTCACAACGAGGGGCGTGCGGTCGTTTCGAGCGGACGGCGGGAAGAGATGGAAAGAGATGTCGCCCGCCTTCATGAATTCGGACTCTGGGCGACGCTGGCGCGTGATGACCAGTAATTCTCAACCCATGGGTTTTAGTAAATCCGGAAAAGACTCCTTCATTCTCGATGTATCCGCGAATGAGCGCGAAGTCCTAATAAATCTTTCAGGTCAGGTTATTGAAATCCTGGCCGAGCGAGTCGACGCTGCGACCACTGACCCACTAGCTGAATTGATCGGAATTACAGGCCATGATTCTCCACCTGATGATGAAGTGCTGATGCGTCTTCTTCCAAATGCGTATGCCGATCCTGTCGATGCTTCAGAATTTCGTCGCTACACAGAATCAGATTTGCGTGGGAAGAAGAGGACGCACGCCATGTTGATGCGTTCACAACTCATGGAGTTAGAAGACGAGAAACTCTTGATAGATTCCCATGATGCCATGGCTTGGCTTGGCGCCATGAACGACATTCGATTGGCATTAGGGGTCCGACTTGACGTCGATGAGAACTCTCATGAAAAATTAGAATTACTATCTCCCGATGATCCGATGCACGCAGTGTTTGCCGTCTATTCGTGGTTGGGTTGGTTGCAGGAAAGTTTGGTCTTAGCGCTGATGCAGGATTTGGACGTGCGAGAGCCGTGAGCCTTGAGATATCTCGTGAATTTGTGGATGCGATATTGGCGCAATCTCGGGCGGAATATCCTGAAGAATGTTGCGGGGTGATTTTAGGCCCCATCGGATCTGGCAAACCTGTGCGGATGAAGCCGATGATCAACTCTGCACATTCGCCGACTTTCTACGAATTCGACCCCAAGGATCTGTTGGCCCTGTACCGCGAAGTGGATGAAATGGATGAGGAAATCGTCGTCATCTACCATTCTCATACAGATACCGAGGCCCACCCTTCTCGCACCGATATTGCATACGCGGGGGAGCCTGGAGCCCACTACGTGCTCGTTTCCACCCGCGAGGAAATCGCCCCCCAGACTGAATTTCGGTCCTTTCGGATCGTCAATGGAGTGGTCACTGAGGAAATAGTGGTGATCGCGGGTTAAACGTTGGAGGCTAATTACCTAGAAAGGCCCGATTACCGATTACCGGCGAATCTGACAATAATTACGCCATGTCAATCGAGGTACGGATCCCCACGATCTTGCGCCCCTTCACCAAAGACCAAAAAATTGTCTCCGCAACTGGTTCAACGCTAGCCGAGGCGATTGCCAACCTCGACGAGCAGTATCCAGGGATCGGTGAGCGCTTATTGGAAAATGGCGCGCTACGCCGCTTCATCAATGTCTACGTCAATGACGAAGATGTTCGTTTCTCTGGCGCGCTTCTGACCGCCTTGAAATCCGGAGACTCGATAACGATTCTTCCCGCAGTCGCCGGTGGCTGATTCTTGACAAAGGTAGGCTACAAACCGTGATTGATGCCCCGATAGGAATATTTGATTCAGGGGTAGGGGGATTGACCGTTGCTCGGGCAATTTTGGATCAACTTCCTCGTGAGCCGACAATCTATCTAGGCGATACCGCACGCGGGCCTTATGGGCCAAGATCCCTTGCCGAAGTCCGCACCTTTGCACTTGAGTCCCTTGATTTCCTCGTTGACCAAGGCGTGAAAGCAATTGTGATTGCATGCAACACAGCGAGTGCGGCGATGCTGCGAGATGCACGAGAGCGATATTCGGTGCCAGTAGTTGAAGTAATTCAGCCGGCAGTGCGCCGAGCAGTCGCGGCAACTCGCAGCGGTCGTATCGGTGTCATTGGAACTCGAGCCACGATTGATTCGAAAGCGTACTTAGATGCTTTTGCCGCAGCGCCGCAGTTGAAGATCACCTCCGTGGCCTGCCCGCTCTTTGTCGAATTTGTTGAACGCGGAGAAACATCAGGCCCGGAAATCACCGAGATCGCTCGTGAGTATTTGGCCCCAATAATGGCCGCCGAAGTAGACACACTGGTACTTGGATGCACTCACTATCCGCTCCTCACCGGAGTTATTTCCTACGTTATGGGAAATGAAGTTTCGCTCGTATCTAGTGCAGAAGAAACGGCTAAGGACCTATACCGTGTGCTCGTTGAGAATTCTCTGCTTCGCAGCTCGCACGACGAACTGCCCACACATCGTTTTCTTGCAACTGGGGATGCCCAATCTTTCGAGAGCCTTGCAAGGCGCTTTCTCGGTCCTGAAGTGGGACAAGTGGAACATCAGGAATTGGCCTAGGAGAGGAAGAAATGGCACGAATAGATGGACGAGACAACGCCGACCTTCGTGAAATCAAATTCACGCGCAATTGGCTAGACCACGCAGAAGGTTCGGTACTTGTGGAATTTGGAAAGACGCGAGTGCTTTGCGTGGCCTCCTTCACGCCCGGTGTTCCACGGTGGTTGAAAGACAGCGGAAAGGGATGGGTGACATCTGAATACGCAATGTTGCCCCGCGCAACCCATACTCGGTCTGATCGCGAAAGCGTAAAAGGAAAACTTGGCGGCCGAACTCAAGAAATCTCCCGGCTTGTTGGCCGTTCGCTTCGATCGATTGTAAACATGAAGGAACTCGGCGAGAACACGATTGTGATCGACTGCGATGTACTTCAGGCCGACGGTGGAACTCGAACTGCCGCGATCACTGGCGCCTATGTAGCGTTGGTAGATGCAATCGCATGGGCAAAAGAGAAGGGCTTCATCTCTGCCAAATCCAACCCGCTTTCTGATTCAGTAGCGGCAATCAGCGTAGGCATCATCGATGGTGTTCCGATGCTGGATCTTTGCTACGAAGAAGATGTTCGCGCTGAGACTGACATGAATGTTGTATGCAGCGGGGACGGACGTTTCATCGAAGTCCAAGGAACTGCCGAGGGCCAACCTTTTGACCGTGTTTTGCTAGACGGGTTGCTCGACCTCGCCGTCGCAGGGTGCATGCAGTTAGCCTCTTTGCAAGCCAGCGTTCTTGCAAAATAACTATAGTTTTTAGTAGAAAGGCGGTGAGTTGACGTGAAACTTGTTCTGGCTACTCGAAACCATGGAAAAATCGCCGAATTTAGACGCATTTTAGAGGAGTTGCACCCGCGATCAATTGAGCTTGTGGGACTTGAGCACTTCCCGAACCTCCAAGATGTCGAAGAAACGGGAGAGACGTTTTTCGAGAATGCACTTTTGAAGGCTCGGACAGTGTGCCAAGAAACCGGCCTTCCCACGATCGCCGATGACAGCGGGCTATGTATCGACGCTTTGGGTGGCGCCCCAGGTGTCTTTTCGGCAAGATGGTCAGGCTTTCATGGAAATGATCAGGCCAATATCGACAAAGTTCTGGCGCAGTTAGAGGCAGTTTCAGGCGATGAGCGCGGGGCCCACTTCACCTGTGTCACCGCCTTTGTCATGCCCGACGAACGAGAGGCTAGCGCCGAAGGGATTTTGTCGGGCAAGATATTGCGACAACCAATCGGTAACAATGGGTTCGGCTATGACCCTATCTTCCTGCCGGATGGCAGCGAATTGAGCCTTGCCCAATTGGATGCTTCGCTGAAGGATTTGATAAGCCACAGAGGACAATCACTTCGAGTAATTGCGCCACGGGTAGCGGTATTGCTTGGAGCCCTGGGGTAACCTTCTCCCATAAGTGTGCGTTCCCTATAGTGCGTACTGCTACCCAAGGAGTGACTGTGGCTGTAAAGAAAGCAACCGCTAAGAAGTCAGTGGCCAAGAAAGTTTCAGTTAAGAAAGCCGCACCGAAGCGCGCAATGTCTAAGGCAACTACAGTCAAAAAAGTAGCCAAGAAGTCCACCGTCAAGAAGAGCGTGGCCAAGAAAGCAACCACCAAACCTCTAAAGAAATCGCCATCGAAGAAAGCCGCGGCAAAGGCAACTACACGCAAGAAGGCCACTACTAAAAAGGCCGCAACGAAAAAGAGTGTGGCCAAGAAATCTACCGAGACAATTGTTATTCCTGAAGCTCCCATTCTTGCCTCACGCAACGCCCGCGTAGAGATCGTTTCCACGCCTATGGCCGCGGCCCCCGCACCGATTCTGACCCCGACAGTTCCGGCATCCGTTCCGAACGCACAATCACAGAAGCCAGGCGCGTCCAACCGAGTGATATTCGCAGTTGTCGTCGGTATTATCTTGCTCGGATTGATTGTTTGGGCCAAGGGTCATAATTCGAATTCGGCAAGCAAGGCAACAACAACACCGACTGCCACATCAACTCCAACGCCGAGTGTGACGCCCACACCTACTCCTTCCGACACGACTGAGACATTGACTGCGCACGAAGCCCCCCAAGGAGTAGTTGCTCATTACACCTCAACCGGCGCGACGGTTTTCTGGAAAGCACCTACCGCCCTTCAGGGACTTTCTGGTTACAACGTAGAAATTTCTGTTAGCAACGGACCGTGGAAATTAATTTCGACTGTTCCTGCAACTCAACTTTCTTTGGATGTAACAAAGGAAAATGGGAACGGCTGGACCTCGTTTAAGGTCTCCAGCGTGTACACCGATTCAGAAACCATCGCCGCAAAGGCTTTCGGGCTACCGGGTACTTATTCCTAAACTAGATCGCAAGTTATAACCCTCGCATAGAAATATGCGAGGGTTATTTTATTGGGCTTGTATTAAGCACCGAAAGAATTGCATCGACATATGCAGTAATGCCGTCTGGGACCAAGTGCACACCATCGGGGCCAAAATATTCAGGGTGACCATTTGATATCTTTCGCCAGTCAATGACACTTGTCTGCGGATACTGCTTCGCGATTTCCTGAATTAATGCGTCATTTGGATCGCGCCAGGGCCTTGGAACTGCAGTATTGACGAGGATTATTTGCGGCTGATATTTGATCTCTTCAAAGACCGACAAGACCTCATCACGAGTCAGGCGATTATTGTTGCCCAAGTCCAGCACCACGGGAGAGTTTGGCATTGCAGTTTTATCGTGATGCAAAACGGTTATTAGTTCACCCGCCTGACGACCGACTCGAGCATTTACCAATCCGATCGGAACGTCTTGGCTGAGTTGATATCTGATTCCGAGAATTACCGAATCCCCAGTAAGCCATACCGTGGGTTTCGTAGGATCCGGCGCAGGAATCTGAACCGCTGGCACGATCAGGCTTGCATTGAAAGCTGCCTTCGCGCGTGAGTCGTAACTGAGTGCATTGGCACTGACCAACGACGTGGCGATGACGAGCGAGAGCATCGCAGCGATTACCGAACTCTTCTGTCGAATCCGTACTTTCTTTGTTCGATATTTCATGCCGCGAAACCACGATTCAACTGCTCCAGATCTAACCGGAAGTTCAATCCATCGCAAGGAAATATCTGCAAGTGCAAAGACGATGAGAAGTCGAAGCGCGTAAAGCGCCCACGTGGCACCGGCCAAGTCAACTGAAGGCCTCGTGACTTGGAAAATTATCCAATGCCAAAGATAGATGGCATACGAACGTTCACCAATCCAGAGGATCGGTTTGGTGCTAAGTAGCGGTGCGAAGCGCGAGGCAGGGTGGACTAACGATGTGATTATCGCGCATCCGAAAAGTCCAGCCAGCGGAAATGCAATCCGATACAAGGTTGCATCCGATTCATTGATGAATAAGAAGCAAGCAACAATTCCCAACAAACCAATCACGCCAATGCCGTCAACGAAATCTTGCGCACGCCTAGAAATTTTTGTACTCAAATTTTGGGGTATCCAACTGACGGCAAGTGCTGCGCCGAGGAATAGCCCGATGCTGTGTGTGTCGGTTCCAAAGTAAACGTGGCTTACTCGCTGAGCATTTGTCGCATCAATTCGAAGTGAAAGAATTAAGAGGGCGGTGCCAGAGATGGCTGCGATTGCGAGAGCGGCCCTTGGAATCATCTTTTTACCAAAACGCTTTAATACCAAAAACAAGATCAGAGGCCACACCAAGTAGAACTGACTTTCAACCGCGAGAGACCATGTGTGCTGCAAGAGCGGGGGCCGCCCGATGGCTTCGAAATAGTCCTGGTGGCGATAGACCAGGGCCCAATTCATAGTGCCAGTCAATACAAATGGAATGTCCGTCAGGAACCGTCGGATGGCTTCCGGTGCCCAGACTCCTACAAATAATGCAGTTGAGACGATCATGAAGAGAAGTGCGGGGAGCAACCGACGAATGCGTGCTCCGTAAAATCCTCGGAGGTCGAGTCCGCCGCGTCGTTGGATCGAATCCAAAAGAAGCCGAGTGATTACGTAGCCGGAAATGACGAAGAAGAGATCGACTCCAAGAAAACCGCCGGGGATCCACTTGAAACCTAAGTGGTAGAGAATTACTGCGATAACCGCTAGCGCCCTAAGGCCATCGATAGCAGGGATATGTCGAATACTTCGTTTTGCCACGTTGACGCTTTCCCCCTGGCTTATTTCTCCTGACCAATATGCATTTTGCTATTTCCGCTTGGCGGCGACTTTCTTCACCACTTTCTTAGCCGGCTTATGCGGTGCATCCAGGGCAGGCTTGGTTCGCTCACTTGCAATTTTTATTGGGCCGTCTTTGACGACCGTATCGTCGGCGTTTAGTCGCTCTATTACAGCCTTCTGTAGTTGAGCAAGGTGTTGGAAAGCGGACTCAAGCCTTGAGCGGGATTGGTGAATTGCGCCTTCGGCGGCATCAAGGGATTGGACCTGAACTTTGTAGAGACGTTCGGCTTCCGAGATCACGCTTGCCAACCATTGGCGATACTCGCGTACGTCGTGCGTGGCTTCTCCAATAATTCGCTCGCCTTCGCGGCGTGCAGTCGTCGTAAGGTGGGCTGCCTCACGCTTCTTATTCTCAAGCAAAGTCTCTGCCTCGAGTTCGATCTTTTCGCGTAACTCTTGTGCCTCAGTTTCTGCGGCTTGAAGGTATTTGCGACCTCTTGTTTCGGCACCTGTTAGTAATGATTTGGCTTTCTGCTCTGCCGTTTCAATGGCATCCCTTGCCGTACGCGCTGTATCGGCTGTGACTCGATCCGCCAATGCTTGGGCTTTTGCCTCGCGCAATTGAGCCGACTTAATGATGGTCATGGCAGTTTCTGTTGCAAGAATTTCGAACTCTTCTTTGGACAGAGCGGTGATGTCGCGACGTGAACGCAGGTCGGCCAGCTGGGCTTCGAGTTCTCTGATTCGATCAACTGATCCGGGAGCGTTAATTTCCTCGCCTTTAAATCCGACCCAGTTAAGGAAGGAACTCTTTTCACTCATTGCCACTGGCCCCTTTTCGTTAATTACCTACAGGAGGACAGGTTAGAGCAACAAGGTAAGGCGTCAAAAGTGCCGCCGTCAGATGGGCTATTTCTGGCGATAGATGGCGATGGAAACGCCGATGTACTGGGAAATCCACGCCGCAATCACGAATAAATGGAAAAGCTCGTGGAAGCCGAAATACCTGGCAAATCTGCCGGGTCGCTTCAGGGCATAGAAAACCGCACCCACCGAATAAAACAGCCCGCCGAGAAGGATCGGGATAAGAATCCAGAGCCCTCCGGAGCGGTACATAGCTGGAGCAAAAACAATGGCGGCCCATCCCAAGACAAGATAATTGGCAACGTAGAACCAACGAGGAGCATTGAGCCAGAAGATTCGTACACAGACGCCAATAATGGCTCCGCTCCACATCACGGCCAACAAGATGACGCGGTCATTGCCCTCGAGCAGGGTGACCGCAAAAGGAGTTACCGATCCAGCGATAAGAAGGTTGATATTCGCATGATCCCATCGACGCCAGAACTTCTTATTCTTTGGACTCCACTTAACCCGATGGTAGAGAGCAGAGACCGTAAAGAGTGTGATTGCAGTGAACGAGTAGAGTGCAACAGCGAATTTGAGCGAATCTTTGCTCAAGATGAAGAGGACGAGCGAAGCAACGAAAACAACTGGGGCAGCGCCTAAATGAAACCAGCCTCGAAGCTTTGGTGGTGCAACCGGTTCTTCGGGAGGTGCCACTTTTACGGCCTTCATATCCAAGCAGTCTACGCCCCAATTTTTAAATTCGGGCTGCCGCCTTTTTAAGCGGCAGCCCGCCCCCCGTCAGGACGATCTTGCTGTGGTGAAACCGCTCTCGAGGTCTGCCTTGATATCCGTGATGTTTTCCAGCCCAAGGCTGAGTCGAACCAGACCTGGCGTCACGCCAGCATCAAGTTGTTCCTGCGCACTTAGCTGAGAGTGTGTAGTCGTCGCCGGGTGGATCACGAGAGATCTCACATCGCCGATATTTGCCACGTGACTGAAGAGTTTTAGCGATTCGACAAAGCGCTTGCCTGCCTGAATACCACCCTTAAGTTCGAAAGAGACGACAGCGCCGGAACCCTTTGGTGCGTACTTTTTTCCGAGTGCGTGCCAAGGGGAAGAAGGAAGAGATGCGTAATTGACCTTCTCGACATCTGGACGTTGTTCAAGCCATTTCGCGATTTCCTTTGCGTTCTCCAAGTGTCTTTCAATACGAAGGCTCAAGGTCTCCAAACCTTGTGCGAGAAGCCAGGCGTTGAATGGGCTGACCGCCGCTCCGATATCTCGAAGGAGCTGAAGTCGAATCTTGAAAATATACGACAGGTTTGCACCAAAAGCTGACCCAACGCCCAGGGCTTGGGCGTAAACCAGCCCGTGATAACTCTTGTCAGGTTCGTTGAAATTCTTGAAGCGCTCTGGATACTTCGCGTAGTCGAATCTTCCTGCATCAATGATTGCTCCAACGACCGTATTTCCGTGACCAGAAAGGAACTTGGTAGCGGAATGCACAACCACATCAGCACCGTGTTCAATCGGACGCAGCACATACGGGGTCGCTACCGTGTTATCGACGATAAGTGGGACGCCGAATTCGTGCGCCACTATAGCCACACCCTCAATATCTAGAATTTCGTTTTTCGGGTTGGCGATTGTTTCTCCGAAGAAGGCCTTTGTGTTTGGACGGATCGCTTTCTTCCACGATTCAAGATCATTGGGGTCTTCGACAAAAGTTACTTCCACGCCAAATTTCGGCAAGGTGTAATGAAACAGGTTGTACGTTCCGCCATAAAGGCTTGGGCTCGAAACGATGTGATCTCCGGCTTCGGCAAGGTTCAAGATCGCAAATGCCGTTGCGGCAGAACCCGATGCGAGAAGCAGTGCAGCGACTCCGCCTTCGAGGGCGGCGAGTCTTTGCTCTACAACGTCCTGAGTCGGATTGTTGATGCGGGTGTAGATATTGCCCAATTCGGCAAGGCCAAAGAGATTGGCCGCATGAGTCGTGTCTCGAAATTGATAGGCCGTAGTTTGATAAAGCGGGAGGGCGCGAGCACCGGTAGTTGGGTCGGCGACTTGACCTGCATGAATTTGAAGGGTCTCAAAAGACCATTCGGTGGCGTCGGACATATCTATCTCGCTCTCTACTCTCGAAGGTTTGCAGACCTTAGCAACGCGGGATAAAAAGTTCTCACGAGGACTTCGTAGATGCGAATGGACGGCATGTGCCCCTGCTTTCGACAAAGTGTGGATTAAGATGAATTTGTGATTGATGCGAATTCCTTGTTGGACATTGGTGTTATTTCAATTCGCGCAATTGATGGCGAGTATCCAAGACCGAAGAGCACGAGCATCTACGAAGAGTGGGGGGAGATGGCACCCGAGGTGCGGGATATGGCGATTACTCATTGGCTCATTGAACTTACTCAATCCGACAAGGTCGTGATACCTGTTGGAGATCTATCCGCGCACGCCGTTTGGTACGGCCCTACACCCAGTTCTAGAGCTTTAAATATCGGGATCAGCATCGTGAATGAATTTCGTGGCAAGGGAATCGGCGCGATTGCCCAACGATTATTGGCGGAAGAATTGCACAACCAAGGAATTGTTCGGGTGGAGGCCCAAACAGACGTGGAGAACATACCCGAACAGAAAGCCCTAGAAAAGGCAGGGTTTAAGTATGAAGGCACACTTCGAAAGGCACAGGGTCGATCAGACGGCCTACACGATATTCAGGTCTGGTCACACATTTCTAATTGAGCAACTCTCGATAGATCGGGCTACTCGGCTGGTTGATATTTCAAATCCCTTACAGACTTAAGCACCAAAGGAATCAACGCCACAAAGAGTGCAATTGATGCGGCCACCAGCAGGGTATGTGAAATACCAATCCAACTCGCTACAGGTCCTGCAAATGCGATACCTAGAGGTGCCAATGCATATGATCCGAAGGCGTCATAAGAGACCACCCGCGAGTAAGACTGCTCTGGGATGTTGGTTTGCATACTCGTGCTCCAAACCACACCAAAAATTTCGACTGCTACACCCGCTACAAATGCGCCAACGAGAATAATTGCAAGGGAGAGTTTGAATCCCATGAAATAGATCCAGGCGGGGACGAGAGCAATTGAGAGCATTCCAAGGACTAATGGCCTGGAGAAATGGATCTTGAAAGAGGCGATCCCGCCAACGATCATTCCCGCTGTTATCGCTGCCAAATTAAAGGACCAATTCCGAGGGCCGTGGCCGCCTGAATTGAACGCCAACGGGCCCAGAACCGAGACCGTTGCCTCAAAGCAGAGGTTCATAAAAGTGAAACTGATGACGATCGCAACGACCCAGGACCTTGAGATAAATTCAAACCAGCCGACTTTGAGATCGTGGAACATTGAATTTCTCTCGCGCACAGGCATCGGTGGAAGGTCAATATTCCACACGAGCAGTCCAGCTACCAAAAACGAGATTGCATCAACGAGTAATGCCCAACCGGAACCGAAAAGTGTGACGATGGTTCCGCCGGCAAGTGCACCAGCAACAAATCCGAAATTGCTCAGAAGTCCTACGACGGCGTTTCCCTTTTGTAGCGACTGTTTAGGAAGTATTTCTGGCAGAACTCCGGACATCGCCGGCCACCAGAGGGCGTTGAGGATTCCAAATAGACCGCCCATCAAGCAAAGTAGCCACACGGAAGCGAATCCATCGATGAACGAGACGGCGCTTGTCGCCGCAAAAAGGCTTCCAATGACATCAGTTCCACCGACGATGCGATTTCGTTTGAAGCGATCCCCGATCACGCCCCCCAACAACATGAAGATGATCATCGGTGTAACTCGGGCAGCCATGACAAGGCTTAAGTCCGATCCTGTAGCTCCCTTAAGGCTAAGAACGCCGTAAGCCAGAGCGATGGGAGAGAGGCCATTGCCAAGATTGGAAATGAACCGCGCCAGGATAAGTGGCAGGAATCCGTTGAAACGAGAGAGGTCCCTAAGATCTTTAAACATTGGTAGCCAAGAACTCAATTTTTTCGTTCTGGTCAATTTGCTCGAAGCCGATCCGTTGATAAACGCCGTTGCTCGTTGGATTTGCGGCATCGGTGTAGAGCATTACCTTTGCGCCGAGATCGAGCAATTCCTGAGATAGCGCGGCCGTCAGCCCGCCGGCATAGCCTTTTCGTCGATACTGCGCTGGTGTGTAGACGGGACCAATCCTGCCCACCGTTCCACTTGGTGTTTCGACAAGGGGAGCAAATCCCGCCATCGATACTCGCTCTCCATCCACGACCCAGAAGCGGAGTGAGTTCCTTCCCAGTGCGCTTTGCACAGATCCCGCAGGGTTTGGCATGTGTAGTTGCGCATCGCGAGCGAATTCTTCATACCAGTTCAATACGAATTCGAAATCCTGTGGTACTGCATTGACCATCGACCCAGAAACTTTGACCGAAATGAGTTCGCCAAGCGCATAGAGAAGTTGCCGCCCTTCCAAGCGACTGTCACGAAGTGAACCCTCACTGTTAGTTCTTTTGTACTCATCCAGAAAAGAGGCAACAACTTCGGGTGGCCCTGCGACATCGGGCAAAGTGTCATCGAGAATCGCGACTTCCCGTGCAAGTTCTAATGCTGCCTCTGGAGGCATCGGCGATAAGACCAATCCGTGCGGGGCGGTTCTCATTGCGATTCCGGTGACTTCGCCCGAATCGTCTTCAACTACCCACCAGAAATACTCAAGGTAAGTGGCATTGCCCGTGGCAACTGATGTCGCAACGCTGCCCATGAGGTTGGTTCGAAAAGGTTCGCGCGCCCTTAACGATTCGCTCTGGCGCAGAAATTCATCTGCTGAGGTCGGACGAAAAACGCGCATGAATCATTGTGTCACGCAGAGAATATTTCTCGTAGGGACAATTTTCTTGAATATTCGATGGACCCATAGCGAAAAAGCCTGACCGCAAGTCTCAAAACAACGCCAGCCAGTACGAACAGTTCTGTAATCGAAATTGCCGCCTGCCAGAGCGGGAAGG
Organism: Actinomycetes bacterium; assembly: GCA_025355665.1. Classification (GTDB taxonomy): domain Bacteria; phylum Actinomycetota; class Actinomycetes; order Nanopelagicales; family Nanopelagicaceae; genus QYPT01. Next base: position 16,099 of record JANXZF010000078.1, read on the forward strand.
TCCCAAATCCATTTCGGAGCATGCCGGTGATGGGTGCGGTGTAGGGAAAGTAGGTAAAGATCTGGACGATCAATGCATTTGGGCTGCTTGCGATGAGCGAGAAGACGTAGAAAGGAATGAACATCAGAGCAATGAGACTGCCAAATATGGGGCCGGCATCTTTAGCCGTTGGCATCGCTGCTCCGAGGGCAACGAGGGAACCGGTAAAAAGCGCAAAGCCGCCGAGAAGGAGGAGCGCAGCCACCGTCATCTGTCGCGGTTCAAAAACTAGATGTGAGAAATCGATATTCGGTAAGTTCAAGTTCTTTCTGAAGAATAGGTAACCTGTCGCAATCGGCATGGCAAAAACGAGCATCTGCACGACCCCAAGCACAAACAGTGAGATGACTTTTCCTAATATCAAGTTTGTTGGGTTAATCGTTGTCAAAATCATTTCAGTGACTCGATTTTCCTTTTCGTCGAGCGTCGAAGTGAGCATTTGATTTCCGAGTAGAACGATGAGCATATAGAAGATGACCAAAAAGAACATTGCAGGAATAAGGCTGTTCATGCCGCCTGCAGTCTTGCCATTCCTAAAAGTCACTGTTGTCGATTTGACGGCCCCGCGCGATATTGCGCTTACATCCATGGATCCAATTTTGCTATCGACGCTCGTCTGAAGGATCATTTGGGCGACCGAGGAGTACTTCCCGTTTTCAAAGACCCCTTTCTCTTTTCCAAAAACCTTAATTACGTCCTTTGCTGGATGTGCTGGGTAGTAAAAGTATGCGTCCACTTTTCCGGCCTTGACGTCGGCAATTCCCACGTTCTCGCTGGAAACCAAGTTTCCTTTGAGTTTAGCGACTATGGTCGGATCGACCAATCCTGACGAATCTGTGTACTCAAAGGAGAAATGGGCATTCTTTTGATTGTCAGTAGTCTTTTTTGAGTGGCTGTTGGAAACTGAGACGAGGGTGAAGACGACGACAATCAGGAGAGGAATCGCGAATATTCCGAGCCAAAATCGCCTCTTTTTCATGGTGCGCACCAACTCGAAGGAGATGACGTTTCCGAGGTTATGTTGTCGCATAGTGGGCACTAGTCCTTTGTCGCTTCTGATCCATAGATCTCGACAAAAATGTCGTCGAGTGATTTAGGGGTCGGCGTGAATTTTCCAACATTAACCCCAGCTGCCATGATTTCCTTAAGTATTTGCGTGGGACTTGCCCCGGCGACAACCTCGACTTTGCTCTCGCCTCCACCCTGCTCAATGATCGAATAGAAGGTAGATCGGGGGAGTTCTCCTTCGTGCTCAATGGAAATTAGTAGATTGCCGAACTCCTCCTGCACTTCCTTTACTGTTCCGTAGGCTCTGCTAACACCGTCCTTTAACAGGATTATTCGATCGCAGAGCCTTTCCACTTCCTCCATCTGGTGGGTGACCATCAGAACCGTTGCGCCACGTTTCTTCTGCTCTTCAATCAAATCCATGAGAAGGCGGCGGTTTACCGGGTCAAAGCCTTTCGTAGGTTCATCCAGGATAAGTAAATCGGGGTTGTTCATGATCGTTACGCCAAGTTGCACTTTCTGTTGCTGACCACTCGAGAGTTTGTCAACGGAAGTTTTGTCGTTGTCACCAAGGCCTACGCGTTGAAGATAGTCAAGAGACCACGTATGGGCCGTAACACGGTCGAGACCTTTTAGTCTTCCAAAGTAAACCATGACATCGATGACAGATTCTTTTTTGTAGAGACCGCGCTCTTCGGGAAGATAGCCGAGTTTCATCCCGCTATCGGGTTTGAAGTCGCGCCCGTTGATGTGCAGTGTGCCCTGCGTAGGTTGGTAAATTCCCAAAAGCGCTCGAATAGTTGTTGTCTTTCCTGACCCATTACTTCCTAGAAGTCCAAAGGTCTCACCTTGGCGAATTTCGAAAGAGAGATCGCGAATAACATTCTTCTTGCCAAAATCCATTCGAAAATGTTCGATTTGGACAAGAGGCGTAAGGCTCATGACATTCAGACTACCTTCGCCTTGGCCGGAAATTCAGCGCGCCAAGTACCAGGTAACCGATGGCGATCAATAATGCAGGAATTGTGTTCCAGCGCTCGAGCGTGCTTCTTGAAGCCATATTCGCCACTGCGCTCAAGAAGGACAAAAGCAAAAATATGCGTGCCCATAGATAGGTGGTCTTCGACCAGACGCCTCCCCGTTTGTAAAGCTGTATGAGGAAAAGAAATTGGAAAATCATCAACAAACCTTGGACCGTGTACGTGAAGCGCAGCATCGCCCCGAAGCTATGTAGCTGGCCACCCGCTACTCGCTTTGCGACTGACGTGTCATTGAGCGCGACAGCAGCCATTAGGTAGATGCTCCAGAGAAGGGATGCGAGGGCGGAGACAAGGACTAACTTCTTCTTCATTATTATCCGTTTCTCATAATTGGCGTTCAGAACTTACCTCAAGAGGTCCATGAAAAGACATCTTTTACAGTGTTTACCTCTCTCTTTGGGAAATCAGGCCATATAGGCGCAAGGTATTTCTCTGAAATCTCAAGGAGGTCTCGAGCCGCAGCCGCTGGTTGTTGCGCCAAGGCTGCGGCAATCGCTTTTCCGACTTCCGGGTGCACGAATTCAAACCTGCGTGAAACATCCAATTTATCGAGTCTTGGATCAGCAGGAAGTCGCCTTGTAAGAACTTTCAGGAGGGCAGTTGTTGCTGTCCCGTGAATTCCTTGACCAGCGGTGATTCCTTCACCCCGTCGCGCTCGACCAACTTGGATAACCAGCACTGATAAGAAATGACGAAAATCGGCGAGGTCATCTCCTACAACGGCAGGAGGCAAGCGATTGGCGGCCTCGGTCAGAGCATTTACAACTCTTTCATCACCGTAGGCGAGTCGATGGTGATTTACCAGGCACACTCGAAGTTCATCGCAACTGAAAATCGCAAACTCCAAGACATTACCCGACTTGTAAACCACTTTTAGACCGTGTTCGGTCTCTCGAAACGAAAAAGCCACGGAATTGGCCTTCGGCAACCAATTCAAATTCTGTCGCAAAGCCTCTTGATCACCATCTTCGGTAATAACGAAGAAATCATGATCACTCCATTCATCTACGCGCTGCGTTTCGGCCGTTGATCCAACTAGCACCAAACCGATTATTTTGGGGTTCTGAATGCAGGATTGCGTTAGTGACTCAGAATACTTTTCGAAGCGCGCAAGCGTGGTTTCAGAAGTCATTGTTGGATATTAACGGCGCGCATCGGTGCTGTCTTTATTTTCGTTCGGGACTGCACTACGGTGGCGTTATGACAATGGAGTCACCCTTGGCAACCGCCCTTGCCCAATTACGGCGAGCAGTAGATCAACTAGAACTATCCGAAAACGACTGGAAAACCCTTTCAACACCGAGGCGAATCCTGGAAGTTGCAGTTCCGCTAAGGCGAGACGACGGCAGAGTCGAAATCTATAAAGGCTATCGAGTTCAATATTCCACCACCCGCGGGCCATCCAAGGGAGGTGTGCGTTTTCATCAAGACATAGACCTAGATGAAACCGTTGCCCTTGCCATGTTGATGACGTGGAAATGCGCGCTTACCAATTTGCCTTACGGCGGCGCTAAGGGCGGCGTTGCTGTTGACGCACGTACCTTGTCGCTTCAAGAAAACGAGAGGCTGACACGTAGATACACGTCAGAGATATTGCCGATTATTGGTCCCGAACGCGATATTCCAGCCCCCGATGTCGGAACCGATGAGCGCAACATGGCGTGGATGATGGATACATATTCGGTGAATGAAGGTTTTGCAGTGCCAAGCGTGGTTACTGGCAAGCCGATCGTTCTCGGTGGATCTCTTGGTCGAAATTCTGCGACAGGAGATGGCGTCGCAATCTCAACTCGAGAAGCATTGAAGATGCGTGGAATAAACCCACAAGGTGCCACCGTTGCTATCCAAGGATTCGGCAAGGTCGGATACTGGGCCGCAGTAGCGCTTGAAAAAATGGGCCTAAGAGTTGTTGCAGTTAGCGACGTGAGCGGTGGCGTTACAGGCTTTAAATCTGTCGATGATGTGCTCGAGTATTCGAAAACCAATGGCACCGTACTAGGTGCCCCTGGAACCGATCACATCACCAATCAGGAACTCCTTGGCCTAAATGTCGACGTTCTAATTCCAGCGGCACTCGCGGATTCGATAACGCATTCCACGGCATCAAGTATCAAAGCGAAGGTTGTAGTTGAGGGCGCAAATGCTCCAACTACGCCCGAGGGCGATGCCATCATGAACTCAAACGGCATCCTCGTAGTTCCAGATATTTTGGCGAACTCAGGCGGTGTCATTGTTTCCTACTTTGAGTGGGTGCAAGACAAACAGAACTACTTCTGGAGCGCTGAAGATGTTCGTGAAAACCTCAACAAGATATTGATGAAATCAATTGTAGAAGTTGAGGATCTGGCAAAATCGAAAAAAGTTACGTGGCGCGAGGCAGCGCACATGTTAGGTGTAGCTCGTGTTGCGGAAGCACACAGACTAAGGGGACTCTATCCATGAGCAGTGAAGAGCATGATTGGTCGTTTGAGACTCTACAGATTCATGCAGGCCAAACTCCTGATCCGGTAACAGGATCAAGGGCACTTCCCCTCTACCAAACAACGGCATATCAATTTCGAGATACAGAGCATGCTGCAAATGTTTTCGGGATTTCAGAAGCGGGTTATGTCTACACGCGCATTAACAATCCAACTCAAGATGTTGTCGAACAACGTATTGCCGCTCTAGAAGGGGGAGTCGGGGCCTTGCTCGTGGCGTCGGGTATGGCCGCTACAACCATTGCAATCATGAATCTTGCTCAGGCCGGTGACCACATAGTTGCAAGTCCGCATGTATATGGTGGAACGTATAACTTGTTTAATTTCACTCTTCCTAAATATGGAATCGAAGTAACTTTCGTCGATGATGCCCAGGATATGGATTCATGGAAGAAGGCCGTTAGGCCGAATACGAAGGCTTTTTTCGGTGAAGGAATCTCCAATCCGCAAGCCATCATGCTCGACCTTGAAGCGATCGCCAATGTTGCACACGAAGTTGGAGTTCCGTGGATAGTCGACAACACAATCGCAACACCGTATGTGACCAGGCCAATTGATTACGGCGCGGATGTCGTGACGCACGCTGCCACTAAGTTCTTGTCTGGACATGGAACCGCCATGGTCGGTGCGATCGTTGACTCAGGCAATTTTGATTACGCGAATTACCCTGAAAAGTTCAAAGGATTTAACGAGCCAGATCCAAGTTACAACGGAATGGTTTATGCCAAGACCCTTGGCGTTGGTTCCACATTCGGTGCCAATCTCGCCTTCATCTACAAAGCAAGGCTCCAACTGCTCCGCGATATCGGGGCCTCAGTCTCACCGTTTAATGCCTGGCTTCTTGCTCAGGGGCTTGAGACGCTTAGCCTTCGCATGGATCGTCACGTTGAAAACTCCTTGGAAGTTGCAGAATGGTTGGAGAAGCATTCGCAAGTCGAACGCGTCAGTTACGCGGGATTGAAATCTTCCAAACTTCATCACCTTGCCCAGAAATACGCGCCAAAGGGTGCTGGGGCGGTCATGTCCTTCGAACTCAAAGGTGGACTAGAAGCAGGAAAGAAATTTGTGGAGGGGCTCAAAATGTTCAGCCACGTCGCAAATATCGGCGATGTTCGTTCCCTCGTAATTCATCCCGCCTCCACAACTCACTCTCAATTAAGTCCCGAAGAGCAACTACACGCGGGGATCACTCCTGGCATGGTGCGTCTGAGTATTGGACTTGAGAACATTAAGGACATCAAGGCAGATCTCGAACTCGGGTTTGCCGCTGCCAAGCGCTGATAAGTCAGCGGTACCGAATCTGATCAAGATCTAATCGGTAGCGAACTTCTTCGAGTTCATTGGTCCCGATTTCCGCAATCTTTTTTGCTCCGTCTGTTGTAAAGCCACGTCCTTCGTAGAACGCCCTGCCGATTTGATTCGCCGTGAGCACCCAGAGCACGAGTTGCTTTGCGTGAATTGGTATTTGAGGAAGAATTGCTAAAAGAAGTCTGCTTCCCACTCCCTCTCGCCAAGTCTCGGGGGATAGGTAGATCGCATAAAGTTCGAAAGTCTCGTCAGCATTTAGATCCTCGTCTCGGGCGGGACCGATGCTGGCAAAGCCGAGAATCTCATTCTTGGAATCGAGGGCAACATAAATGGCGCGAGGACTTTCAGCGGGCAGCTGTGGATCCCAACGCTCCTTGCGATCTTGCCACTTCAGAGCATCAAGCCAATCATCAGGAAGAATCCCGCGATATGCACTCTGCCACGAGCGAGTGTGGACTTTGGCGATGCCTTCAGAATCAGAAGGCACAGCAGTGCGAATGAGAAATGAGTCAGCCATTCGTGCTGAAAACTTGTTCCCAGTGTTCTACAACTGGTGGATGTGCAAAGAATGGTCCGATGATTTCACGCCATTGCGTGAAGAGGTTTGATTCTCTAAAGCCCACCGTGTGATCTTCCAGGGTGCCCCAATGAATGATGAATGTATAGACGCTTGGTCGCTCAACTCCTTTAAGGAGCTCGAAATCGCGATATCCATGGGACTTCGAAAGAATTGTCGAAACGGCAACTTTCATTGCTGCCTCAAATTCTGGTAGTCGCTCCGAATCGATTTCAACGTGCGCGATTTCTGTAATCATGATTAGGCCGCCTTAGGGTGCATTCTTCTAAACGGATAAATAGATAAGACCAATAATAACCACGGAAATTCCGATCCATCCGTGGGCGGTGATTGCTTCACCTAGCACCAATGCTGCCAATAGGGTGGCGGTGGCAGGTTCGGCCAAGATCAAAGTTGAAGCCGTACTTGCGCGAACTTTGGCCAATCCGTAGGCGTAGGCCATATATGCCAGTGCCGTTGGTACCAGACCCAACCAGAGAATCAAACTCAGGCCCCGAGGAGTAATAATCCAGTGCATATTGCCGACAAAAAGTAGTGGCGCTGAAAGAACGGCACCAAGCGCGAATATCCGAAACATCGCGTCGGTAATGCTCACGCCCATGGTCAATGCTCGCTTGCTTGCCACTGCGAAAACCGAGTACGAAGCCCCGGCTCCGATCGCTAGAAGGAATCCGCGGAAGTTGAAATCGGAAATCCCCCTTGATGTGCTCAAGACGAATATGCCGAACGTCGTGATTAGGGTTGCGAAAAACCACCGCTTGGTCGGTTTCTCTCGATTCATCATGTACGCCACGATGCCAGTCAGAGCCGGTGCCGATCCAAGTGCGGTAACGGTGCCTATCGCTACGCCCGTGCTCTTGACGGCGGAAAAGAAAGTAATTTGGTAGAGAGCGACGCCAATTGCGCTGAGCCACAAATCTTGGCGAGAAATTCTGGCAAGTGATTTGGTCGCAGAACGATGAAAGAGAAATAGGAGCAACGAGCCCGCGATCAGGCGTGCGCTACCGACAGCCAAGGGGGATATCCCCTTTGGACCAAGGGCTTGTGCGGTGCCTGTTGTACCGAAACAAATTCCAGCCAATATCAGCGATGCGTTGCGCTTTCGCAAATCGGACACTCCGTGAGTCTATGTGAGAATGAAGAATCTAGTTATTGATAAGTGCCTTGATGGCATCGGGAAGTTGCGACATATGATCGATGATTACGACGCCCTCTCCTTCCAGTTGTTCGCGTCGGGTTATTCCGCCAGCGTAAGCAACCACTTTTATATTTGCGGCGAGAGCTGCTTGAACGCCAGCCCAACTATCCTCGACGACAACGCAATCCGACGGCTTAAAACCGAGCACTTCGGCCGCGTGCAAAAACAAGTCTGGGGCGGGCTTTCCGTGCTTTACATCCGATGCGCTGAAAATCCTGCCCTCGAAACGCGACCATAGCCCTGCCCGAGTGAGGGTGAACTCCATCTTGCTGTGGCTCCCATTGGAGGCAACGCACATTGGATCGGCAATGACTTCGAGGGCATCGGCAATGCCATCGATAAGTTTCAAGTTTGCGGCAAGTTCTTGTCGGTATAGATGTTGATAGGCATCCTCCCAGTCGTCCGGTAATTTCCGGCCCAGATGCTCTTCGACGGTTTCGAGAAAATGCGCATGGGACCTTCCGACAAAACGATCAATTATTTCTTCAATGGAGAGCGACCAGCCAAGGTCTGCAAGGACCACTTGGTCAACGGCGACGGAGATGATCTCGCTGTCGACTAGGACACCATCGCAGTCAAAAATAATAAGGTTCTGGTTCTTCTCGCCCACCCGTGAAGCCTACTTATTTTGATTTACACCTTTGGATTTTTGGCCAGACTCCCGAGGTGAGTGTGCTTGAAATCGTCATCGTATTTGAGACCGTATCCGGCAAAACGATCCATTCCGATGTGGGCAAGCCAAATCAACCCAGTGCCCAGAAGGAGAGGTCTATGACTGTGAAGACCGTAGAGAGACACTGTCACAGGCAGGAGATATGTGTGGCCGATGTTGTAGATCAACGCGCCAATTTTCGTTGATCGTGAGTAACCAGCCATAAAGATGTCGGGTACGAGCAGAAGCACTGGAACCCACCACCAATGCTGGTGAGTTGTTCTAAAGAGAATGAGCGATGCGAGGAAGAGGACAACGCCTTCCAGGCGCAGAAAGAACCTTGGTTTGCCGACTACGAACATCTTGCATCTCCCTTGCTAACAGTGTTAGCCTGAAATTATCATGGCTAACACCAACGGCCCAACTCGGGAAAGAATCAGCGTCATTGCTTATGAATTGCTCAAAGAAAAGGGCATCGCAGGACTGTCGATGCGTGCTCTTGCTGATCGGCTTCACATCAAGGCTCCAAGCCTCTACAAACATGTCGCAGACAAGGAGGAGATCATCGCAGGCCTTCAGGCTCGAGGTCTGCAGGAGTTTGGGAACGCAATAAAGAGAGCAGGCAAGAGTAAGAGGGCCAAGGCGCTCGCCTATAGGAAATGGGCGCTAGAAAATCCTCACCTCTACGAAATAACCGTATCCATTCCGCTATTGCGTGATCGAATCCCGGTCGGATTAGAGGATGGCGTTACCAGGATGATCATTGAAATCACTGGTAAAGATCATGAGCATGCGCGCGCAGTGTGGGCGTTGATGCATGGACTGGTAGATCTTGAGATCGCAGGACGCTTTCCCAAAGACGCTGACCTCGAGTTAACGTGGAAGCGTGCTGTTGCGATGATCTAAGGGCCTATCCCGAATTCGCTGGAAAAAATAAGTGGGGAGCGAGATTTACCTCGCCCCCCACTTCCCCCAACACCCTTGGAGGATTCTTCGCATTTACCCTAGAAGGTCGGGTAAATATCTATTGTCGTACCACCCGTTCCGGTGAAGTTGGAACCTGCTGACCACGTGACATCGTTTATCAGAGGTTTAAATTGGAACGATTGCCCGGCCGAGAAGCGCTCCAATTGATATTCCCAGACGTCAGCCGCTGTGTTTCTAGTTTCGATTGGTTGAGTCCATCTGAATGGGTCGCTGTCACCACGCAAGGTGATTCGATTTCCCCAGCCAACGTTGTAGTGCACGCGAATCGTTGTAATTACTCGCGTAGGGGGTGTGTAGGCGACTGGAGTTCCAGGCACATACACTTTTGCTTCGTGTTCACCCAGAGCCACTGAGATCTGCTTGCCAGTACTTCCGCCTGCTTGAACCACCACGGTATCTACCGTATTCATGAGATTCGTAAGCACTGTACCAACTGCGATAGTCGATTCTGCGCGCAACGGGATGGTGCGCGTTTGAGTGTCCCAACTATCCGACAAAATTGTCATGGCTTCAGCACCCGTTGTATCAACACGTCGAGAAAACCCGTACACGGAAGTATCCGTCCACATTTCTCTCTGTGTACCAATTTGCAGTGCTGGGTAGGCCTTTTTTATTGCATTGAGTCTCTGGATGTGTTTGTAGATCGTTCCAGTTTCACTGAAACTTGGAAGATCCTTGCGGTTATCCTTATTTGCAATCGGAACCTCGTACGGATTCATATTTCCGTTGTCAGCCTGTTCGGTTCCGTAATAGATCACCGGAATACCGCGGGCAGTTAATAGAAACGTGAGTGCAGTACGAAGTCTTTGATAATTGTCACTTGCTCGAGCCAGGAATCGAGCTCGATCGTGATTGTCTAAGAATGTCTCTACTCGATTTACATGTGGATACAGGTAATCTTGAGCGAAGAGCCCACTTAGATTATTCAGATTTCCATCCGCCGAAAGCGCGTCACGAGCCGTGAAAAATGTTGGGAAGTCGAGAACTCCCCATTCGTAGTTTTGATACGAAGAGACGTAATTGATGTTCCCGTCGAAGATTTCACCGAATGTAGGAACCCCCATTGTGGTCTCAAACGACTGTAACCACGTTTGCGGAATACTACGTGCTGCGTCAACCCGGATACCGTCAAATCCAATGCCTTGAACCCAGTCTTTGTAAGTGTTCTTCAAGTAGGTGTCCACGGTTGAATTGGATTGGTCGAGATCGTCGAGTCCTCCTAGATCGCACACCTCTAGTTGAGCTTGTGTTTCGCTCCCATAAAAGAGACAGTCACCGGCGTGATGGAAGAGGGCCGAATTGTTTAATGGCGCCGCTGGTGCATATGTGGTCGGACTATAAGTGGTGCTGGTCCCCAATAGATAGTCAGCGGTGTGATTCGGAACGACGTCGAGGATCATTTTTAGTCCGAGAGCATGAGCAGAATTGACCAGGTTTTGAAGATCAGTTCTCGAACCAAAGTGTTCATTTGGTGTCGCGAAGTCGTTGGTAAAGTAACCGTGGTAACTGGCTTCTGTTCCGTCTCGACTTAGTGGTTGTTGTTTTGAGACTGGTGAGATCCAGATAGCGGTGACGCCGAGGTCTTTGATGTATTGGAGATGGTTTGTTAGACCTTGCCAGTCGCCCCCGTGATACATGCCCAGATTTGATGGGTTGTAGTCTCCGTATCCGAAGTTGTCATTTGCAGTGTTGCCATTGGAAAAACGATCTACCAGAACCTGGTAGATCACATCTCCTTCAGCGAGAACCCCGGGTGAGCCCGGTGCAACAAATGCCGAAGCATGTGTCGAACCTTGCGGGACTATGAGGGTAATTGCGAGTGCGAGTACAGCCATAATTCGCAATGGAAGTGAACGTTTTTGAATTCGTGTAAAAAATCGTGAACGCATATTTTCTCCGTATTCTAGATTTTGAGGGGAGTGGTTATGTATGCCTTGCACTGTCTCTATTTTTGTTTGTGCTTTTTCTTTGTTGTGCTATTTCGGACAATGAGCGTCGGTCTGAAGGCAATATCCGGGGTCGCAGTAGACGAAACTTGTGTTGTTTCCTCTGCTGTGAGCCACGTTGCGACGTAATCAGATATCGCATCGATGGGTTGCGCAACAGTCGAGAGTGAAGGGAAGACCCAGCGCCCTAACTCGATTCCGTCGGAACCGAGAATTGATACATCCTCTGGTACTGAAATTCCTTTGGACTGGCAGTAATTCATCGCACCCAATGCGGTTAGATCGCTTGCACAGATAATTGCGGTGATGTCTGGATGGGATTCGAGTAATTTTGCTGCGCCAACGACGCCGCCTTCTACACCCCATTCGCTATGAGTTGGGTAAATGACGGCATCTGGCACAGTGGCAACCATCTCTTGAATTCCGGAAAGACGGAGATGAGAACGACTCGAAGTGGTCTCGACACCAGTGATGAAACCGATTGAGCGATGCCCAAGATCGAGAATATGTTGGGCAGAAATTCGACCAGCTGCCCACTCGTCGTCTCCAATAGCGGGCGCGGCAAGATCGTTAGGCGCGCCGTTGATGAAGAGTAGGCGGGCGCCATGCTCGAGAAGCGCTTGATAGTGAGGCAGGTGTTCAGCTGTGTTTGCAGCGACCGATGAAACGAAAATCAGGTTGGTTATTTGACGGGTAAAGAAGCCCTGCGCATGCTCTCTCTCTGCACTGGCTAAGTCCCCTGTCGTACAAAGAACTATCGCCCAACCTGCATTACGGGCCTTGGTCTCGATCGCTTGGGTGATCTGAGTGAAGATCGGGTTCACAATGTCTGGAACGAACAGTCCTGCCAATTTCTCAGGTTGTGACGGCTCGGGAACCGTAAATAGCAATTCTTGCATTGCTTTTTCGACACGTTCACGAGTTTCTGGTCTCACGAGTTCGGCGTTATTGAGCACCCGGGAGGCTGTTGCCACGCTTACTCCAGCGTGGGCTGCGACGTCTCTTAAGCTGGCCATTGGGGGAATGTATCATGTTTCAGACTCTTGACATATGTTTCATGGAGCCCTACTTTTCACCCACAAGCAACTCCACCTCCGAAGAAGGGAAGCTCGATGAAGCTCACTCATCGCAGACTCGCTTCGATCCTTAGCCTGGCCGTTTTTGCGACGGTCTCTCTCGGCACTGGGTCGGCGATCGCCGCAAGTAAGGCAGTAAAACCGGTAACAATCCAATTCTGGAACTACTGGGATGGCGGAAACGGGCAGGCATTAAGCAAACTCGTTACCGAATTCAACAAGAAGAACCCCGGGATCATCGTCAAGCCAGTTACCTTCCCTTGGGGCGACCTGCTTCCCAAACTTCAATCAGCTATCGCTAGCGGATCAACCCCAGCACTGGCAGCAACAGATATCGCGTGGATGGCCAACATGAACCAATCGGGCAAGCTGGTTGATTTGGGTGCAGCACTTGGGGGGATCAAGAAAGCTACTGGAGATATCTACCCTTCATTGCTTACCTATGGTCTGTACAAGGGCAAGTTGCAATCGCTACCCGCAAGCACCAACAATCTCTCCCTTTTCTACAATAAGGATCTTTTCCGTAAGGCTGGTCTAAATCCAAACAAGCCACCTAAGACTTGGGCAGAAATGCGTGCCGATGCGATGGCCATCAGCAAACTTGGTAACGGCACCCAAGGAATGGAAATCTATGTGCAGCCAGGTGAAGGTCTAACTTGGCAGTTCCAGCCTTACCTTTGGCAATCAGGTGCAGGTTTCTTGAACAAGACAAACACAGCACCTACATTCAATTCCGCCGCAGGTAAAACTGCGCTTCAATTCTTGGTCGATCTCATCAATGTTGATCACGCGGCAACCGCCGGTCAGTGGGGTGCCTTCGATAAAGGTCAAGCCGGTATGAGAATCGACGGTTCGTGGATGGTCGGCGGATATCGTGACAATGCCCCATTTGAGTTCGGTACAGCAATGTTGCCGATTCCAGATGGTGGAGTGCACGCGACCAACATGGGTGGCGAACAGATCATGGCTTTCAAGGGCACTACAGCAACACAAGCAGCCGCCGTTACGTTCATTCAGTGGTTCACCAGCGCTCCAATTCAAGCCCGTTGGGATGTTGCGACTAACTTCATGCCAATCAGCGACTCGGTTGCCAACAGCAATGTGCTCTTGAAGCACATTGCAGAGGAACCTGCATTGAAGGCATTTATCGATCAGCAAAAGTACGCATATGCGCGACCTGCGATCGCTGCCTACCCTGCGGTGTCAGACGCTTTTTCGAAGGCGCTTGAACCAGCCTTCTACGGGACAGTGAGTGTGTCTGACGCATTGGCCAATGCCGATGCTGCTGTTAGAAAAGCTCTAAGCACCAACTAGATACAAAGGGAACTGCCCTAGGCATAATGACGTCTGGGGCAGTTCCTTTCTCTTGTCGAGTACGTAATTTTCTCTACTAGGAGGTGATGATGAGGAACCGCCAGGCGCGAACCGCATACCTCCTCATCGCACCGGCATTGCTTCTCTTTATCGGATTTACTGCATACCCCTTCATTTGGAGTGCACAAATCAGCCTTACGAGCTGGGATGGTCTAAACGCGGTCAAGAAATTCGTCGGATTCCAGAATTACATAAATCTTTTTGGAGATGCTGAATTCAGGAAATCCTTGTCAGTAACCACGATATATACAGTCTCAGTAACCTTAATCAGTACTATCTTGGGATTCCTTATAGCGCTGATGTTGCAGCGCAGGGGCAAGTCGTCTGTTATTTATCGAACAATCTTCTTTTCGCCTGTCGTGACCGCAACTGTGGCGGCCGCTGTTGTATGGCAACTTCTCTTTGATCCTTACGTCGGTGTTATTGATCTGGGTCTTAAGGCGCTGCACCTTCCAGGGCCGAACTGGCTCAGTGATACTCACTGGGCTCTACCTGCGGTTATTATCGTTGGAATTTGGAAAAGACTCGGATTCGCGGTAATTGTCTACGCAGCCGGACTAAGTAGTCTTCCGACATCATGTTATGAGGCCGCCGATTTGGATGGAGTCTCGGGTTGGCAAAAGGTTCGCTATATGACAATTCCTCTGATGCGACCTGTGACGACTCTAGTTCTCATTACTGGTTTCATCGATGCCATTCAGGTATTTGATCACATCTTCATTCTTACTTCAGGTGGCCCGATGGGTTCGACGAACGTTATGTCTCTCTTGCTCTTCAACCAGGGTTTCAAACTTTTCCGCTTGGGTTATGCGTCGGCCATTGGTTGGACGCTATTCATGATAATCCTCGCCTTGACAATGCTGCAGTGGCAAATACGACGAAGGCATGAATGATGAGAAAATTCAAAAAAATATCTCTTGGGTTAGCGGATCACCTCGTACTTATTGCGATTTCTTCCATAGTCATTTTGCCATTCGTCTGGATGATCACCACCTCTCTCAAGCCACCGAAACTCGCTTTCGCGGCACCATACTTGATTCCCACTCATTTTCATTGGCAGAACTTTGTCAATGCCTGGCATGAGGCCCCATTCAGCCGATACTACCTGAACTCAATAATCGTCGCTGTACTCGTAACTTTTGGTCAAGTATTTACGAGCGCTCTTGCCGCTTACGCATTTGATAGATTCGAGTTCCCGCTTAAGAAAACTTTGTGGTTCACGTTGCTTGCATCAATGATGGTCCCTTTGCCGCTGTTGGTTATTCCTTCATTTCAGATAATTCAGCATTTACATTGGGCAGATAATCTAGTCGCTCTCATAATTCCTCGATGCTGGTCCGCCTTTGGAATTCTTCTTCTTCGTCAGTTCATTCATTCCATTCCACGAGACTTTGACGATGCCGCTAAAATGGATGGCGCCAGTACTCTTCGCGTTATTTGGACCGTGATCTTGCCACTCGCACGTCCAGCGGTCGCCACTTTGGCACTATTTGCCTTCCTATTTGCTTGGAATGATTTCCTTTGGCCTCTCATAGTTCTCAATTCCCCCGAGCACTTCACGGTTCCACTAGGAATTGCCAATTTCTCAGGTAAATACGGAACGAGGTGGACGCTGTTGATGGCGGCCACAGTATCGGCAACAATTCCCGCTGTTATTGCTTTTCTAGCGATGCAGAAATCGCTGATTAGAGGTTTAGCGTCGGGTGGTGTTAACGAGTGAGCCAAGAAATTGTCCAGTCAGCTAATCCAGATCGCCTGGATTGGTTTCGCAAAGGGACGCTCTATCAAATCTTTCCTGACCGTTTTGCTCAAATTAACCAGAACACTTATCGAGTGCTCGCACCGTGGGGCAGTGAGCCTACGCGCGAGAATTTCTTTGGTGGCAACCTTGCAGGTATTTCGTCGAAATTGCCTTATCTGAGCCGTATAGGCGTGGCGAATATTTACCTCAACCCTATTTTTTCTTCTCCCTCAAATCATCGGTATGACACACAAAATTACTTTCACATTGACCCTCTACTCGGTGATGAAAATCAACTCGCCAATTTAATTACTGGGGCGGGAGAATCAAAAATCGGCATTCTGCTAGATGGCGTTTTCAATCACGTCGGAGATCAATTTCATAGTTTTGTGCGGGCGTTAGCTGGCGATACACCAGACCGCGAATTGTTTAATTTTGTTGCCGATTCATCTGTTTATCAGACTTGCGGAGGAGCCGATTTCCTTCCTAAGCTGAATCACGAAAGCCCTCATGTTCTCGAAATGATCTCGCAAGTCATGTCTTACTGGGATTCTTTTGGAATTAAGGGTTGGCGCTTGGATGTACCTTGGAAAATTCCGCGTGAATTCTGGAACCTTCTTCGGGCTTCTACTAAGGATCTTACTTCCTCAGATCTCTGGATCGCCGAAGCTTGGCAGCAGTGGGGCTTTGCCACGGATTTTCAATCGGTGACCAACTACTTTGCTCGCACTCGGCTTGTGGACTTCGTGTCCCGACACGATGCGGATGCTGAGGATCTCGCGGTTGATATCGAGCAGTGGTGTCAACTTCGTGAAGACCCTTCGTTAATTACGAACTTCACTGGAAGTCATGACACAGCCAGGCTAGTTAACGAATGTGGCGGCTCGCTTCGCGATGCTCTGATGGTATTGATTCTGAACCAATTTCTACCTGGCGTTCCAGCTCTTTATTACGGTGATGAGATCGGTCTGGCTGGTGAAAATGATCCAGATTGCCGCGGGACGTTTCCACCGGTATTCGCAAAAAAACAAAGAGAGTTCTTGGCAGCTCTTGAACCAGTACTCGGCTTACGAAGGGAACATCGAGCCCTGAGTCATGGAAACTTTTCCGTAATCGAGAACCGAAATCGAACACTGATAATCAAGCGTGATTTTGAAGATTGCTCATTTATGGTAGTCGTTAATGCTGGCGACCGAGCGCAACTAGTTTCAACTGATTTAGCAGGAAATCTACAATCAATAGTAGGCGGACAGGTGAGCGGAAATTCTGTACCCGGTCATTCACTTCTTATCGCAGGGGGAATGGAATGTACGTGTCACAAACCGTAGCAACGTCGATATCTCATGAAGTGTCCGAAATATATTGGTGGAGCAACGCCATCACCTATCAAATTTACATCCGCTCCTTTGCCGATGAAAACGGAGATGGAATCGGGGACATTCGGGGGATCATTAGTCGACTTGGGTATTTGAAGGAATTAGGTGTGGATGCGATTTGGATTACCCCCTGGTATCCATCACCACAGCACGACAATGGTTATGACGTTTCGGATTTCATGGATATTGATCCCGAATATGGTTCTTTAGAGGTCGCTCAGGAACTAATCGATAAAGTCCATCAAAATGGGCTCCGGATCATTATTGACATTGTTCCAAACCATTCGAGTAATGAGCACCGGTGGTTCCAAGACGCCCTTGCATCGGACCCCGGTTCGCACGAGCGTAATCGTTATCTGTTCAGAGACGGCAAGGGAGAACACGGGGAAGAACCGCCAAACAATTGGCAGTCTGTGTTCGGAGGGCCAGCCTGGACTCGCGTAGTTGAAAAAAATGGAGAACTCGGCCAGTGGTATTGCCATATATTTGCTCCACAACAGCCTGATTTCAATTGGGAAAATTCAGAAGTGAGAGATCACTTCATTCAGGTTTTGCGCTTCTGGCTAGACCGAAATGTTGATGGATTCCGAGTTGACGTTGCCCACGGACTGGTTAAAGCTGAGGGACTGCCAGATGCTCCATTTCAGGAGCACTTCGGTCTCCTTGATTCACGAGATTTTCCATATTGGGATCAGGATGGGGTACACGAGATTTATCGTGAGTGGAGAAAATTGTTGGATTCATATCCAGGTCAACGGATGGCTGTTTCGGAAGCTTGGGTGAATCCACCTTCTCGATCTGCCCTTTATGTAAGACCCGATGAGTTAGCGAATACCTTTAATTTCGATTTCTTAACCGTAAAGTGGGGACAGGAGTCAATTAAATCAAGTATCGATCGATCAATTGAAGGAATGGCCGCGGTCGGAGCACCAGTGACTTGGGTTCTGAATAATCATGACGTTGTCCGTGCGGTGAATCGCCTTGAGATGGATTTCATGGCTGCGGATAGCCCGAAGGATCCAGAACTTGTCATCGAGACGGATTTTTTTGATTTCCAGAGAGCGAAAATCAGAGCACGCTCCGCAGCATTGTTAATGCTGGCATTACCGGGCGCTGTCTTTCTCTACCAAGGTGAGGAACTCGGGTTGCCTGAAGTCTTGGACATACCAGTCGACAGGCTGCAAGATCCCATTTGGAAGATGAGTGGCAATAAGGAACGGGGTCGAGATGGCTGCCGCGTTCCGCTCCCGTGGAAAGTCTCGGTAGATGGAGCATTCGGCTTTTCTGCAAACTCAGAGATTACTCCTGACCAATCTTGGCTACCTCAACCACTGGATTGGGGTAACTTCTCTGCAGAAGGACAAGAGAATTCTGCCGATTCAATGCTTCAACTTTATCGAAATGCAATAGGGGTTCGAAAGAGGAATCCTTCGCTTTTGAGTTCTCACTTCCGCTGGATGGGTTCCCCGGATGATTCGTTTGTATTTACGCGGTCGGAAGATAGCTCATTCCTTTGCGTGGTGACATTTGAAGTTGGTGAACCCGTTCCGCCTGACTACGCAGTCCTGCTGAGTAGTCAAGAAATTGAATTCCGCCAAATTCCGCCACACACAACAGTGTGGCTGGAGCGCAACGGTTCAGCGTGCTTATGAATCTTGGTTGCGAGCTACGGTAAAACCAAAGAGAACCAAAAGATCCAGCACATGCGCTAAAAGACGGTTAATCGCCTTGTAACTCGGGGGCACTTTCGTGTGGGCGCTCAAGAGAGAAGAATGGGTTCATGGAAAACACCGAAAGGATCGGTTTCCGAAGACTCGCACTGATTCTTGGCCTTTACGCGATCGCGATGGCATACCTCGAGTCCGCCGTTGTGGTCTATTTGCAGCGAGCACTTTCGATGACCCCAGCTACGCTCTTTCCGCTTCGAGACCAAGTCAGCCTTGGCGGTCTAGGGACTATCGAGGTTGGCAGAGAAGTTGCAACTATTGTCATGCTTGCAACCGTCGGCTGGTTAGCGGGACGAACTTCCCTCGAAAGGCTAGCCTGGACTTCTGTCGTCTTTGGTATTTGGGATATCGGCTATTACTTCTGGCTATGGGTTTTCATCGGGTGGCCAACAAGTTTGGGTACTACCGACCTCCTCTTTCTTCTTCCCGTGCCATGGGTTGCGCCCGTGGCTGCGCCGATGATCGTCAGCCTCGCTCTAATCGGATTTGGACTGGTCGCGGCTATTCGGCTCAATCGCGGCGAGCAAGTGATTCTTAAGGTCAAAGATTGGCTAACACTTTCAGTCGGCGGACTTATTGTCTTTCTTAGTTTCACTCTCAATGCCCGACACATTCTTGACGGGGGCATGCCACGCAGTTTCAGTTGGCCAATTTTTCTGATTGGTATGGCTGTTGCCGGCCATGGCGCAAGGTCAATCTTGCTGCCGAAACCAAAGGCTCCAATTCTTTAGAAGTACAATTTTCGAACTATTACGGAGAGGTCAGTCCTGTGAGCAAATTTCCTGAACGAACTAATTCTGCTGTATTGGTAATCGATGTTCAAAATGATGTTGTCGGCGAAGCGTGGCATCGCGATGAAGTCATCGGCAATATCAATCTTTTAGTGGCAAAGGCAAGAGATGCAGGGACGCCCGTGATCTGGGTTCAGCATTCTGATCTGTACATGGAAATTGGAACGGAACCATGGGAGATCGTTTCGGAGTTGCAACCGCTCGTAACCGAGCCAAATATCGGAAAGAAATTCCGAAGTTCATTTGAAGATACCAGCCTCGATGAAACCCTTGCCGATCTTGGGGTTGGTCCTATCTATATCACTGGAGCGCAGACGGATTATTGTGTTCGGCACACTTCGCACGCAGCGTTGGAGCGCGGATATGACGTCACGCTCGTCGAGGATGCACACACCACATCAGATGGAGAATGGGATTCAAGAACCTTTAGTGCGTCTGCGGGAGTGGATGAGATGAACCGAGCGTTCCATAATTACAAATTGCCAGGAAGGACCAGCAATGTATTGAATGCAGCGGAGATCGTTCTATAGAGGGCTTGGCATAAAAAAATTGACCTTGCTAGAAACGAGGATGGAGGAAATTCGCAATCGGATCTATGTGTGCACTATATGCAATTGCGCCCATCAGGATTAAACCATAGATTGCACCAGTTATATGCGCGCTGTGATCGACGATCGAAGTCCGATGTGATGTCCTGGCCCTTTGCGCGAGCACTTCGCTGATTGCCAGGAATCCAAGGAAGAAGACGTATGCCGGCATTGGAATTATGCCCATAAAGACAATAGTCGAACGCGGATTCACAAGCACCGCGGCTCCAATGACTGCGCAGATCGCACCGGATGCACCAAGGGATGAGAATGGAATTCTCTTGTTTCGATGACGAAGGTAACTCGGGATATTGCTCACGACGATCGCACTGATGTAGAAAGTCAGGAAGATCGTGGAACTCGTTGCAGCCGAATAAATTTGATTGAACTGAGTTTCGACGAATGGGCCAAATGAGTAAAGGGCATACATGTTCAGGAGTAGATGGACTCCGTTTGCGTGCAAGACTCCCGAAGAGAGCAGTCTGTAGTAATCATGTTTGCTCCGTACAAGTTGTGAGGAGTTGACGTAGTTTTGGATCAACTTCTGATTATTGAGGGCAGCGATTGAAACAATCGACGTCAGGCCAATGATCGAGTAGCTCACCCAGCCGGAGGTGATGGGACGGTATGCGCTCAATAAATAGGTAGCAACCAAGCCGATTGCCATCGTGAGTACGGTGATCAACCACGGTCCCGAAGACGACTTTGCTTTAGGAATCCCCGCCTTCGGTTTCTTTCCCCGCCCGCGCTTGCCGACGTTCTTCTTGCGTTTGCGTGCTTGAGCCATGATCTCGTCCATGCTCTCTGCGCTGTAAGTTCGTTTGACGCCGTCCTCTTTCACCCATTGCTCCATCGGAGGACTGGGCGCCTCAGGCACGAACACCCCGGTCACCACTTTGTCGAGGCTGAGCCTGTGTTTGCACTTTGGGCAGGTAAGTAAATTTGTAGGCACGGTAATGCCGCACGATGGGCATGGCCAACCGTTCTTCGTGCCTGTCATAGGTACATAGTGACCGATGGCGAGGACATGCGCCATTCCGGGTAACGAAGAGATTCTGTCAATTCTTTTTGAGATAACCCAAGCTCAGTGATGCGGCGATGGCCATCCACACTTGATAGGGGACGAGAACGAGAAGTAGCCACCATGAGACTCTGTAAGAGACAAGCAGCATTGGAAGTGTCAATATTGCAGCCAATATCAATGCAATTGTGGCTACCCCAAGATTGCGAGATACGTAGAACTGGTGGGCCCATAACAGGGCACATGCCACGCTAGCGGCAAAGAAGCTAAGCCAGAGAGTTGTGGCTGACCTTGAAAGTCGTTGGCCGACAAGAGTTGAGGCGATTGCGAGCACGACGAAGTTGTATGGCCAGATGGCTCCAAATACCCAATCAGGTGGCTGCCAAGATGGAGTGTTAAGAGAGCGGTACCACGCATCCCCAGATGAAACCCAGACACCTGATCCAACGGCATAAATTATGACAAGGCCGATGCCAAGCGAAGTCGTGATGGTGCGGAATGAGGTCATGCTGAGAGTTTAGTAATTGATTGGTGGAACTGAGTGCGGGAGGCGGGACTTGAACCCGCACGTCCGAAGACACAGGTTCCTAAGACCTGCGTGTCTGCCATTTCACCACTCCCGCAAGAGCGTTGATCCTAGGTCAGGATCGGCAAGCCAAGGTTAAGGGCAATTGGGTTATATGCCAAAACCAAGGCTAAAAACGCTAGTTTGCTGATGCGCCTCGACGAGAAACCGCGTCCACACCCGCTGATACGAGAAGAACGACACCAGTCACAATGAATTTGATGCCGGCTGCATATCCGAGAAGCCCCATGCCGTTGTCTATGACCGCGACGACGAGGCCGCCCAAGATCGCGTCGCGCATCTTTCCTTTGCCACCGAACAAGCTGGTTCCACCGATGACGGCAGCACCAACTGCGTAGAGAAGGGTTGAACTTCCGCCTGTTTGCGGCGAGATCGAGTTTTGGCGTGAGGCGAAAAGCATTCCAGCTATTCCGGCCAAGGAAGAGCAGATGACGAAGGCTGCGATTCGAACGTTTTTCACATTTATGCCCGCGCGTCGTGCAGCTTCCGCGTTTCCACCGACTGCATATATGTGGCGGCCAAATGCCGTGCGACCGAGAACAAAGGTCCCGGCGACGAGCAGGGCCAGGATCACCGGAACGACCACTGGGATTCCCTTGAGGCTCACGAGTTGAGGGTTGTTGCTGCGCTCGCGGTTTAGCGCGAATACTGCAAGGCCTGTGACGCCAAGTAAGCCAACCGTCTTTAGAATCCAAAGTTTGAGGAGTTCTGCTTTGAGGCCAACCTTGCGGCGAGAGTTGATTCGGTTGAGGCCACTCAATACGTAAAGCACGGAGACAGTTAGGTAGAAAATCCAGCTCCACATTGGGGAGAGGTTGTTGTTTTCAACGGCCAAAATTGAAGGGTTGTCAATTCGAATTGTTCCACCTTCTCCAGCGAGGAGCAGCAGCAAGCCTTGGAAACCAAGGAAGGCCGCCAGAGTCACGACGAATGAAGGGATTCCTAAGCGCGCAACCAACGTACCGATTACATATCCGAGTACGGCACCGACAAGAATGCTGAGAGGAAGTGCGGTGTACCAAGCCCACCCGTGGTTGGTAACCAAGATTACGAGTACTGCTCCGCATACCCCCGATGCGTAACCAGCAGATAGATCGATTTCGCCAAGAAGAAGGACGAAAACAAGCCCCATGGCGATCACGGTCACTGCTGCGGCTTGTGTAAGAAGGTTGGCGAAGTTACTAGAGGTCAAGAAGACATTCGACATGGCTCCAAAGACTCCGCACAGTACAACGAGTCCAAGGACCGCTGGGAGAGCGCCAATGTCACCGGCTTTGATACGACTCCAATAGTCGCCCATCGCATCTTTCAATGTTGGCGCAGAATCTATGACTTCAGTGCTCATGCGTTGGATCCCGCCTTTTCGACCCCTGCCGATTTGCCCGTGGTGATTAATTCGATGATTTGATTAGGAATAACTTCGGATTTGCTAACTTGCGCGGCAAGGGTTCCCAAATAGAGCGCAGCAATGTTGTCTGCCACTTCAAAGACGTCGTTGAGGTTATGACTGATCAGAATGACAGCAAGCCCATTGTCGGCGAGTCGGCGAACAAGGTGGAGAACTTGCTCTGTTTGTGCAACACCAAGTGCGGCGGTAGGTTCGTCAAGGATCACAACTTTGCTATTCCAGAGAACAGCGCGCGCAATCGCGACCGTCTGACGTTGTCCGCCGGACAGCGAAGAAACGGTCTGGCGAATTGATTTAACAGTGCGAACGCTGAGGCCATCTAATGTCTTGCGAGCAAGGGATTCCATGTTGCTCTCGTTGAGAACATAACCCTTCTTCACTTCGCGGCCCAAGAACATGTTGTGGACGATATCAAGGTTGTCGCAGAGAGCGAGATCTTGGTACACGACCTCAATGCCAAGTGCGGTTGCTTCACGCGGGCCATTGATTTCAACCTTATTGCCTTCAAAAAGGAAATCTCCGCCATCGGGAGAGTAGATGCCGGCGATGCATTTGATGAGGGTGCTTTTCCCTGCGCCGTTGTCACCAACAAGGGCAGTTACCTGACCCGAGTAGATATCGAGATCCACGTTCTTAAGTACATGAACTGGCCCAAAAGATTTGTTAACTCCTCTGAGCGAAAGTATTGGAGTGCTCACGCCATGCTCCTTTATCTAAAAATCTTTAGCGAGATCTTCTAGGACCGCAGTGTCCGAAGTCTATTCCTGGGTCAACAACTATTGAGATTTGATACTTGAAAAAGTTTCGGCTCGGGGTTTAAACCCCGAGCCGAAACTTTTTCAAGTATCAAATCTCAATAGTTGTTGACCCAGGAATAGACTTCGGACAC
>JANXZF010000102.1 GCA_025355665.1 Actinomycetes bacterium
GGAACACCTTCGCGCAAAGCGCGGTACTCAGGCAGCGAACGACCTGCTTGTCGCATAAACCAGATAGGAAGGTGCGAAGTGCGAATGCCTGAGTAGGCCTGAATCAACTGGGAGTGCGCTGTACGCCCAGTAACAAGGGGATGATCCAATGGCAAGGACACGGGAGCATCATGCCATTGAATTGGGACTACTATTCGCGAGTGGCGTTGGTACTCATTGGTGCGAGTCATCAAAACCTTGCTCTTTCCGAACTTGAGTTGCTTGAGCGTGAAGCCGGCCGAATCCGCGATCAACTCTTTTCCGCCCCATCATTCGAATCTGGAATTACTGGCGGAGTCGTTGTAGCGACGTGCAATCGATTCGAAGTCTATTTTGAGACCGAAATCTTCCATTCAACTGTCGACTATGTTCTTCGCACGATAAGCGAGATCACGGGATTGGATCCTGAGCAGACCAATCGTTCTCTGGAAGTGTCAGCAGGTTTTGTGGTTGTAGAGCATTTGTTCTTGGTGGCAGCGGGACTCGAATCAATGATTGTGGGTGAGGCCGAAATCACCGGTCAGGTCCGCAGCGCATTTACGCAAGCGCAATCGGCGAATACAACCACGCCTGTGCTTGAGCAGTTATTTCAAAGAGCGCTGGCAACGTCGAAGGTTGTTCAAAGTTCGACCGGCCTTGGCGCAGCAGGGCGATCAATCGTTGACGTCGCCCTAAATGTGGTGGAATCGCGTTACGGCGGAATCATGGGTAAGCGGGCGATTGTTCTGGGAACCGGCGCATATGCCCGAGTTGCGGTCGCTGCTTTGCAACGTCGGGGTTGTGACGATATTTCGATTTATTCGGCCACTGGGCGCGCGCGACAATTCAGCGAAAGCCACAACACGGTAGCTATCAGCCAGGATGGGCTACGCGATGCACTCGCGAATACTGATTTGGTCGTTGGATGTAGTGGGAATGCAACGTCGATCCTGAACGCAGAATTTGTACGATCTGCCAGAGGGGACAAGTTCCTTCCGATGATCGACGTGGCACTGGCATCTGATTTCGCTTCGGATGTGAGAGAACTTGAGTCGGTTGATGTGATCGACTTGGACGTCGTGCGAAAAAACGCCCCGAAAGAGCACAGCGAGGAAATTGAACTTGCTAACGAGATCGTGCAGAAGGCGGTTATCAAGTTCGAAAATGAACAGTCGGCAAGAACTATGGACCCCGCAATTGCTGCAATGCGCTCGCACGTCGGAATCTTGATCGACCTTGAAGTCAAACGCGTGCGAGATCGCGCAGGAGATGAAGTCGCAGCGGATGTTGAATTCTCACTTCACCGTGTGACCAACGCTCTGTTGCATACTCCGTCGGTTCGCGCTCGAAATCTTGTGCGCGATGGCGAGCAGAAGGATTACCGAACAGCGATTCAAGTCCTCTTCGGGATTGATCTCGAGACTCCCGAAGATGTCTAATCGTCCGTTAATAATTGGTACGAGGGGCAGTCTTCTTGCAACAACTCAGACAAGGCTTATTAGTTCTTCTTTAACGGCGTTGGCTGGTTACACGATCTCCGAGAGAATTATTCGAACTGAAGGCGACGATGTGACGACGTCGCTGACCAAGGCGGCCCGTCCTGGAGTCTTTGTCACTGCTCTACGAACCGCGCTTCTACGCGGCGAGGTAGACGTGATCGTTCATTCGTTCAAAGATCTTCCCTCGATGCCCGAAGCTGAAATCACAATCGCTGCCGTGCCCATACGCGAGGACTTCCGTGATGCCTTGATTTCACGTGAAAACTTGGCCCTTATGAAACTTCCCGTCGGTTCCAGAGTCGGGACTTCATCGCCACGCCGATCCGCTCGCATAGCGCACGTTCGCCCTGATTTGATGGTTCTTCCTATGCGAGGCAATGTTGATACGCGCTTGCGGAAAGTTGCGGAAGGTGAATTCGATGCCGCAGTTCTCGCGGTTGCTGGGTTGAATCGTGTCGGACATGCGAACAAGATAACTGAGTTCTTTACGCCTGATTTGCTGCTGCCGGCTCCCGCGCAAGGGGCTCTTGCGGTGGAGTGCAGACGAGATGATCTTGAATTGATTCAGACTCTTGCATTGCTAAATGACCCGTATACGCGGATGGTCACGACCGCAGAAAGGGCGGTGCTTGTCGGCATCGGCGCAACATGTGCGACCGCCATTGGAGCCCTCGCGGACTTCAATAACGGCACACTTACTCTGACTGCTGAACTTTCTGCTCCGGATGCGAACGAACATGAGCGTGCGAGCCTCACACAAGAGGGATTATCGATGGAAAATTTGGGGTCGGCCTATGAACTTGGACTGAAGTTGGCACGCAAGATTTTGGAAACCTCTCTTGGGACTCGACTGGGATTGACGCGTGATTAAGCCAGTCCTTCTTGTTCGGGCGCAGAACAACGAAACCGATCAGGCTGCGCTAACAAAGCTCGGGATCCCCTCTCTAATTGACCCCTATCTCGAGATTCGCGTTTGCGAAGATGCGACCGAAGCAGAGCAACTCCTTTCGATTCTTGATGGTTCGGATGATCCAGTTTGGCTCGTCGCAACTTCGGTAAATGCTTTTAGGTTTTGGTCGCAAATCGTGGGAGCAGATCGGCTTAGAGCGGCTATTCAGAAACACCCACAAGCCAAGTTCGCCGCAATTGGAGAGGCAACGGCAAATGTCCTTCGAGATTTCGGGGCGAATGAGATCGTTGTTTCTCGAGACTTCACGGGGCAATCTTTGGGAGAGGATTTGATAGCGAAGAATTCGGTTGGCCACGCAATTGTGCCCGGCGGAAATCTGGCAATGAAGTCCTTGCCAAGTACTTTGGAGACTTCAGGATGGCGAGTCAGTACTGCCATCGTCTATACGATCTCACCGGTGGCGAAGGAACCAATGTCAGTTCGCATGGTCAAGAATAAAGAGGTGAGCGCCATTCTTTTTCGCTCGCCAAGTGCAGTCCGAGCCTTGACACATTTCGTTCCGAATCCAGAGGTCGATCTCGTTTGCATCGGCCCAACCACGGCAAGAGCCTTCACGGATCAGGGCCTCGCTCCTTCGGCCGTTTCTCCAGGCCCATCAGCCGAAGTGGTGGCCTCCACCATTTATTCGCTAATGTTCCAAGAAAGATAGGTGGGCACCATGGGCATCATTGAAAGACCGAGACGGCTTCGAAGTACGGAACGACTTCGTGCGATGGTCCGCGATACCAATGTCTCTTCTAGTTCTTTGATTCTCCCTATTTTCATTCGCGAAGGATTAACCACCCCGAAACCAATTTCTGGCATGCCCGGGGTTGTCCAGCACACGAAGGAATCCTTTAAAGTTGAAATCGATAGGGCGATGCGCGCGGGTATCGGCGGCGTAATGATTTTTGGAATTCCCGAGGAGCAAGATGTTATGGGCTCCCAAGCCTTGAATCCCAACGGTGTTCTATCAAATGCCATTCGAGATGCGCGCAATATCGCCGGAGATGACTTGGTGATAGCGGCGGATCTCTGCCTCGATGAGTTCACTAGCCACGGCCATTGTGGAGTTCTCGATACACAGGGTTCGATCGACAACGATGCAACATTGAAAATATACGGAGAGATGTCCAAAATCCTCGCTCAATCTGGCGCGCACATGCTTGGAACGAGCGGAATGATGGACGGACAAGTTGGCGTCGTTCGTTCTGCCCTTGATGGCGCGGGTTTTACAGACGTGCTGATCCTTGCTTATGCCGCGAAATTTGCTTCAGCATTTTACGGACCATTCCGCGAAGCTGTGGAATCACAATTAGAGGGAAATCGAAATACTTATCAACAAGATCCGGGAAACATAAAGGAATCGATGCGCGAGGTCCGTTTGGATGTTGCAGAAGGCGCCGACATCATCATGGTCAAGCCAGGCATTGCCTACCTTGATATTTTGTATGCGACGACCCAGGCCGTTGATGTTCCCACGGCTAGTTACATCGTTTCAGGTGAGATGGCGATGCTTGAAGCGGCCGCTGCACAAGGTTTAATCGAACGCGAACGCGCCATCCTGGAAGTCCTTTCTTCGGTTAAGCGCGCGGGCGCATCTGTAATTTGCACATATTGGGCGATAGAAGCTGCCGAACTTCTCAGAAAGAATTTCGCATGAGTTCTACTGAGAAATCGCAGTACTGGCATGACCGTGCTTTGAAAGTTATCCCCGGTGGAGTCAGTTCTCCTGTCCGTGCATTTTCTGCAGTCGGCGGAACTCCGCGGTATTTCGTGGAAGGTAAGGGCTCGCGAGTCATAGATGTTGATGGCAATGAATATGTAGACATGGTTGGTTCGTGGGGGCCGATGATTGTCGGTCATGCTCACCCAGAGGTCGTTCGTCGAGTAATCGAGACCGCATCGAAATCGTCATCGTTCGGCGCGGCCAGTCCAAATGAAGTGCTACTCGCGGAGGAAATTATCAAGCGAGTTGGCGCCATTGAGCGGGTGAGGTTTGTTTCATCAGGTACTGAGGCCGTGATGACGGCAGTTCGACTGGCTCGAGCCGCCACTGGCCGAAATGTAATCGTGAAATTTGCTGGGTGTTATCACGGGCACGCGGACGCACTACTCGTGCAAGCCGGCTCTGGAGTATTAACTCTTGGTCTTCCAAATTCTCCTGGCGTCACACCGGGACAGGCTCAAGACACTGTGGTCGTGGCCTACAACGATTTCGATGCCATTAAGGACCTCTTTGCGAAGCGCGGCAGCGAAATTGCCGCTGTATTAACTGAAGCAGTTCCTGCGAATATGGGTGTTGTTCCTCCTGCTTCAGGATTCAATGCCCTACTTACAGAGCTGTGTCATTCGAACGGTGCGTTATTTATTTTGGATGAAGTAATGACTGGTTTTCGACTCTCGTCGGGTGGTTGGTGGCATTTGGTGAACAAGGAAGAGAATTGGACGCCTGATCTCTTCACTTACGGCAAAGTAATTGGTGGCGGCTATCCCGTGGCTGCTGTTGCAGGTCCTGCGCGAGTGATGGATTTGTTAGCGCCAATTGGCTCGGTGTACCAAGCAGGAACTTTAAGTGGAAATCCAGTTGCGACAGCAGCGGGACTTGCCACACTTTTATTATGCGATGACGCTTTGTATGCCACGTTGAACAAACGAGCCCGCGAAGTGGGGGAGGTCGTTTCGGCTGCATTGGCCAAGGAAGGCGTTCCCCACAAAATGCAGAACGCAGGCAATCTTTTCTCAATTTTCTTTACGGATAAAGATGTTCGCACTTTCATAGATGCGCAAATGCAAGACACAAAGGCTTTTGCTACGTTCTTTCATGCAATGCTCGACAACGGGGTTTCGCTTCCACCATCGGCCTATGAGGCGTGGTTTGTATCAGGTGCACACACGGACGCCGATATCGAACTCATTGCGAAAGCCTCTAGTGCGGCAGCAAAGGCAGCAGCCGGCAAAACTAGCGTTTAGATTTAAGAGCGTCTGAAGCAATCTCGACAAGCAGATCCAAATTCAATTCCCATTTCCAATCCTCAGGGACATGCGCGTGTGGAGGCGGAACAATTCCTAGAAAAATAATTCCCATCGCAATCCTCGCGCGCATCTTGCTCTCGGCCGTTGGCTTCTTGCCAGCGAGAAGTTCTTGCAATCTCAGCATCGCGTGATGAGCCTCGGGTCCCTGAGCCATTACGTCTGCTTTCATTTCTGAAAGCGCGAGCCTAACAACGTCTCGATGGGAGAGCATGAATTCTGCGAACTCCTGCAAGATCGCCGAAGTTTGCGAACTGTTCGTCGGGAATTTCTTATACTTATTTGTGAGTGCTTCGAGATCTTCGTTGGAGGACTGCAAGAGAGTTTGGAAAATTGATTCTTTACTTTCGAAGTGGTGATAGATAGCCGCTTTAGACAGATGCAGTTTCTCGGCTAGATCCGACATCGAAGTTCCAGCGAAACCATTGGCCGAAAAGAGTTCTGCCGCCGCGGCCAAGATTGCCTCCCGAGTCGAAAGCGGGGCCTCGATTTGCGCTTTGTGCTTCACGCCCCTACTGTATCTACCAACCGTTCGGTAAGCCAAATCATCGGCTGAGCCTCATATTCAAGGAGCGCGCATGTCCTTCCTCGCCAATTGGACCTTCAAGCATCGCAAATTAGTTGTCGTTATCTGGCTCGTGCTCTTGGTTGCCATCACGGGGGTCGCCCAGAAAGTCGGCAGCGCTTACAGCGATTCATTTACTTTACCGAAGACTGAAAGCAAGACCGCCCTTGATCTACTGACCAAATATGCGCCAGCGCAAAAGGGCGACTCGATACAAGTTGTCTATGCGGCCAAGGTTGGCGCGTTGACCCAACAAGAAGTCGCACCGATTGAAGCAAAGCTTTCGAAACTCAATCACGTATCAAGTATTGATTCGCCATTTGGCGGCCGTAACGGCGCAATCAGCAAGGACGGAAAGATCGGGTTTTCAACCTTGCATTTAGATGTTCTCGGTCGTGACATGAGCAAGGCAGACGTTGTTGCAATTGTAAATGCTGCGAGGAGTCTTTCTGGAAATAAGGTTCAGGTCGAACTCCTAGGAACGGCCATTCAAAAGGCTACCCAGACTAAACCGGGATCGAGTGAAGGAATTGCATTACTTGCAGCCGCGATAATCCTTTTCATAACCTTTGGCAGTTTGGTCGCAACACTAATTCCTCTGTTAGTGGCCGTTGTCGGATTAGGAATTGCCTCATCGGTAGTTGGCCTTCTCAGCCATGGGATCTCGACGGCTCAATTCGCGCCGATACTTGCATCCCTTGTCGGCCTTGGTGTCGGAATTGATTATGCGCTCTTTATTGTCACGCGCTTTCGACAGGGCATTCATTCGGGAATCTCGGTTGAAGATGCGATCAAAACGGCGGTAAGGACTTCAGGACGGGCCGTGCTCTTCGCTGGAATTATTGTGTGCATTGCGCTCCTTGGCCTTTTTACAGTTCGGGTAAGTTTCCTTTATGGGGTTGCAATCGCCGCTTCGCTTGCAGTTCTCATAACTATGAGTGCTTCATTGACATTGCTTCCCGCACTTCTGGCAATGGTCGGCAAGAAGATAGATCGCTTTTCTATGCCGGGGCGAAGTAAACAATCTCACGATATTGAAAGTGGCGGTTGGGCGAGATGGTCGGCCGCGATTCAGCGCAGACCCATTATTTGGAGCGTAAGCGCCACCGCTGTTCTGTTGCTTCTATGCCTGCCCGCATTAAGTATGAGACTAGGAAGCGCAGATTCGGGCAACGATCCAAAGAACACCACTACTCGCGCCGCATACGACTTACTCGCAAAGGGCTTCGGTGCTGGATACAGCGGCCCGCTTATGTTGGTTGCCTCGATTCCGCAGGGGGCCGATGCGAGCGTGCTCAATCAACTCGAATCCAAGGTTTCACTAGATAAGGACGTTGCTCAGGTAACACCTGCCTACATCACTCCAGATCACTCACTGGGAATTATTACGGTCTACTCAAAGAGTTCGCCTCAGTCAGCGGCAACTTCGGATCTGATCAAGAGGCTTAGAAAAACCACAATCCCTAGCGTGATGTCGAATTCGCAAATTCACGTGTACGTGGGTGGAATCGTTGCGATCTTTGCCGATTTCGAAAGTGTTCTGTCAAGCAAACTTCCGGTATTTATAGGCGTTGTAGTTCTCTTGAGCTTCTTGCTCCTGATGATACTTTTCAGAAGTTTGTTGATCCCACTCAAGGCCGCAGTTATGAATATCTTCTCGATTGGCGCGGCTTTCGGAGTTGTCGTGGCCGGATTCCAATGGGGTTGGGCTGAACCGATACTTGGGGCAAAAGCCGGACCGATTGAGGCGTTCTTGCCCATCATGCTTTTCGCAATTCTCTTCGGGCTCTCGATGGACTATGAAGTCTTTTTAGTTTCGCGAATCCAGGAGGAGTGGCTCAAATCCCACGATAACTCCGCGGCTGTTCGACGAGGTCTCGCCGCAACCGGTGGAGTCATCACATCCGCGGCAACAATCATGTTCGCAGTATTTGGCGCGTTCGTTTTTGGTGGCCAGCGAATCATTCAAGAGTTCGGCGTTGGACTTGCCGCGGCTGTGCTCTTTGATGCTTCAGTGATTCGATCGGCGTTGGTTCCGGCACTAATGCAATGGTGGGGTAAGGCGAACTGGTGGTTTCCTACTTGGATGGATAAATTCTTGCCACGAATTTCACTTGAGGATTCCGACGTCTAGTCGGGTCTCCTTCACGGTTCCCCCAACCTTCTCTACGAAATAGGCCGAAGGTCCATCCGTTTCTGAGGGCTTGTCGGAAACGACTTCAATTGGAAGTCCATCTTCATAAAGAATGCCGACTCCATCATCTGTTGCATAGACAGTTTCAAAGGTTTCATTCTGTACGAGATCGTGAGTAAATGGCCTGCGTTGAGCTTCAGAGTTGTAGTGCACCGCATTTCCGAATGGCAAAAGTCCCATGCCATTTGTGACTACGCGCAAGTCGGGTCCAAAAGAATCAGTGGAGCCTCCTTGGTGCCAGCAGATGGAGCCAGCGCTGACGCCACCAAGAATTACACCGTTTTCGTAGGCTTCGCGCATTACAACGTCGACCTCATGTAACTTCCAAATTGCCAGAAGATTGACGACAGATCCACCACCCACCCAGATGACATCTGAATTCAAGATGTGCTCCCTGACAGGTGCGTTAGGCTGAGTAAAGAGTTGGAGGTGCGTAACGTCGCAACCGATGCCAGTCATCGCTTCATAGGATCGGGCGATGTAACTCGCGTTGTCCCCGCTGGCCGTGAGGACGAAGCAAACGCGTGGCCTGTCTTTCTTTGACAATTCCAGCATCCGTAGAAATGTGGGGGCTGGCTTGAATAGGTCCCAACGATCGCGCGCTACAAAACCGCCACTTGTTGCCATAATTCTTCGAATGGTCATATGCCATGCCTCCTTTGGTGAGAACCTCTGACTTGGGGCCAGATATTTCGGCGCCCACTCTCGGAGTTTAGTTAAGTGGCGAGAGTACGCTCAACATATGACGGCTCCAGTTGGTCTTTCTACTCAGGAGGCCGCTGTCAGGTTGGCGAAGAACGGGCCGAACATACTCGATTCTCGTTCGCGCAACTCGGCATGGAAGTTGCTGTTGCGACAATTCGAGAGTCCTATAATCTTGATTCTCTTTGCTGCGACCATCATTTCGATGTTCCTGGGTGAGGTCACCGACGGAATTATCATCCTCGCGATCATTGTCCCCAGCGGATTGCTTGGTTTTTGGCAGGAGCATCGTGCGAGTAAGACCATGGAATCACTTCTCAATCAGATTCACATTCATGTGGAGGTAATCCGAGATGGGAAAGAAATAACGATTCCGATCGAGGAAGTAGTCGTTGACGATCTGGTCGCTCTTCGCGCAGGGGATTTGGTTCCTGCTGATATCCACGTCGTTCAAGCCAGTGGCCTAATGGTCGATGAATCAGCCATGACGGGTGAGTCCTTTCCGAGAGAAAAGGCTGTTGGGGAAATCGATGCGGCGAAGCCGTTGGCGCAAAGGGGATCGGAACTCTTCTATGGAACCCATGTAGTCAGTGGAGTAGGTCAAGGCATCGTCATCAAAACAGGTCGCGATACTGAATTCGGCGAAATCGCCCAATCACTCAATTCGCGCGATGTTACAACGGGATTCGAGCGCGGAACGACCGCTTTTGGAATGTTGCTCCTCAAGGCCATGATCTTCCTAGTTTCAGCACTTTTTATTGTCAATATGTTTTTACACCGCCCGATAATCGATTCGCTGCTCTTCTCCCTTGCGTTGGCAGTAGGCCTCACACCTCAATTGCTCCCGGTGATCATTTCAGTCTCTCTTGCGGCTGGGGCAAAGCGCATGGCCCAAAAGCAAGTATTGGTGAAGCGCCTTGACGCGATTGAAGACTTCGGCCTCATGACCGCCTTGTGTACTGACAAAACAGGAACGATCACAGCCGGAGCGATTCGACTCGATGGTGCACTTGACCCAACTGGGGAGGTAAATGAGCGCGTGCTCGAGTTGGCCTTCCTCAATGCGAAATCCCAAAAAGGGTTCATCAATCCTTTGGATGCTGCAATAGTGAGTTCGGTAGGTACCAAATTCACCGAGGCTAAGGTTCTTGGTGAGATTCCGTACGATTTTGAGAGACGACGTCTAACCGTGCTCGTTGACGATCACGGTCCCCTGATGAATACAAAAGGAGCTTTTGCGAGCATTCTGGGTATTTGCACGAACGTTCGCGTTGGAAAAGAACTCAAACCTTTGGCTCCGATGATGACAGAACTTCAGAATCTATTCCAAGAAATCAGCAGCCAAGGAAATCGTGTATTAGGAATTGCCACAAAGTCAGTGACCGCCCAGGCGAGAGTCAGCATTGATGACGAGAAGGAAATGGTTTTTGAGGGCATATTGGTCTTCCATGATCCGCTTAAACCTGACGCTAAGGAGGCAATCGAAGAATTAGCAATGCTAGGAATCGATCTCTACATGATTACCGGTGACAACCGCTTTGCGGCAAAATCAATAGCATCTCAAGTCGGGCTGCCATCTGAGGTCGTCCTGGTGGGCGCCGACATATCCGCTTTGGATAATGATGCCCTCAACGAGAAAGTTAAAAGGTGTCGCGTATTTGCCGAGGTAGATCCAATTCAGAAGGAAAGAATCATTCTGGCCGTAAGGGCCTCGGGAGCAACGGTTGGCTATTTCGGCGATGGGATAAATGACGCGGCAGCACTGCACGCGGCCGACGTGGGGATTTCTGTTGACACTGCCGTCGATGTCGCTAAAAACGCTGCCTCAATAGTTCTTCTGGATAAAGACCTGCGAGTTATCGCACAGGGCGTTTCCCTTGGTCGAACCACATTCGTCAACACGATGAAATATGTGAGGGTAGGGGTGAGCGCCGCATTTGGAAATGTAGTGTCTATGGCGATAGCCGACATATTTCTTCCATTTCTACCTATGCTCCCAATGCAAATCCTGCTCCTTAACTTTATGACTGATTTTCCTGCCATCGCCATATCGGGGGATCAAGTTGACTCTGAGGACATCATTAAACCCAGGGCCTGGGATATAAAGGCAATTCGAAAATTCATGATCTACTTCGGACTCTTGAGTTCAGTATTCGACATTGTCACTTTCATTGTTTTGAGGCGAGGATTCCATGCCCCAGATACGCTCTTTCGTAGTGGTTGGTTTATCGAGTCCACTCTGACCGAATTAGCGGTCATGATGGTTCTTAGAACTCACCGGCGATTTTGGCGGAGCAAGCCCGGTAAGGGTCTGTTCTGGTCAAGTCTGATTTTGGCGGTGACAACTATCGCAATTCCCTTCACCGGTTTCGGCAGTGTGATTGGCCTTGCGGTCCCTCCACTTAATTTGCTGATTATCCTTTTTGGTCTTATTGGCATCTACATCGTCTTGAACGAGATCGCGAAGAAATACTGGATGAAGTAGATGAGGAAGAATTCACGCAATTCCACGCTCTGGATCATCACGTTCTTTATAGGAACTATTTTCCAGTTTTGGAGAGGCTCTCAGATAGACACTTTGGTCTTCGCAGTTTTCACCTCCTTGCTTCTGGTTGCTTCGCAAGAAATGCTCGGATTTCCGAATTTACGCGCTACGAATTTCGCCACATCCTTCGGCATTCTCTTTGTTTTTACCCTCGTGTTTACGATCGTCGGTATTCATTCTGTTCTTTCGGCGATCTTCTACCTCGCCCTTGTTCCCCTTGTGTCGAAGAGTATGTGGAGAGGCGATTCGAACGTTGTCGTAACCTCTACACCGGCAATACGCAAAGCCTCGAGCATTTGGTTCACAATCGGGGTGGTCACATGCTTAGCTGAATTGGGAAATTATTTCGCGGCGGCTGCAACGCACAATGACAAGGTGTATCCGACAATTACAGTGCTTGTCGACCCCTTTGTTGCTCACATCTCGGGGAAAATCGTCTTCGTACTTCTCTGGGCAACTATCGGTGTTGGACTCTTGAGAGTGTCAGCCAAGACATGAGTACCGACGTTTTCATGCTCTCCTATCTGCTTCTAGCCTTTGCCGCGCTAGCGACGTGGGTGTATTCACGCTTGCGCCCTCTTCGGGTGGCACCCTTTGGGCAACTGCTTCGACACATGATGATTAATCGCGTCAATCGGATCGCGGTTTTCGCAATCTGGTGGTGGGTCGGATGGCATTTCTTCGGTCAGCCTTTTCCGAATTAGTCTGACCAATATCACTTGCATAGGGCTATGCCCTTGGTGGTCTTTCGGTGGTACGTTGGACGTAAGTCTTAGGAGACGCCCAATGCACTATTGGATATGGCTTGCACTCGCAGGTGGATTCGTCGTTCTTGAAATACTGACCCTAAGTTTGATCTTCTTTTCCTTTGCCATTGCAGCACTCGTAGGCGCTTTAGGTGCGGCCGTTTGGATCGGATCGTCAGTCCAATGGGTAGGTTTTGCCATAACAGCTGTGCTGACTTTGGCAATAATTCGACCCATCGTGCGCAAGTACCTTTTTAGAAAGTCCAGTGGCGGAAACACGGGTGTGGAGGCGTTGATTAATCACGAGGCCATCACGCTTACAGACGTGTCGTCGAGTGCAGGCACAATCCGGCTTCGGAACGAGACCTGGACTGCGCGTTGCGATACTGGCTCGATTCCGGCCGGGTCTGAAGTGCTTGTAGCCCGCATAGATGGAGCCGTTGCAATAGTCGTCCCAAAAGTTTCCAATAAAACTGTATAAGGAGAGTTTCATGTCAGCCGCCAATATCGCACTAATAGTCCTTCTGGTGATCGCGATCGCCATCGTCGTGGGAGCTATCAAGATTATTCCGCAAGCACGTGCGGGTATTGTTGAAAGATTGGGCAAGTACCACCGAACCCTTGGACCTGGGCTCAATCTAATAATTCCCGGGATTGATCGACTTCGTCCACTCGTTGATCTACGTGAAAAGGTCGTCTCATTCCCACCTCAACCGGTAATTACCGAGGATAACTTGGTGGTAAATATCGACACCGTTATCTATTTCCAGGTTACGAATGCGAAATCCGCGACTTATGAAATTGAGAATTACATTCAAGGCATAGAACAGTTGGTTGTCACCACACTTCGAAACTCAGTCGGCGGGCTTGACCTCGAAAAGGCATTGACATCGCGTGACCATATCAACGCAATTCTTCGCGGTGTTTTGGATGAGGCAACGAGCAAGTGGGGCGTTCGCGTAAATCGAGTTGAAATTAAGGCTATTGAGCCACCCCCTAGCGTCCAAGAGTCGATGGAAAAACAAATGAGGGCCGATCGCGATAAACGAGCTGCGATCCTTACTGCCGAAGGAGAGAAGCAGAGCCAAATTCTAAAGGCCGAGGGAGCGCGGGCGTCAGACATTCTTCGCGCCGAAGGTGAAGCCCAAGCTGCAGTTATTCGCGCCGAAGGTGAAGCCACTGCAATTGCAAAGGTATTTAAGGCGATTCACGATGGCAATGCCGACGACAAGGTATTGGCATACAAATATCTTGAACAGTTGTCTGTAATCGCAAACGGAACCTCAAGCAAGGTATGGGTGATTCCTGCCGAGTTGTCAGGAACGGTGAGCACAATCGCGCGCGCTTTCAAAGAGTCGGGTAAGGGATAACTTGGCGATCCATGGAGAATCTCCTGTCGAAATTTGATCGATACCTCTACCTCTGGTTACTCGTCGTTTTTCTTTTTGGTCTTTCGGTCATGACTTCTTACGTCCTTGTTCAGCAGGAGGGAAGGTCGTCAATAAATATTCCTTTGATTCAGATGGCGCAATCTGTTGAGGCCGATCTCAAATCCGGCGCTAGCACCTCTGCAATTTTAAAAGCACAGGAAATTGACCTCTCATTTGATCAAAGCCCTTTCATCACCTTGTACGCGCTAGATAAGAAGGTTATTGGAAGTAGCCAACATTTCCACGGGACTACGTTGACCCTGCCCGACGGCGTGCTGGTCAATGCCAGAGAAAATGGGGAGGTTCGCCTCACATGGCAGCCACGACGCAACTTGCGGTTTGCAACCGTTACCGACTACCTGCCCAACTTCGGGTATGTCTCCACCGCCCAATCGCTTGAAGAAACTGAGGCGCGTGCAACGAGGGCAAAGTGGATTGGCTTTAGCGCAATCGGTCTTGGTTCTGTGGTCTCGGGAATCGTGATGTGGTACCTGGCGAAACGTCGAAAAGGGAACTAGATCGAGGTCGTATGTAATCCGTTAGGAATCAGGGTCGTCGACGCCAACGCTGACACTTCCTGCCTAATATCTTCGAATAGGCGAGTGGTGGAGGAATGATGGTAGATCTGATGTTGGTGGTCTTTCAGTTGTGGTGTCGATCCCCATCAAACTTGAAGAAAATGCGAAGCGCTAATCTCAATGCTAAAGGTGCTAGTTTTTGATGACGAGCCGCAGATCATTCGTGCTCTGGGAATAAACACCCAAGCTCGTGGATTTCTGATGATTGCCGCAGCCACTGGAAAAGAAGGTCTTGAGATGGCGGCTCAACCCAAACCAGATGTTGTTGTCGTAGATTTAGGATTATCGGATATTGGGGGAGTGGAGGTAGTAAAGAACCTACGGTGATGGAGCAATATGACGATACTGGTTCCTTCTGGGAGGTCTGACTCAGTGCAAAAAAGTTGAGGCCCTCAATAATGGGGCAGGCGACTACGTTACAAGACTTTTCAACATCGAAGAATTTTTTGCAAGAATACGGGCGGTTTCAATGCGAATTAGCCAAGTGGAGTATCCAAAAGTTCAAATTGGCTTTTGGCAAGTTGGCCTTGCAGATAGAGTGATTTGCAATCCAGCGACCGTAGAACAAGTTCGGCTTACGCCCTTCGGAGGGCAAATACTAGAGCCCGATCCTTCGGCACCCAAGCATTTCTTGACTGAGACTGGCTTGGGTTACCGATTTCTACCAAGTTCGCTTTTGTAATCGGCTACTTTGTTTTCCTTTTTAGCGTGAGTGCTCCAGCCGCAAGTAGTCCGAATAGGAAGAGCGCCAGTATCAGGAAATCGCGGGTCACCGATCCTTGTCCGGCGACCACCTTTTGAGTCGCATCAACAGCGTAAGTCAGGGGCAAGTAATCAGAAATAATGCGCAAAATTGAGGGCATGCTCCCTCGGGGAACAAGCAAGCCGCTAAGGAGTAATTGCGGAAAAAGCACTGCAGGAAGAAATTGAACGGCCTGGAATTCCGTTTTCGCAAAAGAACTAACAAAAATTCCGATCGCCATTCCGAGAAGTGCGTCGAGTATTGCGACGACGATGAGCATGAGTTGGGATCCAGCGATCTTCAGGCCGAGTGGACCAAGGGCGACAGATGAAACGATTGTGGCCTGGATCAATGCGGCGATACCGAATGCTTTTGCATAACCCAAAATGAATTCGAGTTTTGTAATTGGAAGGATCAGCAAGCGCTCGAGTGTGCCTGAAGTGCGCTCACGCAATGTTCCGACGCTGGTGATCAGGAACATGACCAACATAGGGAAGATTCCAAGCAATGAGGCGGCGACGCGTTGAAAGACGATGGGCTGATTTTGGTAGACGTACTTAAGGATCGTCATTAAAAGAACTGGAGCCAGAATCATCAACGCAAT
Organism: Actinomycetes bacterium; assembly: GCA_025355665.1. Lineage (GTDB taxonomy): Bacteria > Actinomycetota > Actinomycetes > Nanopelagicales > Nanopelagicaceae > QYPT01. The sequence goes on from JANXZF010000102.1 coordinate 15,606, forward strand.
TGTTCGCGGATCGTGACGCAATTGCGAAAGTATTCTGCGGGCCGTACCCCAGATACGCCGGATGCTCATATTTTCTCCACCAAAGAGATAAAGACCGCTTCCATATCGTCTGTTTTTGTCTGCTCCTTGAGTTCTTGTGGCGTTCCTCCCGCGAGTATTCGGCCATCGCGGAGAAGGTATAGGGAATCGCAACGATCTGCCTCGTCCATAACGTGACTGCTTATGAGAAGGGTCTTGCCTTGATCTGCCAGTTTATGGAAGAGGTTCCATAGATCCCTTCGTAGTACCGGATCTAGTCCAACGGTTGGTTCGTCCAGAATCAAAAGTTCGGGTTTACCTAGCAGCGCGGTTGCAAGTGCCAACCGGGCTTTTTCTCCACCAGACAGGGAAGAAGCGAGTTGTTTCTGATTCTTAGTGAGATCCACTAATTCAAGAACTTCGTGTACCGAAATTTCAGATTGACCCAAAATCCGCGCAAAATAACGTAGGTTCTCAAGACATGTTAAATCCGTGTAGATGCTCGCGCTCTGGGTGAAATAGCCGATGCGTGTTCTCAAATTTTTCGAGCCTGCGGTCCGTCCAAATACTGTGATGCTGCCTGACTGACTGGCTTGGACACCGACAATGCTTCGCATGATCGTTGTCTTTCCGCTGCCACTTGGCCCGAGTAGTCCCACGATCTTTCCACGATCAATGTACATCGTGAGATTGGGGATGATCGTTTTTCCGTCTCGGATAATCCTCAGATCGGAAATACGAACGCCTTCTGGCATGTTAGAAGGCTACTCGCCCAACTGCTCATTTCATGCTTCTATATCAATGGGGAAGTTTGGTTGCCCTTGTAAATTGCTTTGGCCACGTGGCTCGCTGACCAAGTTCTTCAGACGCGGCCAGGGCCCATCGTGGGTTGCGAAGCATTTCTCGTGCCAGCATTACGGCGTCGGCTTTTCCAGAGGAGATTATCTCCTCAGCCTGATGAGCATCCGTGATTACACCGACGGCCGAAGTTGCAATGTGGGCCCTATCTCGTATTTCCTTCGCGAATGGAACTTGGTAGCCGGGACCTACAGGGATTACTGCATTTGGCACGAGTCCTCCCGAAGAGACATCAATGAGGTCCACTCCCAATTTCTTAAGTTCTACGGCGAGAATTACCGATTGGTCAATGTCCCATCCGCCATCAACCCAATCGGTGGCAGAAATTCTTACGAATAGGGGAGTTCCATCCGGAATGACATTTCTAACTCTCTGAGCTACTTCGAGAAGGAATCGCATCCGTCCTTGGATGTTTCCGCCATATTCATCTGTACGTTGATTTGTTAATGGTGAAAGGAATTGGTGCAGTAGATAGCCATGAGCCGCGTGAATCTCAATAACATCAAATCCAACCCTTATGGCTCTTGTCGCGGCTTCTCCGAAGTGATCCACAAGTGAAGCGATCTCCATGGCCGAGAGCATGTGTGGCACTTGCATGCCGGTAAAGGGAATGGAAGTGGCGGAAACTGTCTGCCATCCACCTTCCTCTTCGGTGGCGATGAGGTGGTCATTCCAAGGCAGCATTGTCGAACCTTTACGACCGGCATGTGCGAGTTGGATTCCGATTTTCGATCCCATTGAATGTGCAAAATCCACAACGGGTTTGAAGGCTTGAGCAAGTTCATCGTTCCATATGCCGGGGCATCCGACAGATATTCGACCTTCGGGCACAACACCCGTGGCCTCGACGAATATCAGACCAGCACACCCTGTTGCCAAGGCCCCAAGATGGATTCGATGCCATTGCCCAATCAATCCGTTCATTGCCGAGTACTGGCACATGGGGCTGACCCATGCTCGATTGGGAATATTGAGATCGCGAATTTGCATTTCTCGGAAGAGTGCGACTGGCATCGGGGGTGGCTCCTTATGGCTGTTTGATTTCGACATAACTTTAACGTTCTGAAGTCCATAGAAATTCCACGTGCAGCTAGGGGTATCTTGCATTCATGAGATTGAGACGTGAATTTGCGCTTGTGGTGTTCCTAATTTTTTTTTGGATCTCGACCCCCTCTGCTCAGGCTCATGCAGAACTCGTGACATCCAATCCGCCCGTTGGTGCACACCTAAGTGCCCTGCCATCACAGGTTGCTGTTACATTTGATGGAAACCTGTTAATCCTTGGTGGGGCCAAGACGAACGTTTTGACGGTTAGTGACTCACATGGGAATGAAATTGACGCGAAGAATTCGCGCTTGAGTGGTGCGACCCTCACTGTTGATCTAAATCCGGTGTCCTCCACGGGTGAATTTGTTGTCAGTTGGAGAGTTGTCTCAGGTGACGGACATCCTGAACAAAGTTCTTACCGCTTTACGGTCATTGGCTCACAATCGGATGTCCCGACCCCTTCTGCTACTACTTCGCCGACGCCCATCGTGTCCCCGCACGGGCAAGACTTCTGGACTCGCTACAGGACTCGATTATTCTTACTTCTTGGGTTAGTAATCGCGATTGGTATATGGGTTGGCGCTGAACGCGCGCGTAGGAAATCGGAGTAAGTTACAAGATCACGATTGACGGAGATGAGGTTCCAATGCAGAAGCGGAAGCTGGGTCAAGGTTTAGAGGTTTCGGCTGAAGGCCTTGGGTGCCTCAGCATGAACGATTTCTACGGCGTGAAAGACGAAGAGAGTGGTATGAAGACGATCCATCATGCTTTGGATCGTGGGGTTAATTTTCTCGACACTGCAGACGCGTATGGCCCATATACAAATGAACTTCTGATTGGAAGAGCGATCCAGTCTCGACGCGCTGAAGTGATTATTGCCACGAAGTTTGCGTTCGAGAGAGATGCAGCTGGGAAGTTCTTGGGCATTAATGGACATCCGGATTACGTTCGCAAAGCGTGCGATGCTTCCTTGCAACGGCTCAACGTCGATTACATCGATCTCTACTATCAGCACCGAGTAGATAAAAAGGTTCCGATTGAGGACACGTGGGGAGCTATGAAAGGTCTAGTTGAGAGCGGAAAAGTTCGCTATTTGGGAATCTCAGAGGCAGGACCGGCAAATATTCGAAAGGCACATGCGGTACATCCGATCGCGGCGGTGGAGTCTGAATTGTCTCTGTGGTCACGCGATGTAGAAGAAAACGGCGTGTTATCCACGGTGCGAGAACTTGGCATCGGATTTGTGGCTTACTCACCATTAGGTCGAGGCTTTCTTTCAGGTCAAATTCGCAGCTTCGAAGACCTTGAGCCAGATGATTTTCGTCGAACCCAACCGCGTTTTCAGGGTGAGAACTTCGCCAAGAATCTTGAGTTACTTGATCGAATCAAGCAAATCGCCGACAAGAAGAGCATCACTCCAAGCCAACTAGCCCTCGCATGGGTTCTAGCTCGGGGCAATGACGTTGTCCCAATTCCGGGCACTAAAAATGTTAAGTACCTTGAAGAGAATATTCGGGCAGTTGACGTTCAATTGAGTGCGGAAGATCTTCGTCAGATTGATGAAGTCGTACCTCTAGGCGCTTTTGCGGGCGACCGCTATGAAAATATGTCCAACGTAAATACTTAAAACCGGGGAAATCAGGAATTGACGTAATCAGTCAGGGCTTTTCGTTCGTCATCTAACTCGGTGATGTGAGCTTTTACCACGTCGCCAATGGAAATTATCGAAACAAGATGCTTGTCTGCGTCGACAACTGGAATATGTCGAACTCGACGTTCAGTCATGATTGTCATCAACTCTGCAACCGTTGCGTTGGTTTCGCAGGTTACGACATCGACCGTCATTAGATCCCGAACGTGCATGCCGACTAGTCGATCGAGTTTTCCAGGCATGGCCCGGACCACGTCTCGCTCTGAAACGATGCCTTCGATTTTGCGTCCATCGGGAGAAACCACCAGCGCACCGACATGATGCACATTAAGCGCGTTTACCAAATCGTGAACACTCGCGCTTGGTGAAATAGTTTCGACTCTTTTTCCTGCAATCAGTGCACTGATCTTCATCGCGCCTCCTCTGCTGGTCCTGATTGCATACTGCTCCCCTAAGAGCCCACATTCAAGAGGTAGTCGACTGCCGCCGCTGCACTCCACCCGTCTGGATGGGTTTTGAGCAATTCACGTGCTCCTCCTAAGTCGGCGCCAAGGGTGATTAGTGGCGGCTCGACGTAACCGTCTGCACGTGTTTGCCCCAGTCCGATATTCGACATAAGAGCGTTGCATAAGCATTTTCTATCGGCGAGTTGAGCTTCGTCACCGCCCTTGCGAATGTAAACGTGAGAAGGCTCGGACGGACATCGATAACCCACAACACCTGGGGATCGCTCGTAAGGAACACGAAGGTAACCAAGATCGCACAGACGTGGTCGTGCCTCGTAGACCTCCTTGTCTGAAAGAGTGTCGGGCAAAGTGGCAACTTTGAAGGGAAACCCAGTTGGTGAGGCCAGAGGGTCGGTGCGAACGACCAACTCTCCGGATTCAAGATTGTCCATGAGTTGTTGGCGAAGAGATGGTTCAAGTCCAGATTCTTCCGCCAAGGAAAAGATTGTTCCAACTTGAACTCCAGCAGCACCGACTTCTAGCGCAGTGCGAACCTGTCGTGGAGTTGCTTGTCCGCCCGCCAACCAAAATGGAAGACCTACCATCGCAACCTTTGCCACATCGGCAATGTCTCTTGGTCCAAAGATGGGTTGCCCGTCGTTATCCAAAATCATTGTTCCGCGTGGTGGCGCGTTATGACCGCCAGCGGTGAATCCTTCGACGATGAATCCGTCTGGCCTAGTAACTAGATCCTTTGCTAGATACGTGGCCAAGACATGCGCCGAAACGATTGCAAGGAATTTTGGTCTGCGAGGCGGTGATACAGCGATACCGGTGAATGTCTTTGGATAGAAAATTTCTTTGTACGGCTCAGTTCCGCCATCGACGTGAACGTTGAGAGAGGCGGGTTTGTTTTCCGACAAGAGATTAAGCAGGTTAGGGATTTCCGCGGGAATCCCCGCGCCCATCAAAACGTAATCAACGCCAGCGAGCATTGCACCGTAAGCAGCACTTGGCGTCGCCATCTGAATCTTCTCGAGAAAGTTGACCCCGATAAGTCCGTCGTGGCCTTCCTTCGCCAACCATACTTCGACGAAGTTTGAGCAGACCCAGAGTTCAAGGGCATCCTTCGAGGGACGAAGACTCAGTTTTGGAATGGGGATGAAAGGGTCGCCGTGTCGACCTTCAGGTCGGAAATATTTCGCTTCAACGCGTTGTGCGATCTCCGAGACCGGAAATGCGGCAAGGGCTCGGCGGACATGTCCGCCGACATCGCCTTCCTGGAGTCGCCTTGCGATGACTGCATCGATGGCGGTGCCTGAAACTACGCCTAATTGACCAGTCATGGAGACCGCCCTAGCCAGTTTCCAGGACGAGACGGCGATACCCATTCCGCCTTGGATGATGACGGGCAGGTGCTGGGTATCTCTCACACGGTCAGCGTATAGGACTTGAAAAGTCCCACCCTACCGAGGGTCTATCTGGCTCGAATCGGAGTGGCGAGGGGTGGCGCTCGGGCATGTTTAAAGGGAAATCGATACTGTCACCTCTTGTGAAGACCAAATCAATTCTCAGAAGTTCCCTATCGGTATTCGTTGCAGGATCAATTCTTGCTCTGGCCGCGAGCGCAAATGCCGCGACCACCTTCAAATCTGACCCTTCAGCCCTTCCCGGCCCGATCATGATTGCCGATGAAGGCAACAATCGGATAGTTGTTGTGGATCCTTCAGGAACCCCGCGGTGGATATTTCCGCAGAAGGGCGATCTCAAACCGGGTCAGACCTTCCGTACTCCTGATGACGTTTTTTTATCACCTGATGGCAAATCAATCATTGCCACAGAGTCCGAACACCAGATGGTGAGCATCATTGATATTGCCACCAGAAAGATCACCTTTGAATATGGTGTTGCAGGTCAGGGATCCCACGCAAAGGGACACTTGAATAATCCCGATGATGCCATGATGCTGCCCGACGGCAGATTGATCATCGCTGACATTAAGAACTGTCGTGTTCTTTTCTTGGATCCGACTACTAGAAAAACAACCCAACTTGGAAAGACCGGCACGTGCTACCACAATCCGCCCAAGACTTTCGGAAGTCCCAATGGCGCATTCCCAATGCAAGACGGACGTTTTCTGGTAACTGAAATCAATGGGGATTGGGTAAGTGCGATGTCGATAGGCGGCAAGATTTCTTGGTCGGTTCATGCGCCAGGAATCGCGTATCCATCGGATACCAATGAAATCTCGCCCAACGTTTATGTCACTGTGGATTTCAGCAAGCCTGGCGCGATAATTACCTTCGATTCCAAGGGCAAGTTGCTTTGGAAATACAAGCCGACTGGATCAGCGGCCCTTGACCATACTTCATTAGCTACGGGTCTTCCGAACGGAAAGATCATTGCCAATGACGATGCAAATAACCGCGTGATTATTGTTGACCCCAAAACGAAGAAAGTTGTCTGGCAGTACGGACACAAGGGTGTTAAAGGCTCGGCTCCAGGATATCTCAATAATCCTGATGGTCTAGAACTTATCCCCGCCAACGCTTTAGTTAATTTCAAACTCTCATAATTAGCGCTCTCAAAGGCGAACGCGAGGGCCATACCAATTGGTTATGGCACTCGCGTCCGGATCAGATGGTTTAAGTCATCCTCATATCTTCGGAGAGTGAGAGACGAGGACAAACCACCACTTGTGCACCTTTACAGGTGCATTACTAATCATCCTGTCGCGCATTTGACTCTGCTATCCATATTGCGAGTGGCAACCCTAAAAAGCAGGAGTAGAACTCTCATTTTCTGATAATGTTTAGTGATACCCCTCAGGGTATTTCGTAATAGGGAGATAATTGATGGTTAAGAAGACGCCGCCAGTCCTAACTCATGTTTTGCAAGATGAGGCCCAACTCATTGCAATTAGTAAGCGCATCAAACGGGCACACGGTCAATTGGGCGCCATATCGCGGATGATCGATGAGGGACGCAGTTGCGAGGATATCGTGACGCAAATGTCTGCAGTAGGTAAGGCGATCAATACGGCGGCAATCACTCTTATTTCGGCCAGTCTCAAGGAGTGCATTGAGAACGGAACTTCTGATACGCAGGCCCTTACTGACAAACTCCAGAAGCTCTTTTTAAGCTTCGCGTAGTCCCAACGGGGGGGCGGGCAGGATAAATTTGTGATACCCTAGGGGGTATGGCAACCATTGCATTATCTGCTGAATCCTTCGACCAAGCTGTGCTGAAGGAGGGAACAGTCCTTGTTGATTTCTGGGCCGCTTGGTGTGGCCCATGCCGTATGTTCGCGCCGATTTTCGAGGAAGCATCTGAGAAATATCCGGAACTAATTTTTGCAAAGGTAGATACCGAAGCAGAACAATCGCTTTCGGCAGCGGCTGGAATCTCATCAATTCCTACTCTCATGGCCTTTCGTGACGGTATTCTGCTTTTCAACCAAGCGGGGGCACTTCCTGCCTCAGGCCTTGATGAACTCATTACCGCGATTAATAACGTGGATATGAATGAAATTCGTGTTTCATTATCTGAGCAGCCTGAGAAGTCATGACAGTCAAAAAAGCGAAAATCCCTGCCAGTAAAGTAGTTCTGGATCAGAAGCAGATTGACGCTATTGGCTTGCGTTTGAAACGCGCCCACGGTCAATTGGGTGCGGTAGTGCGTATGTTCGAAGAGGGCCAATCCTGCAATGACATCGTCGTTCAGATGGCGGCGGTGAGCAAGGCCATTAACACCGCGGCTTTCACGCTTATTTCTGAGAACCTCAAGAACTGCCTGATCGAGGATCAAGCAAGCGCTCCAGAAGTGACCCATCGGCTTCAGAAGCTCTTTTTGAGTTTGGCATAACAGATGAAAACGAGAAAACTAGTACTGATCTTGATTGCTAGCGCATTGGTGCTAGCTGGATGCTCCTCAAGTAAAGGTGCGATCACCAACATGAACTCAAGCGATTTTTCGAGCAAGATCCAAGAGCAGGGTGTAGTCGTACTTGATGTTCGCACACCTAGTGAATATGCCCAGGGCCATATTGCTAACGCGATCAATATCGATGTCGAAGCAGGAACTTTCAATTCAGAGGTCGCGAAATTGGATAAGACCAAGACGTACGCGGTCTATTGCCACAGCGGTCGCAGGTCGGCTATTGCCACGACTGCGATGGCCCGAGCCGGATTCGAACACATTTTCAATTTACAGAATGGCTTAACTGATTGGATGGTGCACGGCATGATGGTAGTAACCTCATAATGAAGATTGTCATTGTCGGTGGAGTTGCCGGCGGGATGTCGGCTGCGACTCGACTTCGAAGGCTCGATGCTTCTGCTGAAATCATCGTCCTAGAAAAGAGCGGTCATGTTTCCTACGCCAATTGCGGACTGCCTTATTACGTCGGCGGAATCATTGAGGACGAAGAGTCTCTCTTTCTGCAGACCCCTGAGTCCCTACATGCCCGATTTAGGCTCGAAGTGCGAGTACTTACTGAGGCGGTGAGTATCGATGAGGCCAAGAAATCCGTGGAAGTCCGCGATCTCGCCACTGGGACCATTTCAGAGATTTCCTACGACAAGTTGATTTTGAGTCCCGGAGCATCCCCTGTTGTGCCGCCGATTCCCGGAATTGAATTGGCGCTCACCCTTCGCACGGTTGAAGATGTTGAGAAGATTTTCGCTCGGGTTGAGAGAAAGCCGCGAAATGCTGTGGTTATTGGCGGCGGCTTTATCGGAGTCGAGGTTGCCGAGAACTTAGTACACAAGGGAATAGCGACCTCAATTGTCGAGGCCCTGCCACAGGTCTTGGCACCCCTGGATCCAGAAATGGCCACCCTCGTTGCCGAGGAGTTGGTGCAGAAAGGCGTGAATTTAGTATTCGGTAACGGCGTTGCCTCAATCGATGAAGATTCTGTGACATTGGCCAGTGGCGACGTACTGCCGAGTGATCTAGTAATTCTTGCCATCGGCGTGCGTCCTGATGTTGCCCTGGCAAAAAATGCGGGGCTTCGCATTGGCGAACGCGGGGGCATTGATGTCGACAAATACAATCGCACAAGCGACCTAGATATATATGCCGTCGGTGACGCGGCAGAAAAGTGCGATTCGCTAGATGGCAGTGCGACCCTGGTACCACTTGCCAACATTGCCAATCGTCATGGGCGAGTAGTTGCAGACCACATCAACGGACGTGATGTACGTCTGGTGTCGACAATCGGAACCGCGATCGTGAAAGTATTCGATCTGACCATCGCCACTACGGGTTGGAATGAGAAGCGACTGGTAGCAAGCGGACGTGAGCACTATGTCATTCATACACATCCGTCATCGCACGCCGGCTACTACCCGGGCTCTAAATCCATGGCACTCAAATTGATTTTTGACAGTGCTACAGGGGAAATTTTGGGTGCTCAGGGTATTGGCACCGAAGGAGTCGACAAGCGAATCGATGTCATTGCCACGGCAATACGTGGCGGGCTAACTGCGCCTGAGTTAGCCGATCTTGAACTGGCATATGCGCCTCCGTTTGGTTCGGCGAAAGATCCAGTGAACATGCTTGGCTACGTCGCTGAGAATTATCTCTCTGGACTATCCAAGACAGTTCAATGGCACGAGGTCGATAACTATCAATCACGCGGATACTCGGTTTTGGATGTGCGGAGTGAATCGGAGTTCGCTCGAGGTTCGATTCCACATTCGATCAATATTCCTATTGATGAGTTGCGCGAACGAATCGGCGAGATATCCGACCATAATCTCGTGGTCAGCTGTCAGGTCGGAATTCGTGGCCACGCCGCTTCCTTGCTGCTGAATGAGATGGGATTTAATGCCGTAAACCTTGATGGCGGATATCAGACGTGGAGTCATTCTCCAGTTCGCGTTTCATTACTTGTACATTCGTAGATGTCTCATCAAACTGATTGGGCCAACTCACTTGCAATGTGGGCGATTCCGCAGGAGATATTAGCTAAGGCGACAACGACCCCATGGATTCACCCACCAGAACTATTTGCATTACCAGAAGTTATCGATTCGACTATTTCTCACTCGCGCGCCCGGGAAGCACTCCCCGTCGGGGGATCGGTTCTGGACGTGGGTTGCGGCGGGGGAATTGCCACCTTCGCACTCGCCGATAGCTCTTATGTAATTGGCGTGGATCACCAGAGTGAAATGTTGGAAATGTTCGCTGCAAACGCGAAGGTTCGCGGCTTGAGGTGCGAGACATTCGAAGGTTTTTGGCCTCAAGTATCCCCGAAGGTGCCGGTCGCCGATGTCGTTGTCTGTCATCACGTTGCTTATAACGTGGCGGAGATTGGTCCATTTCTTAAAGCATTGGATTCGCACGCGAGGAAGCGGGTTGTCATCGAAATGCCAACTCGCCACCCCTTATCCAATCTTTCGCCGGCGTGGATGCGCTTTTGGAACCTTGAGAGACCGAGTACTCCCAACGCGCAAGATTTGTTGGATGTTCTTAAGGAAATCGGAATTGAGGCTCATGTTGACTATTGGGTTGGGAAAATGAGAGATCGTGGTGATCTTGATCGTGATAGCGAATTTATGCGCGTGAGACTTTGTCTTCCACCAGAGCGTTTAGGCGAGGTTCGTGAGTACTTGGTTCAGAATCCCGTGCCAAAGCAGCGCGATGTTGCAACTATTTGGTGGGACGTTAGCGCTTAGCGCGGAAGTAGCTAAACCACCCGTAAGCCGCGGCGACTATTAAATATGGCGCAACGCTTGCTAGGGATGACGCAAAGTCCACGCCGACTCGTGAAACATGAAAGCCATCCGTGACTGCAGTGACAAGAAAAGTGACAATGGCAAAAGCCAAGGGAGCCGTTGCGGCCGATACGTATTCAGTGCCTGATCGCCCAAAGCGAGTGGTACCAAGGACTGCTAAACAGATCATCACACCGGTGTAAACGCCGACGCCATGTCGGAGAACAATTTCGATTGTAGAGACAAGCCCGATGAAGAAGGTCTGCAAAACCACGACCCCGGGTTTGGTAAGTCCCTTTTTGGATGTCGCTGTTGTGGGCGAAGCCATCAGTTCTCCTCGTCTATCTCTTCGACATCAATGAAATCCTCGGGCGCATCAAGGGCAAGTTTGCTCTTGAGTTCGCGGACATTATCGGACACCTCAGGAAAGGCCTTTAGTTTACTGGAATCACCCGACACCCCAAGACTCATGATTTTCTTAGCAGGACTTAGGACGGTGCTCTCTGCAGTTGGAATCATGTCGTTGTACGCCTTGACTGTTTGCTTGAGGCGATCCCCAACCGCGACGATTTTTACGTGAAGTGATGCGACGTTTTTGAGGAAAGTGCCCGCCAATTCTTGAATTTCGGCAGCGCTTTCAGCAAGTCGATTCCGGCTAAAGACATATCCCACCGTAGCCAATAGGGACATCATGGTCGTCGGGGTCGCGATGGTGACGTTCTTTCTGAAGGCCTTTTCGAGCAGATGAGGATCGACGCGTAAGGCTTCGGTAAGAATGGACTCAAACGGAGCAAAGAGCACAACGAAACTGGCCGAGTCATCTCTATCGGCGTAGCCGCGTTTAGCTAGCGCATCAACGTGCTTGAGTAAATCTTTTGCGTGTTGCTCGAGGGATTCTTCACGTAGGGCCACATCTTCGGTGTCGAAGGCTTCGAGGAATCTCTCAAAGGGGAACTTCGAGTCGATGAATAGAACGCTCGAACCCGGAAACGAAATGGTGATGTCGGGGATTCCGACTTTATCGCCATCACCTGTCATGTATTTCTGCCGAGTGAAGTGCACGCCTTCGATAAGCCCGGCATTTTCAAGTAATTGTTCGAGTTGGGCCTCACCGAATTTTCCGCGGGTTTGCGAACTAGACAGTGCGCCAGCAATTTTCGTTGTCTCTTCTAGTAGCGATTTATTGGTGGTCGCCATATTGGTGAGGTCGTTACGAATTTTCTGCTCTGCTGTTACGCGACTTAATTCGGCCTCCCGTGCCTGCATCGACAGGGAATCCACTGATTTCTTCATAGCCTCGAGTTCGCTCGCCAGTCGCGTCGTTTCTGTTTGCGAGCCCTGCATGGAGGCGATCTGCTTTTCCAGAGTTCCGACCGATGCATTGGCAATATTGAGTTGGGCCTGGACGGCGGCAGAGCGAGCCCGCGAAAGAAGAAAGCCGATAATTGCTCCGACGAATAGGCCCAAAATGCCCAGGGATATTCCCACCGAATTGCTCATGGGCTTATCGTGGCAGGAACCACCGACGAAGACGCGTAGGCTCTACTTCTCGTGAGCCTCTCTATCGGAATTGTCGGAATGCCAAATGTGGGTAAGTCCACCCTCTTTAACGCCTTAACCAAGAACAACGTCCTGGCCGCCAACTATCCCTTTGCCACGATCGAGCCAAATGTCGGAGTTGTAGGTGTGCCCGATCCGCGCCTGGCAGTCTTGGCTGGCATTTTCGGATCGCAAAAATTGCTGCCGGCCGTAGTGTCGTTCGTCGATATCGCTGGAATCGTAAAAGGCGCCTCCGAAGGCGCGGGGCTAGGCAACCAGTTCTTGGCCAACATTCGCGAGACTGATGCGATCTGCCAGGTGATTCGAGTTTTCAACGACAGCGATGTCATTCACGTCGAAGGGCGGGTTGATCCAGCTAGCGACATGGAAATCATTAACACCGAATTGGCCCTTGCCGACCTGCAGACGATTACGAAGTCGATGTCGCGCATTGAAAAAGATGCCCGCATAAACAAAGATCGCCAGCACGTTCTCGATGCTGTCAAAGAGGCCGAGACCGTTCTCAATTCTGGCAAGCCTTTGTCGGGCAGTGGCGTTGACCTAGAGGCGCTCGCAGAATTGCACCTACTCACGGCTAAGCCATTTCTTTATGTTTTCAATGTTGATGCAACCGAACTCAATGACACAGAACTTCGAGCCCGACTCTCGGCCCTCGTTGCTCCTGCCGAGGCCATCTTCTTAGATGCCAAAACTGAGGCAGAATTGGCAGAACTCAGCGATGAAGATGCTCTCGAACTCCTCAATTCAATTGGTCTTAGCGAACCTGGCTTGGCCACACTCGCCCATGTTGGCTTTCGGACCCTGGGCTTGCAGACCTATCTAACAGCGGGGCCAAAAGAAACTCGTGCGTGGACCATTCACGTAGGAGACACCGCTCCAATGGCCGCAGGTGTGATTCACACAGATTTCCAGAAGGGTTTCATCAAGGCAGAAGTCGTCTCATTTGATGACTTGGTCGCCGCCGGTTCAATGGCCGAAGCAAAGGCGAAAGGTAAAGTTCGGATGGAAGGAAAGGACTACGTCATGCATGACGGAGATGTTGTCGAATTCCGATTCAACGTTTAGTTCTCAGCAAATCTTCTACCTACTCAAGGTAAACACTCTGTAGTTGTGCGGGGATTTACCAGACTTGATATCTAGTGTCGACGATCAATGCATCAAAGGCTCAAAGGCCGAGGAGACCAAGACCACTGTGAGTTTTATGCCAACGCGCGTTCGATCCGCAAGTCATCCCAACTTCGTTGCTCGGCGTGTTTTTGTGAGCATTGGTGCACTTCTCCTCATCGGTGTAACCGTTACTGGCTGGTCGCTTGCAAGGTCCGTCTTTACGCCCGTGAATGATCCTGTCTCGGCAAAGATTGCCGAGTGGGCGCGCGGACACGGCTTGGGTACTGTGGTTACAACTCTTGAGGCTCTCCAATACCGCCTCAATCCGCCAAAGATTGGCGGCACTCCCACTGGCTCGCTTCTCCAACCTTCAACAGTGTCCGTTAACTGGAATTCCCGAGGTGAGCATTTGCTACAAAGTTCGCTTGCAACGGTTGTCACACCTTCATTGCCAAATGAGGGCAAGTACAAAGTGATTGTCACATCCCATGGAATGCCGTTGGTGCAGGTCGCATATTTACGTCCAGATGCCTTGCACACTTCGTACTTAAGTGCAGTCGTTTGGATGTCCGGTAAGCACACTCGACTCGTGCAACATCCTGGCCAATCCGATCCTGGGAAATTGCCTTTGTGGTCGACAAAATCAAGCCTTGTAAATTCAAGCGCCTCGGGGTTGGTAGCTGCCTTCAATGGCGGATTCAAAATTAAGGATGCACGTGGCGGTTTCTATCAAAATGGCCACACTTTCGGAACTCTGACACCGGGTGCTGCATCATTAGTTGTCTATAAAAATGGAAAGAGCGCGATTGGTGCATGGGGAAGTGATGTCTCAATGACTGCAGATGTAGTTTCGGTAAGGCAGAACCTTCAACTTCTAATTTCCAATGGTCAACTCGCTAAGAACCTTGACGTGGCTGTACGTGCGAACTGGGGAACCACCGTTGGTGCATCCACCGATGTTTGGCGAAGTGGAATCGGCGTCACGGCTAATGGCGACTTGGTATACGCGGCCGGGGATGCTTTGTCTGCCCGATCCCTCGCGACCTTATTACTGCACGCCGGCGTCGTGCGCGCGATGCAACTCGACATCAACAAATCGTGGATTTCGTATATGTGGTACACGCCGAATTCAGGGTCAACTCTCTTAACACCACACAAGATCTTGGATTTCCAGCGACCCGCAAACAGATATTTCTTTACGACGAGTCGCGATTTCTTTGCTGTTTACTACAACTAGACTCGGATTTGTTGAATAAATCATAGTTTGCCTTTGATGGTGCCTTCCTCGGGGTAACATCTTTGTCAATCGCGACGGATGGGAATCATTAGGCATGTTCAAACTGGCTAAAGCCATCTATAGAGAGTGGCAGACTTTCCGCGCTCATCCAAAGGCGACGCTCTTTAGCGTGATCGCCGTCGTACTTATCGCCCTCGGTGCGGGACTAAGTATCACTTTCTATTTCGACTTACAGGAACGCCAACCCGTGAAGATTGCCGCTTTGGCAAAGCATCCTGATATCAAAAAGAATGCAATTGAGACCTTCGCGCAATCATTGGCCACCAAAATTCCGGCAGATATCAGCCAGTACAAGAACTCAACCTGCGCGCCACCCGCGGGCGAATGGGTGAAGGTGGAAAATCAAAAACCAGGCGTGAATATGTCGATGAAGAGTTGGCACAATCTAGATATAGCAAGCCCTAGGGGAAGTGTCCTTTGGTTGGATCAGTCCTCAGTCTCCTGTGGGCAGACCATCAACATTTATGCATCTTCGCACTTAACGACCGAGGCTCCAGCCGGTAAAAGAACTTTCGAGGCGCTACGAATCGGCTGGTACGGCGGAAGTGGCGCGCGACTTGTCTGGACATCAAAACCGATGAAGTTGAAGATGCAGAAGACGCCAATCGTACGAAACGCCGAGCGCATGGTTGAAACTAAATGGAAGTCCACCTTGAAATTCACGGTGGGGCAGGATTGGACTCCTGGCTTCTATTTGATTGCATCAATTTCTCCTCTTGGCGCTATCGAATCGGTCGCGCCACTAATTGTGCGGAGCCCATTGGCCAGTTCGAAACTCGTATTGGTTCACTCAACGATGACCTGGGCTGCATACAATACCTACGGTGGTCGGTCGCTCTATTTGGGACCGGGCGGAAGCGTCGTCGGGCGTCGCCTTGAGCGCAGTCGTATCGTTTCCCTCGATCGCCCTATTGAAGGCAGCGGAGCTCTTCATTTGGATCGCGATGGAATCACCTTGGTTCAGTTTCTGGAAAAAGAGGGTCTCAATACCGATCAAATCGCAGATACCGACCTCCATCAATGGCCCTCGATTTCAACGCATTACAACGGGCTTGTCTTCAGTGGCCATGCTGAATATTTCACGCGTCGGATGTTTGAAACTGCAATCGCCGACCGAAATCTGGGAATCAATCTGGCTTTTCTCGGTGCGAATAATGCCTATTGGCAAACTCGCTTAGGACCCTCGCCTAGAGGGGAGTACCGCCACGTCATTGTCTACCGAAAGACGACTGAGGATCCGGTGAGGGCAAATAAATTTGTGACGGTTGAATTTCAAGATCCGCACGTGAACACGCCCCCGAACCTCATTTTGGGAACGGAAACAAATGGAGTGCATGTCTACGGAAATTTGCACGCCGTTGACATTCCGAAATGGCTAAAGATCCCCGCTAATTCAACGATCGATGGAGTATCCGGTGATACTGAAATCGATGCCACGGTTAAGAATGCGGCGGAGCCGCCTAACGTTCACGTGCTATTCACAGGTAAGTTGCAATTTAGAGACGAGCTCTCGTCAACCGAGGAGGAAGTTTCGAAGTTTGAAAAAGTTCCCGTTGAGCAAACGGTCTGGTTTACAACGCCTTCGGGTTCTGCTGTATTTGATGCGGGGCTCACCACATGGACCTGCAACCTATTGCCATCGTGTGTGTCTCACGCAGCTGGGCCGGCAACGGAGACGACCATGCAAACTTTGACCAGTCAGATTTTGACCTTATGGCAGCAACGGGCAGTTGG
The DNA here is from genome assembly GCA_025355665.1 of Actinomycetes bacterium. Taxonomy (GTDB): domain Bacteria; phylum Actinomycetota; class Actinomycetes; order Nanopelagicales; family Nanopelagicaceae; genus QYPT01. The sequence continues at coordinate 32,043 of JANXZF010000102.1, forward strand.
TAATACCCTTAAGTAAATAGTTCGCACGAGCAAAATGTCTGTTCCTGTTTACCCTTGTCTAGGTCTGCGCTTCAGCGACATGATTGGCGGATGCGAAAAAAAAATCCAAAAGGCTGGAAGACAGTTCGAGTAATTGCGATATCTCGCGCGATTTCGCTTCTTGGTGACGAACTTGCCATCTTCGCTCTTCTCTTAAGAGTTAAGCACAACGGTGGAGGGGCACTCTCAATCGCTGCGATCATGGCTGCAGGACAGTTGCCATTAATCTTGCTCTCACCTTGGGCGGGAACAATTACTGATCGTGTGCCTGTACGTCGTCTCGCGCCAATTGTTACCACTGTGCAGGCAGTCTTTGCCGCACTCCTCGCGTTCAATTCCCCGCTTGCAGTTTCTGTTTTGCTCATATGTTTAATCGGTGTTGGGCAAGCGCTTTCAGGTCCCGCGTGGTCGGCGACTCTGCCGGAGATCGTCGGCAAGGAAGCCATGCCGCGCGCGATGTCGCTATTCCAGGCGTTGTACGCCTTGGCAGGGATTGCTGGACCTGCAGTTGCCGGGCTTATGGTGAGCAGATTTGGTTATGTAGCACCGATGATTGCGGATGCGGCCACGTTCGCGCTGATCACACTTGTTCCCATTTTACTTACACTGCCATTTCACGCGCGCGATAAAGGGCCCCGTGTACGGGGTGACGTGTGGATCGGTTTGCAAGTGGTGAGAAAAGAGCCAGTTCTAAGAGCTTTAGCAATTCTTGGATTTAGCCTTAACGTCACAGTGGGCATGTACAGCGTGGGTGAACTATTTTTTGCATTAAACAACTTGCATGCCACCACATATATCTATGGTCTAGTTGGCTCCACATTTGCAGCGGGCGCATTATTGGCGGCCGTGTTCAATGAAAGGCGTGAAGTGAATCAGGAGCGGTTGCCCGTAAATATCATTACTGGCGCTCTATTAGCGGGACTTGGAGTTTTTCTTACTGGCCTTTCTTGGCATTGGGCACTGCTCTTTCCAACGGCAGCCCTTGCTGGAGTTGGAGTCAGCACTTTGAACGCGTACTTCTTTGCGCTCATGCTTCAACGTGCTCCAGATGCAAGTCGAGGACGTGTCGCATCAGCGGTGCAAGGTGTGACGTCAGCCGGGCAGATTGCTTCGTTCGGAATCGGGGGCGTAGTCGTCTCTGTGATCGATCCGCGGATCGCGATACTACTTAGTGGAATCGCTTGTCTTATGACGACTGGTGCGTTTACTCGCACTGTGCTTGGAG
>JANXZF010000110.1 GCA_025355665.1 Actinomycetes bacterium
GGTCGTGCCTGCATACACCCAGCTCAAGTTCAAATCGCAAATGAAGTTTTTACACCGACACATGAGGAACTTTCCAACGCTCAAGACATTCTTGATCGACTCCTGACCGCAGGCGGCGGCGTTGCTTTAGATTCGCGCGGCCGGATGATAGATGAGGCTAGCGCGAAAATTGCCCGTCGGACCTTAAGTGTTGGCAAGCTATTGTGAAGGCACTTAAGTCGCATGATCTAAGAGATATGTCGCAAGCCATCGAGATTCGGATTCCGGATGCAACGGATATGGTGAAAATGCATCGGATTCATGTCTGGGATAACGGTGCCAGTCTGGCAACTGTCACATTTCCGCCGGGCTGGTCCAGACCGATTGTAGGTAGTTACCTTTGCGCCGAAGAGTTCTTCATTCTTGAAGGTGCACTTCACATGTCAGGAGACACTTTTTCTTCGAATGACCACACATGGGTTCCGCCGCAATCTCTGCGAATTGATACCTACTCGCCTCAAGGAGCCGTGACCATGGCATGGTTCTACGGAAAACCAGTGTGGGTGCGCCAGGAAAAAGGCGACGGCGTTGCTTCTCAAATCAAGACTCATATTGGTGCAGAGACAAGTGGTGAAGTCAGGAAAGAAAACGCTGACAAGATTTTAGGTCGCACCATGAAACCTGTTGCAGGTGAATTTACTTCAGATCAAGAATTTGAAGTCATCGATATCGTGAGACGTACTTGGGAGCTCTTTGCACCAGGAACGACGGTCAAACTTTCGGGTCAAGAGTTAGTGCGACTCTCAAAGTAAGCCAGGCTGTGAAGCCAAATAGCCCACAAGCGGCAACGCCCCACATCTGTCCATGGATTACCGAGCCAGTAACCTTGCCTGCGACCTCACTAATCGTGCCAAAGATGGCGATACCCAAGACTGCAGCAACCTGGCGCACCATTGAAAGAGCTGCAAGGCCAGATGCGGCCTTTGCAGGTTCTAGAGATTGCATGATCGCGATGGTGTCGCTGCCAAAAAGGATTCCGAAGAATAGCCCGACCGTAACGAGGGTTACCAGGAAAATCCCTGTTGAAGTTTGCGCAAAGATTGCAATTATGAGGTGATTACAAGCTAGACAGAACGCTGCAGTCAGCATCGTGCGGCGGAGAGCCCGAGCACTTGTAACACGTCCACTGATTCGCGCGCCCACGGGCATTAGGAAGCACAATAGAAGTATCACCAACCCACCCTTTTGAGCCGAGAAATGTAGAGACTGCTGACTTAGCAGAGCAAGTATGAGTGTGGACGCAGGTATGGTCGCGTTGTAGATTGCACATGCGATCAGCACGCCCCGAACTCGTTTTGACTTAAACCACGCGGGCTCAATAAGCGGGTGTTCGACACTCTTTTCAGTTCGGTAAAAAAGGACGTAGAACCAAATTCCAATAATTGCAATGATTAGATCTGGAATTAGATGAGGGTGCGCTCGACCCGCATCGATAATGCCCGCGGAAAAGAGAAGAGTTCCGAGGCTTAAAGTGAGAATTCCACGCACATCAAGGGGATGAATATTTTTGGCTTTTACACGTTCTTGAAGTCTGAAGGTCAAAGCGAGCCCGAACAAGCTGATACATGGATTGAACCAGAACACGGCGTGCCAACCGTGATGTTGGATCAAATAGCCACCAAGTGTGGGGCCAAGAATCAATCCGAGCGCGCTCATACTTATCCATAGCCCTACTGCTTTATTTCTAAATCTGGGATCGACATTGTCACTTAATACAGCGCCACCATTTGGCATCATGAAGGCAACCCCGAGCCCTTGAAAGACCCTGCAGGCCAGTAGCCACTGAAAGGACGAAGCCTGTGAACTAAGAATTGCGCCGACTCCAAAGATGAGTAGGCCGATCCGGAATGCCTTCACAACTCCCCATTTATCACCAAATGCACCAGCGAAGGGGAGTATTGAGCCAGTAGTAATGCTCATGGCACTGAGTATCCACTGCAACGAACTGGTCTCCGCTAAGAGGGCCTTCTGAATCGATGGAATAGCTGTCGTCACCGAAGTGTTGTCGAACATAACCGAACCCAGTCCTAGGGCAGCAATTACCGCCACAAACCGAGGATTCTGGTACGTGTCGCGGGTCATGTTGACGAACTTGAAAGTAATCTCATTAATTCGGCAAATTCATCCTTACTGGCGAAGTCTATTAAACTACCGATTTTCTCGACTTCCGTGTGAGACAGAAACCGAGATGCGTTCAAGGTAAATTTTTGCATGATTTCCGAACGGGTAAGGGGGTGCTCCTTGCTCCCGCGACTGGCGTCAACTCGGTGCGAATGCTTTTGCCCGTCTTTTGTAGTTACTGTCACGATTGCAGCAAAAGCATTTGGAAAGATTTCGGTTGCCTGTGCGTCCTCGATTACAGTGACTTTTTCAGAAAGTGTCAGTCGCTCTGGCTGGTCCCAATTCTTTTCAGCGAAATCATCGAGGTAAACTCCCAACCCGCCACCACCGAGAAAGGCAGTAGCCAAGGTATACGGCGCCGAAAATTTCCCATGGTAGCCAGATTTGGGGTGAATTTTCTCGTCGACTGGCTCGCCGATTGTTCGAATCACAGGTTTGGCGACGCCTAATACGATGCTCTTTACATCTTCTGCTTTCACTCCTTGTGCGCGAAGAGCAAGGACGCAATCAATTCCAGGATGTGTGAAGTGATTAGTGGGATAGGGCTTGTACGCCGTATTTAAGATTTCCCATCGAGTGCCTAGGTCATCGAGAAGAGCGTGTGCGTCATACCTGCCGTCGAGAAAGGCGTTAAATAAACCAAATCGTCCTTCTAGCACGGTGGGAGGTCCAGTTATTCCTTCACGCGCCATCGAGGCAGCAACAATTCCCGCGTGAGCGGCCCAACCGCAATGAATTCTTTTTACGGTTCCACCCGTACGGTTTGCTTCGATAATTCCAGCACCCATGCTGGCTGCGATGCCCATGGCATCGGCAATCTTCTGACTAGAAAGTCCATAGAGGATTCCGGCGGTTGCCGCAGATGCGATTGTTCCGCATATCGAGGTTGCGTGAAATCCTTTTTCGAAGAAGATTGAATTTCCTTCACTTGGAATGTATGAAGCCATTCCGAGGCGGTTGCAGATTTCGATTCCTATAGCGATTGCGCGCAAGATCTCATCTGGGGCAGCTGAAACTTCCTCGGCAACTGCAAGGCCCGTAGGTACGATCGAAGCAGAAGGGTGGAGAATCGAAGGCAGGTGAGTGTCGTCGAAATCCAAAATATGTGCCAGCGTCCCGTTTACTAGCGCTGCGCTAGCCGAGGGCAATCTTGCCGTTGACCCTATGACACTCGAAGTTGGCGTTCCGCCCCAATTAGTTACTACTCGCTCAACGGCTCGATCTGGATCAGAATCGAGAAAAGATTCTGCTCGTCCTGCCAGAGAATTACCAAGTACATCCAGAATCCGCTCTCGTACATCGCGAGATATTTGAGGAGGCAGGATTTTCGCGTTGGCAGCGAATTCCGCCAGGATTTGGATGTGTGTTGGCTCGCCAGACATCGATGGTCGCCCGCCTAAATGACCACAGCGAGTGGACGAATAGGTGATCCAGTCGCACCGACCAAATTCAGTGGCGAGAGTACGAATAAGAATTCATGTATTTTGTTATCGGCGAGTTCCGTTAATTTCATTGTTTCAATTATGTGAATTCCATGTTCAACTAGCATCACACGATGTACCGGCAATTCACGATGCCCTGCAAGCGCAGGAATATGTTCAAAGGCAATGGTTTCGGCGCCGCACGCTCTAGGTTTCTTTGCTGCAAGCCAGACGGCACCGGCTTCGCCAATGCCTGGAGCTCCCTCAGCTTGTCCCTGGAATAGTTCCTTCTTTTCCCAGTTCTTAGCCCAGCCGGAGCCAATCAAGACTACGTCGCCTTCACGTATTTCAATACCTGCGGCAGTTGTAGCCGCTTCTAGATCTGCAATGGTGATCTCATAGTCAGGGGGAAGTATTTCAACGCCATGCACGCTAGCCACGTCCAAAAAGATCCCACGACAGAGAAAGGGTTTGATCGTCTCAACACCAAGACTTTTGAATCCGAGATGGTTCATGACTGAATCCGCCTCAATTCCACCGAACAATTTTCCCTTGTAGGAAACATGCGATAACGCATCGATATGGGTTCCGACGTGTCCGCCCGTGACAATGATTTCATTTGACGCCGAGCCACCATTTGGGGAAACTATATCCCCGTGTCGACGATCAAGAACCATGCGAAAAGGTGGGTGATTAGGGGATTGGGGCATTCCACGGAACATAGGTTGAGAAAGGTCGAAGACCTTCGCGTCCGTCAATTGATCCCAAATTTTCGTCATGGCAGTTCTACTTCCCTTCGGTAACAATTCCGGTAGCAAAAAGTTTGTCGATCTGTTCGCTCGTTAAGCCGATCGTGTTCTTCAGAATTTCTCGGGTATCTTGACCTTTTTGACGTCCAGTCCACTTGATGGATCCTGGCGTTTTGCTTAACCTATAAAGGACATTTTGCATTCTTATCGGACCGAGTTTGGGATCTTCAACCGTCGTGATCGTGTCCAGAGCCTGAAATTGTGGATCGGCCATTATGTCGCGAATGTCGTAAATGAGTGCCACTGCGGCCTCGGCTTCTTCAAACGCGCGCACAACTTCTTTAGTATCTCGTTGTCTAATCCAAGATCCAACGTAACTATCCAGAAGATCTGCATGTTGGACTCTCGTGCTTCCCGCTGCAAACCAAGGTTCGGCGATCACCTCCGGATGACCCACGAGATGCATCACGCGCTCAGCAATTGATTGTGCTGACGTTGATACCGCCACCCATTTGCCATCCTTTGTCATGTAGGTATTCCTCGGAGCATTATGCACGGAACGATTGCCAGATCGTGGTTGAACAATTCCAAGCTGATCGTAGATGATTGACTGGGGACCTAAAATGGCAAGAATTGGCTCGATAATCGCAACATCTATAACTTGTCCCTTATTGAAAGCCTCGCTCTCGGGATTCTTTTGAGCAATCAGAGCAGTTAAGATGGCGTGAGAAGTTGCTAACGCAGCAATTCCATCTGCCAGACCGAAGGGTGGCAAAGTTGGTGGTCCAGCTGGCTCGCCAGTCATTGCTGCAAAACCACTCATTGCCTCGGCTAATGTTCCAAAGCCAGCACGATGTGAGTACGGTCCAAATTGTCCAAAACCCGTTACGCGAGCGATTACTAATTTGGGGTTAATTCCAAGAAGTACTTCTGGCCCTATTCCCCAGCGTTCAATTGTGCCTGGTCGGAAATTCTCAATGAAGACATCCGATTCTCTTGCCAACGCTTTAAGGACTTCGGCGCCCTCCGATTTACCGAGATCAAGTGCGAGAGTCTTCTTGTTACGAGCAAGCATGGTCCACCAAAGGGGAATACCATCTTTGGAAAATCCATGCGACCGTACTGGATCGCCCTTTTTTGGATGTTCAATCTTGATTACTTCCGCGCCAAAATCAGCCAACATAGTGGCCGCCATCGGGCCAGCAAAAAGCGTTGCAGCGTCGAGTACTCGGATACCTTTTAGAGCGCTCAAGATCGGGATTGATACTTTCCCAAAGGGGAGCCAGCAATCTTCCCATTCGCTAGAACATGATTGCCTCGAACGAATGTATCCGTAACTCTTGCCGTCAACGTGAAACCTTCAAACGGGGTGTATTCCTGAGTTGATTCAGAATCAGTCGCGTGAACCGTGTAGTTTTGAATCTCATCCACTAGCGCGATGTCGGCTTCAAATCCAACTGCAAGTGAGCCCTTATTCTTAAGACCGAATCGCCGCGCAGGTGCCCATGATGTTAGTTGAGCAATTCGAGAACGAGTGAGCCCTCGCTTCAATCCATGGGTGATCAGTCCTGGCAACAGGTATTCCGCGCCGCCAAAACCGGATTTAGCC
>JANXZF010000129.1 GCA_025355665.1 Actinomycetes bacterium
AGCTCATCTACGGACCTACAGCTGAAGCCGAGACCGTGCGCAAGATGGTTGTGGCCATGTCTCGAGATATCCGAGTCCTTGTCATCAAGTTGGCCGATCGCCTTCATAACGCCCGTACATGGAAATACGTTTCTGCCGAAAACGCCGAACGCAAAGCTCGAGAAACCCTCGATATCTACGCACCCTTGGCACATCGATTAGGTATGAACGCGATCAAGTGGGAGCTGGAAGATTTGGCCTTTGAGGTCTTGGAGCCGAAAAAATTCGAGGAAATCACGCGCTTAGTGGCAGAACGTTCACCTTCACGTGAAGCTCTAAGCGATGATGTTGTGGCTTTAGTGGAAGAGGATCTCAAGAGAGATGGGATCGAAGCCACAGTTACTGGGCGGCAGAAGCATTTCTATAGTGTGTATCAGAAGATGGTGGTTCGCGGTCGGGAGTTCAACGATATTTATGACTTAGTCGGAATTCGTGTCCTCGTGAACGACGTACGCGATTGCTATGCGGTGTTGGGTTCCATACATGCAAGGTGGAGTCCGGTTCCTGGGCGTTTCAAGGATTACATCGCGATGCCGAAGTTCAATCTCTATCAGTCGCTACACACGACGGTTATTGGTCCATCTGGCAAGGCCATTGAGATTCAAATTAGAACTTTCGACATGCACGCACGAGCTGAGTATGGCATCGCTGCGCATTGGAAATACAAGCAAGGCGGCGAGAATCAGAAGTCCCCCGAGATGCTCTGGTTGCAACAATTGCATGATTGGCAGAAAGAAACTGAAGACCCAAGTGAATTTCTCGAAGCGCTTCGCTTTGATCTAGGAAGTCCAGAGGTATTTGTCTTCACACCAAAGGGAAATGTGATTCCCCTTCCGGGTGGCTCCACTCCAGTGGACTTTGCTTACGCCGTTCATACTGAAGTTGGCAATCGATGTGTTGGTGCGAAGGTCAACGGAAGACTCGTCCCACTCGAATCCAAACTGGCCAATGGCGATGTTGTTGATGTGCTGACCAACAAGAGCGACCACGCTGGTCCGAGTCGCGATTGGCTTAATTTCGTTAAGAGTCCTCGGGCTCGCTCAAAGATCAAAGCATGGTTTAGCAAGGAGCGCCGCGAAGAGGCAATCGACGCCGGTCGAGAATCAATTGCCAGGCAGATGCGCAAGGCAGGTTTGCCACTCCAAAAGATCTTTGCAGGGCACTCACTGCTAGAGCTTGCTCACGAGCTAAAGTATCCCGACATTTCGGCCCTTTATGCGGCAGTAGGGGATGGGCACGTATCGGCGGCTTCGGTGGTCGAAAAATTGGTCTCCACATTAGGCGTTGAAGACTCGCATCCCGAGTCATCGATTGATACATCCGTCGTCGGGCTTTCGAATTCACGCAGGTCTAGCAACGCTATAGAAGTCTCAGGCATTGATGACGTTTTAGTTAAGTTGGCTAGATGTTGTACGCCAGTACCTGGCGACTCGATCATTGGTTTCATTACTCGCGGTAGTGGCGTCTCGGTGCATCGCAGTGATTGCGTCAATGCGGCGGATCTGCAGACGCACCAAGGTGATCGGATAGTTGGTGTGTCTTGGTTGTCCGGCGCCGCAAGTGTCTTCCTTGTGAACATTCAGGTCGAGGCTCTGGACAGATCGCGACTTCTCTCTGATGTCACACGAACTCTTTCAGATCAGCACGTCAACATTCTCAGCGCCGCAGTCAGTACGAGTAAGGACCGCACCGCAATCTCGCGCTTCACCTTCGAGATGGCTGATGCAACGCATCTAGATTCAGTGCTCTCTGCCGTTAGGCAGATTGAAGGCGTCTACGATGTTTATCGAACGACCAACAACTAGTTAAATTCTGCGAGGCTCATCTCAGCTTCTTCAAGCCAGAGGCGACGTGCCGCCGCTGCGTCCTTGGCCTCAGTTGCCTTCTTCGCATTGCCAAGTGCCAACGCCTTTTGGGCTAACCGCTCGTAGTTGTCAACGGCTTCACTAAGTTGTCGAACAACTTCAGCAGCACGAGACTTCGCAATAGGATCAATCTTGCGCCAACGCGCCTCTTCGGCCTTCTTGACTTCGGCTTCTACCTTTGCGAAACGATTCTCAAAGGCCGCTTTCTTATCGCGCTGGGTCATTCCGATTCGGTCCCATTGCTTTGCAAGTTCGCGGAAAGTTTTCTGAACTGTTTCAATGTCTGAAATTGGAAGCAGTCCCTCAATTTCGACGATCAGGGCTTCACGCTTAGATAGGTTGGCGCCCATTTGCTCTTCGCGTTTTGCAAGGTCCGCGTTCTTTGCCGCGAAGAATTGATCTTGGGCTGCCTTGAACCGATTCCAGAGTTTGGCGTCTTCGCCCTTCTTGCCTCGTCCGGTGGCCTTCCATTGATCCATAAGGACCTTGAAGCGCTTGGCAGTTGGAACCCATTGGGTTGAGCTGGCTAGTTGCTCTGCTTCGGTAACGAGTTCAATCTTGGCGTTTGCCACCTTTTCTTGGATGGTGTCCAAGGCGGCAAAGTGTGTACGGCGACGCTTATCAAATTTATTTCGTGAAGCCGAAAAGCGCTTCCACAATTCGGCATCGGACTTCTTATCCAACCTTGCAGCGGCCTTCCACTCTTCAAGAAGAACCTTGAGGCGATCACCTGTTGCTTTCCAACTCTCTGAATGAGCTAACGATTCCGCTTCTTCCACGATCTTGGTCTTCGCTTCTAGCACTTCCAGACGGTGGGCGGCTTTGGCTGCGTTTTCAGCGGCTTTCTTAGCTTCGTAGGCTTCGCGATTTCCCTCGATCAAAGAAGGAATGTGTTCCAGCGAGGCAGCTAGTGCCGCGAGATCCCCGACACCGTTTAATTCTTTTATCTGCTGGCGCATGCGATTGACGGCTAAGTTTGCGTCAGATGGAACCATGGCGCCACTCGTTACGCGAGCGGCCAATAGCGCAACTTCAGATGCAACGGCTTCAAATTTGCGAACGAAGTAGGCAAGAGCCTCTTCTGCACTCTTGCCGGGATAAGAACCGACCGCCTTTTCGCCTTCGGGTGTTATGACATAAACCGTGCCGTCTTCTCCGACTCTTCCGAACTGAGCGGGATCTCCAATGAGGGCTGAAGCTGCGGTTGTAGTTGTAATCTCGGACATGTCATATTCCTTTCAGCGCGGTTGGCCATTCGTGGACCGTCGCTATCGGCGTGCATTGGCTAGGCATTGGGCTTAGCCGTGAGGTTGAACCAGTCATCTGGTACGGGGTAAAAGGTACCCTGTATCCCTGAAGTGCGGAAATGGAGGAGTTCGTTGCTGATCGCCTCTTTCGCCGCCCCTGCTTTTGCGACCAACTGTTGGATTATCGCACCAGGTGAGGGCCAGGAGTGCGTGGTGATTGACCCCGGAATGCCTGATGTTTCCTTTGAAATCCTGAAAATTTGCCAAGAACACCACCTCAAGCCGATCGCAACTCTGGTCACCCATGGCCATCTTGACCACACGTTTTCCGTATTTCCCGTGTGTGACGGCTACGGGATTCCCGCATACATCCATACCGAGGACCGAGTCCTACTTAAGCATCCAGAGAAGGCCTTGAGCCAGGTTTTCGCGCAATCTCTTGAAGGAATGGTCTTCTCAGAACCTGCCGATGTTAGAGAATTACGAAATGGCGACATACTCGATCTTGCCGGCATGAGCATTTCTGCCGTTCATGCCCCCGGACATACTCGCGGATCGATCATGTATTCAATCAGTGATGAAGTCCTAATTAGCGGTGACGTACTTTTCGCCGGATCCATCGGTCGGACTGATCAGCCAACCGGGTCGCCCAAGGATATGGAGAACACATTGAAGAAGAAGATTTTGCCTCTTCCAGATGAGATGCGAGTTCTGCCTGGACACGGCGAAGAGACCACGATCGGACGCGAACGTCGAGTAAATCCTTATCTAAAGAATCTGGGTCGATAATGAAATACCAAGCCCCCAAAGGTGTCATCGAATATTTTCCACCCCGTTCACGCTCTTTCGAATGGGTCCGTGGGACTCTACTTTCTCAGATCAAGCGCTCTGGGTACCAGTTGTTGGAGCTGCCCGTTTTCGAAGACACTGAATTGTTTACTCGTGGGGTTGGTGCGTCGACCGACGTCGTTTCTAAAGAGATGTACACCTTCCTAGATCGGGGAGGGCGCTCGATAACACTACGTCCTGAGGGCACCGTCGGTGCCCTTCGCGCGATAATCGAACACGGCCTTGATAGAGGTGCTCTGCCCACCAAGGTTTTCTACAGTGGAGCTTTCTTCCGTGCAGAACGTCCTCAAGCCGGCCGGGGTCGCCAATTTTATTCCGTCGGAGTTGAAGCAGTCGGTTCTGATGATCCAGCCTTGGATGCCGAAGTAATTGCAATCGCGGATGCTGGTTTTAAGGCCTTAGGGCTCAAGCAATTCAGGTTGGAAATTACCTCCCTTGGAGATGCGCAGACGCGCGCTCTTCACCGTGTGGACCTTCTCGCATTCATCGAAGGCTTGGATTTGGATGAGGCGACGATTGCACGTGCAGAAATCAATCCGCTTCGACTCTTTGATGACAAGCGAAAAGAAATTCGCGATCTCATGGATAAGGCGCCACTGCTCCTGGATTACTTGTCCGAAGAATCACGTCAACATTTTGAAGCGGTTCAGTCCTATCTCAAGGATCTCAAAATTGAATTCACAATCAATCCCAGAATGGTTCGGGGTTTGGATTACTACACCGGCACGACCTTTGAATTCGTTCATAATCTGCTGGGGGCGCAATCTGGAATTGGAGGCGGTGGACGCTACGACGGTTTGATGGAGCAGATTGGCGGGCAACCCCTTTCTGGTATTGGCTTTGGTTTAGGCGTGGATCGTGCCCTTCTGGCTGCTGAGGCCGAAGGCGTAGTTGATTCTGCCGCTTTCCTTACCGATCTCTACTTGATTCCGTTGGGTGCCCAGGCAAAGACAGTGGCTCTATCGATCTCCCAGGAATTACGTGCCCATGACCTCACAGTGGATATCGTCTTTGGCGACAGATCCTTGAAGAGTGCGATGAAGAGTGCTGACAAAAGTGGGGCACGATATGTGGTCATTATTGGAGACACCGAACTTTCAACTGGAAGTGTTGATTTGAAGCAGATGAGCACGGGTGAGACGACCTCGGTTACTCTTGCCTCCTTAGTCACGACCCTGACTACTAAATTGCTAACTTGGTAAGGCGAATGAAAATTGGCCGGAATATGTGGTGCATAGAATGTTAAGAACTCACGGTGCCGGAACGCTCCGAAAGTCGGACGCTGGAGCGACCGTTGAATTGGCGGGATGGGTTTCGCGCCGAAGAGATCACGGGGGAGTCGCGTTCATTGACTTACGTGATGCTTCAGGTTCGGTTCAAGTAGTAATCCGCGATGAGAAGATTGCCGGGGCACTTCGTGCTGAGTGGTGTGTCAAGATAGTAGGCGAGGTTCTGGAGCGCCCTTCCGGAAATGAAAATTCATCCTTGGCCACAGGCGATGTCGAAGTAATGGGCGATGAGATTACGATCTTGAGCGAGTCTGCTCCGCTTCCCTTTCCTATTGACAGTGGTAATGATACCGACATCAATGAAGAAGTTCGGCTTCATTACCGATACCTTGATTTGCGAAGAGAGAAGCCTGCTAAGAATCTTCGACTTCGTTCCAAGGTCACATCTGTGATCCGCAATGTCATGGACGAGCAAGAGTTCCTCGATATTGAAACGCCGTACCTGACACGCTCAACGCCTGAAGGTGCACGCGACTTCCTCGTTCCTGTACGTCTGCAACCCGGAAGTTGGTATGCACTTCCGCAGTCGCCACAACTTTTCAAACAGTTATTGATGGTTGCGGGTATGGAGAAGTATTACCAAATCGCAAGGTGCTTCAGGGATGAAGATTTCAGGGCCGATCGCCAACCAGAATTTACACAACTCGATATTGAAATGTCCTTCATCGACCAGGAAGACATTCTTGCTGTCGCTGAAAAGTTGTTGGTCCGGGTTTGGAAGGAAGTTGTGGACCACAACATCACCTTGCCGATTCGAAGGATGACTTACGCAGATGCGATGCGCGACTATGGATCTGATAAGCCTGACCTGCGCTTTGGGCTACAGATACACGAACTCACTTCGTTCTTCGCACAGACTCCCTTCCGAGTTTTCCAGACCCCTTACGTTGGAGCCGTGGTCATGCCAGGTGGTGCCAGTTCTCCGCGGCGCGAACTAGATGCGTGGCAAGAATGGGCCAAGACTCGCGGAGCCAAAGGCCTGGCCTACATATTGGTTAATGCCGACGGAACTCTCGGCGGTCCCGTTGCAAAAAATCTTTCAGAAGTTGAGTTAGCCGGAATTTCCGCAGCGGCCGGAGCCAATGCCGGGGATGCAATCTTCTTTGCTGCAGGACAAAAAGTTGCATCTCAATCCCTTCTCGGCGCCGTGCGCCTGGAAATTGGTAAGCGTTGTGATTTGATTCAAGATGGTAAATGGGAGTTCCTCTGGGTCGTCGATGCTCCGATGTTTGAGCCCACCGATAACGGCGGTTGGACCGCGGTACATCACCCCTTTACCGGCCCAAAGCCAGAGTTTGCTTCCACTTTCGCGGATAATCCCAGCGAAGCACTTGCTTATGCCTACGACATCGTCCTTAACGGCACCGAACTCGGTGGAGGTTCGATTCGTATCCATGATCGGGAGATGCAAAAACGTGTCTTCGAAGTTATTGGACTCGGCGAAGAAGAAGCGGCAAGCAAGTTTGGTTTCCTACTTGAGGCTTTCAATTACGGACCACCTCCACACGGCGGAATCGCCCTCGGCCTTGATCGTGTTTGCGCACTGCTGACAGGTTCGGATTCGATCCGCGAGGTAATCGCCTTTCCAAAGACAGCAAGTGGTGGAGATCCGTTAACTGGTGCGCCAACGCCTATAACGGCGGCCCAACGCAAGGAGAGCGGGATTGACGCCGTCTCGGACAAGTTAGGCAAGTAGCACCATGCGTCTGCGCCTGGTAGCTCTACTTGGTGTACTTGCACTCTTGGTTTCTGCGTGTGGTGCGCCTTCGCACAAGTACGGCGAATCAAAATCAGAAGGGGTTTACTTCAGCGTCCCGTACACCTGGCACGAGATATCGACGGCTCAACTAAAGGCCGAGGAAGCGAAGTCCACTTCGGCTCTGGTCTTAGACAGACTCACTCTTGTTAAATGGCAGGAGGCGTATTCGCAGAGCGCCGGTCTCATGGCGAAAGATGCCTACAGTCTCAAAGCCCCAGATGTTCCATTGGTCTTTGCTCGAGTTCGTGCACTTTACCCGGAGGAAGCAAATGCAATGTCATACGACCTCCTGCGCGATGTTGTTTGGCCGGTTACGGATTGGGTGAACAATCCGACAGCAACGACCCCCGTCTATAACATCGTTGATGATCATGAAGTCGTACAGAGGGGCGCTCGTGGTGTGCGAACAATCTTTAGTGTTGTGCAGTCTGGAATTTCGCAGACGATCGATCAAACATCATTGATGTCGCCAGACCATCAGAAAATCTATGTTCTCTTTGTTCGCTGCACGACAGTTTGCTACAACAAGAATATTAAAGCGATGTCACGCATTGCTGAATCATTCACGGTAAGGGGAGCCAAGTGAGTTCACTCGAAACGCAGGGCAGTCGTCAGCGCGACAGCGATCGCAAGACGCGAGTTCACCTTTCACTTTACGATCGAATCAAATTCTTGCTTCTCTTCACGATTGTCTATCTTGTCCTTGTTTGGGCAGCCCTGGCGGACAACCCGCTACTTTCCATAGGCGATGCGTTCAATGAAATTACAAGGACACGAACCTGGCTTCTCTACCTAGTGATCATCGAAATTCTTCGACAGATGCATTTCTTGGTATCAGAACTCGCGGCGCCGTATCACGGCATCTGGCAGAAATACTTCCAGGCTGTGGACTTTGCCCTTCATCGTTTCAGTGATTGGACCAGATACAGACTTTCGCGAGTGATCAAGATGGTTTTGTTTGTTTGCATGCTGGCCGTTGTGCTCGGGGCCATTTATAAGGAAACACCGGTTCGGGCCCTCTTTTTGGCACCGAGTGCTCTCTGGCGAACTTTGCCGATGCTTGGACAACTTCTATTCGGTGTTTTCTTCGTGATTATCCAATTTGGAGCGATGTTCTGGTTTCTAAGTCGCGGGGGCGTTGATACATATTTTCCTGATGATATTCGCACGCGCTTCACCGATGTGTGGGGACAAGACCATGTTCTCAATCGCATCCGAGAGAACCTGCTCTTTTTGGAAAAGCCCGAAGAGATTGAGAAGCATGGTGGTTACGTACCGGGAGGAATTCTCCTTTGGGGCCCACCCGGAACTGGCAAGACTCTTATGGCCGAAGCGATGGCCGGCGAAACCGGAAAGCCTTTCGTATTCGTTGACCCAGGCGCGTTCACAAATATGTTCTTTGGCGTTGGAGTTCTAAAAGTTAAGTCGCTTTTCAGGAAATTGCGCAAGCTTGCTCTTCGTTATGGTGGAGTCGTCGTCTTCTTCGATGAGGCCGATTCTCTTGGAAATAGAGGAATGGCGTCCACTGGCGGCCAGCAGAGAGCCGAACAGAACAGGACTCCCGCGATTTTCGGAACGTCTTGTCATGGTGGTTCCTACCTATCGCCAACTACAGCGTCCCTTTTGTTGCGAGAAAGTTTCGTAGTTGGTGGCGCCGCAGGTGGTGGCATGGGCGGTGGTGGCATGGGCACGCTCCAGGCATTGCTCACCGAACTTTCCGGGCTTAAGAAGCCACGCGGTTTCTTCAATCGAATATTGCGTCGAACATTGGGAATGCGTCCCAAGAACCCACCGAAATATCGAATCCTCGTCGTGATGGCAACCAATATGCCAGAAGCCTTGGATGAAGCACTCCTACGCCCGGGGCGCATCGATCGGATGTACAGAGTTGGATATCCAAGCAAGGCAGGTCGGGTTCGCACATACGAGGGCTACCTTGCCAAAGTCTCACACTCGCTTACCACAGAAGAAATCGACAAGTTGGCGACGATTACACCTTACTCAACAGGCGCGACGATCAAGGACACGATCAACGAGGCACTGATCACTGCCATTCGAAGCGGTCGCACTTCAATCACTTGGCCAGATGTTGTGAAAGCAAAACAACTTAAGGAATTGGGTCCTCCCGAGGATGTGGAATACATCGAACGCGAACGACATGCGGTCGCCGTTCATGAGGCGTGCCATGCCGTGATGGCTCACCGAGTTCGCCAACATATGGCGATTGATTTGGCAACCATCGAAAAGGGCTCAGACTATTTGGGAATGGTTGCCAGCATTCCGCCCGACGATCAGTTCACTCGGTGGAAGACTGAATATGAGTCCGACATCTTGGTTTCACTGGCATCCCTTGCGGGAGAACGGATGTTCTTTGATGGCGATAACTCATCTGGTGTATCTGGAGATCTTGAGAGCGCGACAACCATTGCGTCATTAATGGAAGGACATTGGGGGATGGGGTCAACAATCTCATCTCACGCCACCAATCGCCGCTTTGAAATTGGCGCCCCAGGTGGGGCGAAGGGTGACTCGCCAAAGGAATTGCGAGGCGCCTTAGGCAATCGAATTGAGGATCATCTAGCCGAAATGCTCCGAAAAGCCGAGAAGATCTTGAAAGAAAATCGCAATCACGTCCTGGCCCTTGCTCATGCTTTGGAGACTCACAAGACGCTTTCAGGCGAAGACGTATCTGCCGTGATCGAAGGAGTTCAAGGTTCCATCATTGACGGTCGGCCTTATCGGAGCAGAGCTTTCTTGGCGAAAATCGAGAGGTACCACAAAGCTGCGTTGGTGGCGCATCGCGACCATCGCAACCCTGAGATCGCAATTCCGAGACTGGATTAATTCTGAGTTATAGGCGCGATTGGTCGGGTAGGCTGATCTCGTAGTCATTTGAATGTGAGAAGGGATGGATCATGGGCCCCGGAGGAATAGCAACGATCATTGCCTCTTGCTCGCTTCTTGTCATCGCTATCGCGATAAGTTACGCCGTCGTACGGATTGGCAGATTGATTGACGAGGCAAAACTCTCCCTCAAGACAGTCACAGATGAGACCAAGCCTCTTATTGATGAAGTTACGACCACCGTTAAGTTGGTCAACGGTCCCTTGGAGAGCCTAAACAAGATCACCAAAAGCGCTGAAAATGTCAGCAGCAAGCTTTCCGAAGTGACTAGTTCGATCGCGGGCAAGGGTGGTCCAGCGGTCAAAGTCCTTGGACTCCTCATGAGCGCTGCAAAGTACAAGCAATCTCACGACAAAAAGAAAAGCTAAGTGGTAGTAGATAGTGGAATCCGCTGAAATACGTTCTCGATGGTTGCGCTTTTTTGAATCTGATAACCGCCAAGGCTTAGCTCACACGGTTGTGCCGTCGGCTTCTCTGATAGCGGATGACCCGAATCTCTTGCTGGTGAATGCCGGAATGGTGCCCTTTAAGCCATTCTTCCTTGGCGAAGTGAAGCCCCCTTACAAGCGGGCAACGTCCGTTCAAAAATGTGTTCGCACATTGGACATAGATGAAGTTGGAAAGACGACTCGTCATGCATCCTTCTTCCAGATGTGCGGCAACTTCTCGTTCGGGGATTATTTCAAAGAGGGTGCCATTTCCTTGGCTTGGGAGTTGCTAACGAGGGCGACCAACGACGGTGGTTACGGTTTTCCTGAAGATCGTCTCTGGGTAACTGTCTTCCAGAATGATGACGAAGCTGCCGACATTTGGCATAAAAAAATTGGAATCCCGAAGGAGCGTATTCAACGTCGTGGGATGGCCGATAATTTCTGGTCAATGGGCGTACCTGGACCCTGCGGACCGTGTTCCGAGATTTATTACGATCGCGGA
The DNA here is from genome assembly GCA_025355665.1 of Actinomycetes bacterium. Lineage (GTDB taxonomy): Bacteria > Actinomycetota > Actinomycetes > Nanopelagicales > Nanopelagicaceae > QYPT01. The sequence goes on from JANXZF010000129.1 coordinate 10,886, forward strand.
CCTGCCTACGGTAAAGAGGGCGGTCCAATCGCCGACGAAAATCGTTACATGGAAGTTTGGAACCTCGTCTTCATGCAAAATGAAAGAGGCGCCGGTTCGGGCAAAGATGATTTCCCAATCCTTGGCGAACTTCCTGCAAAGAGCATCGACACCGGGCTGGGATTAGAGCGCACTGCCGCACTTCTGCAAGGCGTTGAGAATATTTACGAGATTGATACCACACGACAGATTTTGGATAGGGCTACGGCGCTCACCGATGTCGTGTATGGGAAAGACCATCACAATGATGTGCTCTTGAGAGTAGTTGCCGACCATGCACGGACGTCGGCAATGCTGATCGGTGACGGAGTGACCCCCGGAAATGAAGGTCGCGGATACGTCCTGCGTCGGATGATGCGTCGAACGATTCGCAACATGCGACTTCTTGGTTCGCATGAGTCTGTAATGGCCGAACTTATCGCTTCATCAATCGGCGCAATGAGCCCGCAATATCCAGAACTGAATCAGGAGAGCGGCCGAATCCTCAGTGTCTCAATAGCCGAGGAGGAGACCTTCTTGCAGACGCTCAAGAGCGGAACACAGATATTCGACGTTGCAAGTTCTGCTTTAAAGAAAAGCCATGGGACAACCCTTTCGGGTGAGGCCGCATTCAAACTTCACGATACTTACGGATTTCCATTTGACCTTACTTTGGAAATGGCACAGGAGCAGGGCCTTCACGTTGATGAGAGCGGATTCCGTCGTTTGATGAAGGAACAACGTGATCGCGCCAAGGCCGATGCTCGCGCTAAAAAGAGTGGGCACACGGATCTCACCGAGTATCGAAGCATCGCCGATGCCGTTGGCCGCACCGAATTCCTCGGATACACGCACGAAGAATCCGACTCGGTTATATCCGCGATATTGGTTGACGGAGTAGGGGTGAAATCGGCTCCCGAAGGCGAAGAAGTCGAAATCGTTTTGAGCAGGACTCCGTTCTATGCAGAAGGTGGCGGCCAACTATCAGATGGTGGCTTCATCACTTTGGCAAATGGAACGAAGATCGAGATCGACGATGTGCAAGCGCCGGTTCCAGGCGTCTCGGTTCACCGTGGGCGAATCGTTAATGGTTCGGCTGAAGTTGGAGCACAAGCCTACGCGCAAATAGATATCGAACGTCGACATGCGATATCTCGTGCGCACACCGCCACGCACATGGTTCATAAGGCATTTCGCGAAATCCTGGGGGAGACTGCGACGCAAGCAGGTTCAGAGAACTCACCTGGACGATTCCGTTTTGATTTCCCGGCCACGGGCGCGGTGCCACACTCGGTTCTCAATGATGTTGAATCGCGAGTAAACACTTTATTGCTTGAAAACTGGGAAGTTACGGCTTTGTCCATGTCCCAAGTAGAGGCCAAGAAACTTGGTGCGATGGCGCTGTTCGGCGAGAAGTACGGCGATGTCGTCAGAGTCGTGAGCGTTGGAGATTGGGCACGCGAACTGTGCGGAGGTACGCATGTCCATCGCGCTGGCGAACTAGGCGTAGTGAAATTGTTAAGCGAGTCATCCATTGGCGCGGGCGTTAGAAGAGTTGAAGCGCTTGTAGGCGCCGATGCTTACCGCTTCTTGGCGCGCGAACACCTGCTTTTGGACTCGCTCACTGAAATCATTAAAGGATCTCGTGCCGAAGAATTGCCTGAGCGCATCTCAGATCTTGTCGCTAGATTGCGAGAAGTAGAAAAGGAATTGGCAAACCTCAGGTCGGCGCAGGCGTTGGGTCAGGTGTCTGCCCTTGCAACTCAATCAGTGAAGGTAGGCAGTACTTCCGTTGTTGCTGCCATCCTTGGTGATGGAATCACAGGCGAGGACCTTAGAAAGATCGCCCTTGACCTTCGTAATCGCGTTGCGAATTCGGTAGTGGCTCTCATAAGCGTCAATGAGGGCAAACCGGTATTAGTGGTTGCGGTAAGCGATGAGTGCAGATCCGCCGGGATAAAGGCAGGCGCCTTGGTAAAGATCGGGTCTGCAGTACTTGGCGGTGGCGGTGGCGGCAAAGATGATTTTGCGCAGGGCGGGGGCGTGGACGCAGCGAATACTCAAGCAGCCCTTGATGCCATCGTTAAAGCCATTGCAGGTGAATGATTGTGCAAAAAGGACGTCGACTGGCTTTCGATTACGGTGACGTGCGAATCGGGGTGGCCGTCAGCGATCGAGACTGTATCTTGGCTACTCCGGTTGTAACTCTTGAAACAAAAAAGGCGGATTTGTGGGATCGAGTTTTTGATCTTCTTGCAGAATACGAACCGGTTCGCATCTATGTTGGAAAGCCGGTTCATTTGGCTGGTCAGGCAAGTGATTCAACCTCAAAGGCCGAACTCTTTGCTGGAGAACTTCGAGAAAGATTTGACATTGAAGTGACACTCATCGATGAACGTCTTTCAACCATTTCGGCGCAGCGAAATCTTCATCAAGCCGGACTTTCATCACGCGCATCTAAAGGGGTGATCGATCAAGCTGCGGCGGTTGCCATCTTAGAATTGGCTTTGGATCTTGAAAAGGGTCAAGCGAAGCGAGACCGCGGTGAGTAAGAAAACGTTTTGGCGTTTGATCGCTGGGGTCGTAGTGCTCGGTTTGATTTCGGGAGGTATCTACCTTGTTTTAAATCGAGGAGGTTCCAATCCTGATTTCGTGACTGGAAGTCCCGGTGCAGAAGTTATCGTCGATGTTCCAGATGGTGCGACAGGTTCAGAAATAGCCAAGACACTATTTGATAAAGGGGTTGTCAGGTCATCTGGAGCTTTTTTCGCCGCCGCTGTTGCAGACCCTCGATCTACGAGCATCGCTCCTGGCGCCCATCGCATTAATCAACACATTCCAGCGAAGGAAGCGTTAGCTCAACTATTGGATACCACCCGCATTTCGAATCTCTTGCGAATTGTTGAGGGTTCCTGGACCGATGAAATATTCGCCCAACTCAGGGCGCAGGGCTATACCAAGTTACAGTTAGATGAAGCGGTTCGAAGACTCAACTTTCCCGTCGGCTTTGGAAGCGATGGCATTTACCCGCAAGGCTATTCGGGATGGGAAGGGGTTTTCTTTCCGGCTCAATACAGTTTCGCGCGGGGGACTAGTGCCATAACCATTCTGCAAAATATGATGGATCGATTTGCTGTGGAGGCAAAAGCTTCAGGAATTTCTGCAGGCACTGCGGATTTCAAGCCAAAACAATTATTGACGATCGCGTCCTTGGTGCAAGCGGAAGGAGGTCCATCGGACTTCGGCAAAATTTCTCAAGTTATTCGCAATCGCCTTAAATTGGGAATGCAACTTCAGCTTGATACGACGATCCATTACATCACGAGAACCCGAGGTTCAGTATTTTTGAGCACCGATGCAACTCACACCGCCTCTCCATACAACACTTATCTTCATTACGGATTGCCGCCTGGACCAATTGATAATCCTGGGCGTGCGGCGATGAATGCGGCAGTCAATCCCGTACCCGGCAACTGGACCTACTTCATTACTGTCAAACCGGGGGATACCAGATTCACCGATTCGAATTCTCAATTCCTTATTTGGAAAGGCGAATACGAAAAGAATCTCGCCTCTGGCGCCTTCGGAAAGAAATCATGATTCGCGCCGCGGTACTGGGCTCACCCATTTCGCACTCTTTGTCGCCCACATTGCACCGCACGGCCTATAGATTCCTTGGTGTCGATGGACGGTATGAGGCAATTGACGTTAACGCGGCAGGTTTGCGCGAGTTCATCACCTCACTTGATGAATCCTGGACGGGACTTTCCCTAACGATGCCCTTGAAAGAGGAGATCCTCTCTATTGCAACTGAAATCGACGCGCTTGCCCACAGAATCAATTCGGCGAACACTCTCATTCGAACGGCGAGCGGTTGGAGAGCCGTCTCAACTGACGTAAATGGATTTACTCAGACTCTGCTTGCCCACGACGTTCAAGATTTCGAGAGTGTCACGATCATTGGCTCGGGTGCCACGGCTCGCTCCGCTGCCGCTGCTTGCGATCGGGCTGGGCGCAAATTAACAGTTATCCATCGAAGTGCAGAGCGTGAAATTTCGATGAAGAAGGCCGCACCTCTATCGGAGTCGATATTCCTTCCTTGGGGCACGGAATTGCCTCCCGCTGATCTCCTCATCAATGCCACTCCCGCGGGAGTCGCGGATTCGTACTCCGAACATCTCAACGAAGATGTGGCCGGTGTCTATTTCGAGGCCTTGTACAACCCGTGGCCTACTAAGTTCTTGGCGAAGTGGCGTTCGTTAAAGGGTTATGGAATTGATGGACTCGATCTATTGATCCACCAAGGGATCGACCAAGTTTCTTTAATGACGGGATTAGGGGTTAATCGTCTTGAACTTGCCCCAGTTCTTCGAACCGCGTGCCTTGCCGCCATGTAGTTAGGTAGTTAGGTAGTTTGCAACGGGGGTAGAGCAATCTCTGCCACAATATGCCCATGCGTTGGCTGACAGCAGGAGAATCCCACGGGCAGGCACTGACTGCGATTTTGGAAGGCATGCCCGCCTCAGTCGAGATCACTACGGCCGATATCGATGCCGAACTGCGCCGTCGACGATTGGGTTTTGGACGAGGAGCAAGGCAGAATTTTGAGGCCGACAAGGTCACAATCCTTGGTGGTATAAGGCTAGGTCTGACTCAGGGCGGACCGATTGCAATCCACGTTGGAAATTCTGAATGGCCAAAATGGGACAAGGTAATGTCTGCCGATCCACTTCCTGAAGGCGAACTTGAGGGCTTAGCTCGTAACGCCCCGCTCACCCGACCCAGACCAGGGCATGCAGATCTGGCGGGAATGCAAAAATACGATCTTGCCGATGCCAGACCAGTTCTAGAACGCGCGAGTGCGCGAGAAACAGCCGCGCGTGTAGCACTCGGCGCAGTCGCCCGTCACTTTCTACAGCAAACCATTGGCGCGACCATTGTCAGCCACGTACTTTCTATTGGCTCAGTACGCGTGCCCGAGTCGTCCACTCTTCCAACTTCTCAAGATCAGGCTCGCATAGATGAAGATCCAGTTCGCTGTGCAGACCCGACCGCAAGTTTGGCGATGGTTGCCGAAATCGAATCCGCCCGAACTGACGGCGACACCCTTGGTGGTGTAGTCGAAGTACTGGTCTTTGATCTTCCGCCGGGATTGGGATCATATGTTCATTGGGATCGACGTCTCGATGCGCGATTAGCCGCGGCGATGATGGGAATTCAAGCAATTAAAGGGGTCGAAATCGGAGACGGGTTTACATCCGCTACGAGGCGCGGCTCTGTTGCACACGACGAAATTGAAGTTGGCTCCAACGGACTAATCCATCGCCGAACAGATCGTGCCGGCGGTACCGAAGGCGGAATGACAAATGGTGAAGTATTGCGAGTTCGAGCGGCAATGAAACCCATCTCAACGGTTCCAAAAGCCCTTGATACTGTAGATCTGGCATCTGGTGAAAGTGCGAAAGCCATCAACCAGCGTTCCGATGTCTGTGCCGTACCTGCTGCAGGAATTGTTGCCGAAGCAATGGTCGCCCTCGTTTTAGCTGAAGCCGTTCTCGAAAAGTTTGGGGGCGACAGTGTCGAAGAAACGCGACGCAACTATCACTCCTATCTTCAAAACCTTCGATTCAAATAATTTAATGACGCCGCGTGTAGTGCTCATAGGCCCGCCGGGGGCCGGAAAAACGAGTATCGGTCGGGCTTTGGCGAAATCATTGGAGGTCGACTTCGCTGACACCGATACGTTGGTTGAAGCCGATCAGAATAGGAGCGTTTCACAAATTTTCATCGACGAAGGCGAAGCGCATTTTCGCAAGGCGGAAGAACGCATCTGCATCGAAGCATTGAAAAATGAAAAGGGAGTGCTTTCCTTAGGTGGTGGCGCGGTTCTGACTCCTGGTGTAGCCGAAGCATTACAAATGGCCGACACTAAAGTCATCTTCCTTGACGTCTCGTTAGCCGTTGCTGCGCCAAGGATTGGCTTTAACCGCGATCGGCCACTTTTACTAAGTAATCCCAGACAGAAGTGGCAAAGTCTGATGGATGCGCGCAGGCCAGTCTATGAATCTCTCGCGACGACGAAAATTAAAGTTGAGGATCGAAGTGTCAATGAGATCGTCAGTGACATTTTGGCAAAGGCTGGCATCTGATGCATAAAGTTGAAGTCAACGCAGAACGGCACTATGAAGTAACGATTGGCTGCAATTGGCAAGACGAGCTCATCCGCGTGATGGAGAGTCGATCCCGAGTTGCCGTCGTCGTATCTACCGCGATACGAACGCGGATTGAGTCGATTCAAAATGGTGATTCGAGAATTGTCATTCTTGAAATCCCTGACGGAGAACAAGGAAAAGATTTCGCGACTTTAGAATCGCTGTGGACCCGACTTGCGGCTGCAGGATTCACGCGTAGCGATCTTGTCGTTGCCATCGGCGGCGGCGCCACAACTGATATTGCGGGATTCGCGGCCGCAACCTGGTTACGTGGTATCGATTGGGTGGCGGTCCCAACGACATTGGCTGGAATGGTTGATGCCGCCGTCGGCGGCAAGACTGGCCTCAATACCTCCTTCGGGAAAAACCTTGTTGGTGCCTTTCATTCGCCAATTGAAGTCTTGATTGATACTCACTGGCTTGAAACTCTCAGCGATCGAGATTTCTCCGCGGGCCTGGCCGAAGTTATTAAATGCGGCTTCATTGCCGATCGCGAAATCTTGAGTTTGCTTTCCGGCAAGGATTTGCCGGAGATCCGTATTGCAAAACGCCTCACGGAAGAATTGATTACTCGATCTATCGAGATCAAGGCGAGAGTTGTGGGAGAGGATTTCAAAGAGGGTTTTGCTCGAGAGGCTCTCAATTACGGTCACACGATGGGTCATGCCATTGAGCTTCACAGCAAGTTCGCCTTACGTCACGGAGAAGCGGTCGCTATTGGCCTGGTCTACGTTGCCGAACTCGCCCATCTGAAAGGTCTGATCACTGAGGAGATAGTGTCACTGCACCGTTCGCTTCTAGTCCGACTAGGTCTGCCCGTTACCTATCGGGCATCGGCTTGGCCGGATCTTTTGCCTCTCCTATCTCTGGATAAGAAGGCTCGCGGAAATTCAGTTCGATTTGTTGCGATATCCAAAATCGGCACGCCCATTCGACTTGAAGACGTTTCTGAGAGCGACTTGGCGGGGGCCTATGAGAGGGTTAGTTCATGAAGGTAATGATTATTAATGGACCAAATCTTTCGCGCCTAGATATCCGAGACTCGTCCCTTTATGGTGATTTGTCATATCCGCAATTGGTCGAATTGATTACATCGCATGCAACCAAGTTGGGGATCACGGCAGATATTCGTCAGAGCGATGATGAGTCACAAATCATTGCATGGTTGCACGAAGCCGCCGATGAAAAATTGTCCGTGATAATCAACCCTGCGGCCTTTACTCATTACTCGTATGCAATTCGCGACGCTGCCGAATTAGTTAAGGCCCCGCTAATTGAAGTCCACCTTTCCAATCCGCTTTCTCGCGAGGAATTCCGCCACACCTCCGTCATTTCCGGGGTGGCTAACGGGACTATTGCCGGATTTGGCCCCGATTCCTACCTCCTTGCCTTGGAGGCCATGCGCAATCTGCTGGAAAAGTAGGTCATATTTAGCAGGTATCCTTCTCCTCTTGACGTGAAATACGCGATCAGGGATTGGATTGATTGTGGCATCGACAAACGACCTTAAGAATGGCATGACGCTGGATATCGATGGACAACTCTGGAATGTCGTCGAGTTTCAGCACGTAAAGCCAGGCAAGGGTCCTGCCTTCGTGCGTACCAAGCTTAAGTCAGTCATGACGGGCAAAGTAGTAGACCGGACATACAACGCGGGGGTAAAGATCGACATCGCAATCCTTGAAAAACGGGATATGCAGTATCTCTACCACGACGGTTCTGACTACGTTTTCATGGACGCTAAGACCTACGATCAAGTTTCAATTCCGGCCGATATCGTTGGCGATGCTGCCAAATACATGCTCGAAAATACCGATGCAGTAGTAGCCGTCCATGAAGGAACCCCGCTCTACATCGAATTGGCTGCCTCCGTCCCTTTGACGATCACTTACACCGAGCCAGGCCTTCAGGGTGACCGCTCCTCGGGTGGCACCAAACCTGCAACTTTGGAAACAGGTCTTGAAATTCAAGTACCGCTGTTCATAAAGCAGGACGAAAAAGTATTGGTCGATACACGAGATGGTTCGTACTTGGGTCGCGCGAACTAGTGTCGGCACGGAGCAAAGCCCGCAAGCAAGCCCTGGATATTCTTTTTGAATCCGATATCCGGCAGTCCTCGCCGACGGAGCTTTTGCAATCTCGCTTGGAAGTTATTGAAGGACCAGAGGCTCGCCCGATTCGCGAATACGCGAAGGAGCTGGTCACTGGAGTAGTAGACCACCGCCGAAAGATCGACGAGCTTATTTCGACTTACGCCCAAGGCTGGGATATGGATCGCCTTCCGATAGTCGATCGAAATATTCTTAGAATCGCTATTTTCGAGATTCTTTGGGCAAATGAGCTGCCTGACGCCGTTGCGATCGACGAAGCCTTAACAATGGCGGCGATGCTCTCGACAGAGGAATCTGCTGGCTACGTGCATGGGGTACTGGGGCGTATCTCCTCGATTAAGGGTGATTTAGCCCTGTAAGCAAAAGTTTCATCGTGATTAGGGATTGTTTTACGTCCTCTTCGGGCTTCATGGTCATCAGCGAAAGCGTGGAGAGGTCGCTCTGGCGAAGACTCATGACTTCGCAGTTCCAATCTCCTCGCCTATGTGCGATGGAAGCAATGAGCGTTGTCACAGCGATCAATGCGGCATCGCCCCGAGCGTTCAGATTCTTAGATAGCGCCTTCATCCTTCGCAGATCAATTACAAGGGGTGTTGCCTGCTCAGGACCGTCACTCCTTTTGGCCTGACCCAACAGGTGGGTGATTGGGACCTCAAAGAATGTTGCGATCTCGACGAGTTTGCGCAGGCTTATCGCGCGATCGCATCGCTCGTAGGAACCCAGAGCCACGGCCGATATCGATCCCTTCGATAAGGATTCCACTTCTGCAAGTGACCAGCCTCGAGCCTTGCGCAGGGCTCGAATCTGGCGCGAGATGATTTCTTGGGTCGGGTCGGTTTTCATGTCGCCAGCCTAGGAAAAACGGCCGTACCCACCTTCGAGTTATCCACGAGTTGACTACGTTGATCAAAAGTTGCGTCTGCTAGACTCCGCCACGAAGATCCTTTAAGACCCGTCCTGCGAGGCGGGGAAGGAGCGTTTATGAGTGTTGCATTGCCTGCGGTGGATATTGCCCGCGCTCTAACCCGCATTGCCCATGAAATTTTGGAGCGCAATGGCGGCCCCGATTCAATCGTCCTAATGGGCATTCCGACACGTGGTGCATTTCTGGCATCCAGGTTGGCGGCCCTTATTGCTGGGATTGAAGGTCGAGAGGTCCCAGTTGGCACCTTGGATATCACCTTGCATCGAGATGACCTTCGCCTGCGTCCTCTTCGAGCCCTCGTTCCAACGATGACTCCGCTTGGTGGGATTGAAGGACGCAACGTGGTCTTGGTTGACGATGTTCTCTTCTCAGGCAGAACAATTCGAGCGGCTCTGGATGCCCTCGGTGAAATGGGAAGACCTAAAACGGTTCAATTGGCAGCCCTTGTTGATCGAGGCCATCGCGAATTGCCGATACGTGCCGATTACGTAGGTAAGAACTTGCCGACCTCTAAAGGGCAAGCCGTAAAGGTTCATTTAAGCGAAATCGACGGGGTGGACGAAGTCCTAGTTGAAAACGTGGAGGTCTAAGCCAAATGCGACACCTTCTATCAACTTCTGATCTCACATACACGCAAGCAATCCGGATTCTCGATACTGCTCAGGAAATGGCGCGAATTTCTGAAGGTCCGGTCAAGAAATTGCCGACACTTCGAGGCCGCACCATAGTGAATCTATTTTTCGAAGATTCAACTCGAACTCGAATCTCTTTTGAAGCCGCGGCCAAAAGGTTGTCGGCTGACGTTATCAATTTCTCTGCCAAGGGTTCTAGTGCAAGCAAAGGCGAATCCTTAAAGGACACGGCGCAAACTCTTCAAGCGATGGGCGCAGATGCCGTCATCCTCCGTCACTCGGCTTCCGGTGCTGCACAGCGCCTTGCCAATTCCCACTGGACTTCGGGGAGTGTCATCAACGCCGGTGACGGGACGCACGAACATCCGACCCAAGCGCTTCTTGATGCGTTTACGATTCGTCAGCATCTTCGAGTCGGTACGGGAGACCTTCGAGGTCTGACTATCGCCATCGTCGGAGACATTCTTCACTCACGTGTTGCGAGATCAGATGTTCACCTACTTTCACTTCTTGGTGCGCAAGTAATTTTGGTTGCGCCACCAACTCTTCTTCCTATCGGTACATCCACGTGGCCAGTTCAAATGTCCTACGATTTCGATTCTGTGCTACCGCTCGTTGATGCAGTCATGATGCTTCGAGTTCAGCAAGAACGAATGAGTGATTTCTTCTTTCCAACTGCTCGTGAATACTCACATTACTACGGCCTAAACGCTGATCGCCTAAAGAAGATGAAACCAACCGCAATCATTATGCATCCAGGCCCAATGAATCGCGGACTGGAAATCACTGCTGAATGTGCAGATAGCGCGCGCTCTGTCATTCTCGAACAAGTGACCAATGGCGTGAGCGTTAGAATGGCCGTTCTTTACTTACTTTTAGCGGGTGCACCGAACGAAGATGGAGAGATCACCAAATGACCGACTATCTACTCGACGGTGGCGTTCTCCCTGATGGCAAGGCGGTTCAAGTCCTAATTAAGGACGGGTTGATTAGCCAGATTGAATCGGTAGTTTCCACTTTGGCCACGACCAACCTTCAAAAGATTTCCATAAACGGCTGCATCGTCCTTCCGGGATTTGTGGATTTGCACACCCATCTTCGTGAACCTGGACGTGAGGATTCAGAGACCGTTGAATCTGGTTCGCGCGCCGCCGCAAAAGGAGGCTTCACGGCAGTGTCGGCAATGGCTAACACATTCCCCGTTGCCGATACGGCCGGAGTTGTTGAACAGGTTTACGCATTGGGACAGGCGACGGGGTTGTGCGATGTATTTCCGATCGGTGCAGTTACACAAGGTATTGGTGGAACCGCACTAGCCGAACTTGGCGCGATGGCCGACTCCAAAGCACGTGTAAGGATTTTCAGCGACGATGGAAACTGTGTCTTCGATCCGATGGTCATGCGCCGAGCCCTTGAATATGTCAAGAAGTTCAATGGAGTGATTGCCCAGCATGCACAGGATCCTCATCTAACAAAAGATGCCCAAATGAATGAGGGTCTCATTTCTTCAAAACTGGGACTTAAAGGTTGGCCCTCTGTTGCAGAGGAGTCGATCATTGCTCGCGATGTCCTCTTGGCAGATCATGTGCAATCGCGATTGCATGTTTGTCATGTGACCTCATCTGGTGGCGTAGACATTATTAGGTGGGCAAAGGCCCGTGGAATTCAAGTGAGCGCAGAAGTCACTCCGCATCACTTACTGCTTACGGATGATTTAGCCGAGTCATACGACCCGATCTATAAGGTGAATCCACCACTTCGCACCCAAAGGGACGTTATGGCACTACGTGAAGGTTTGGCGGACGGCACGATCGATATTGTCGCCACCGATCACGCGCCACACCCGGCTGAAAACAAGGAATGCGAATGGCAGGCAGCATCCTTTGGAATGTTGGGACTTGAGACGGCACTGTCGATAGTGCAAGCAACAATGATCGACACCTCGATGATGTCATGGAGCGATTTGGCAGTGCGCATGTCGACTGCGCCAGCGCGTATCGGCGGGTACGCCGACCACGGACAAGGTTTGAAGATCGGATCCACGGCCCATCTGACTATCGTTAACCCCACGCGTGCATGGAAAGTCGATCGAGATCTCGTGTCTTCTCGAAGTAGAAATACGCCGTATCACGGCATGGAATTCCCTGGCTCTGTCGTCGCCACGTTCTATCGAGGAATCCCAACCGTTCTTGATGCGAAGTTGGTGAGTGCAGCACATGGCAACTAAGGCATACCTCGTGCTTGATGATGGGCGCGTTTTCGAGGGTAAAAGTTGGGGGACTACTGGCAAGACTTTCGGTGAGGCAGTGTTTGCGACCGGGATGACCGGTTATCAAGAGACTCTGACAGATCCTTCGTATCACAAACAAGTTGTTGCCATGACCGCGCCTCACATCGGTAATACCGGTGTTAATTTTGAAGATAACGAATCCCACAAGATCTGGGTCGCTGGTTTCGCGGTCAGGAACCCCTCGACCCTGACGAGTAATTGGAGAAGTTCTGGGAGCCTTGAAGATGAATTGGTTTCCCAAGGGATTGTCTGCATTCAAGGGATTGATACTCGCGCCCTCACACGCCACCTGCGTGATCGAGGCGCGATGCGAGTCGGAATCTTTTCAGATATGAATATGACTCGCGAGGAAATGGTCATTGAAGTCAGGAAGAGCCCTTCGATGGCTGGAGCGCACTTGGTCGGGGATGTGTCTACTGCGAAGACCTATATCGTTCCAGCGATTGGCGAGAAGCATTTTAGAGTGGCGGCAATTGACTTGGGTATTAAGCACTCAACTCCTCGACTGCTCTCAGAGCGTGGTGTTGAAGTTCACGTCATGCCATTTGACACCACTTTCGCGCAGATACAAGAACTCGCACCGGACGGCGTTTTTCTCTCCAATGGCCCCGGAGATCCTGCAACTATGAACGAAGTGGTGGACCTTGTTCGATCCTTGCTCACCGCTGAAATTCCAATCTTTGGAATCTGCTTTGGACACCAGATTCTTGGTCGTGCTCTTGGCTTTAGTACCTACAAACTGCAGTTTGGCCATCGCGGAATTAATCAACCTGTCTTAGATAAGACGACTGGAAAGGTTGAAATTACTGCACACAATCATGGCTTCGCATTGCAGGCTCCAACTGATGACACGTTCACGACGGTTTATGGACCAGGAGAGGTCAGCCATATCAGTTTGAATGACGGAGTAGTTGAGGGAATTCGAATGTTGGAGATTCCGGCATTTAGCGTTCAGTACCACCCAGAAGCTGCGGCCGGTCCCCACGATGCGGCCTACCTTTTCGATCGCTTTACAGAAATGATGTCTACGAAACGAGTCGACGCCTAATGCCGCTAGATACCTCTATTAAAAGTGTATTGGTTATCGGCAGCGGTCCGATTGTCATCGGTCAAGCATGCGAATTCGATTATTCGGGCACGCAAGCTTGTCGCGTGCTTCGTGCTGAAGGAATTCGTGTCGTCCTCGTAAACTCTAACCCAGCAACGATTATGACTGATCCTGAGTTCGCAGATGCAACATATATCGAGCCGATAACACCTGAGTATTTGGAGAAGATTATTGAAACGGAAAGACCTGATGCAGTCCTTGCAACCCTCGGAGGGCAAACGGCGCTGAACGCTGCAATGGCCTTGTACGAGCGAGGCACTTTGCAGAAGTTTGGTGTCCGTTTAATCGGTGCCGACGTAGATGCGATTCAACGTGGAGAAAATCGCGAACTCTTCCGCGACATCGTTGAAAAGGTTGGGGGAGAGTCGGCTCAGTCAATAATTTGTCGCACGCTAGAGGACTGTATGACGGCAGCCGAACTACTCAACTATCCGGTTGTCGTACGTCCATCTTTCACGATGGGCGGCCTGGGTTCGGGCATTGCATTTGACTCACTGCAGTTGGAGCAGATTGCTGGAGCGGGATTGCGCCACAGTCCGACTTCGGAAGTATTGCTAGAAGAATCCATCTTGGGTTGGAAAGAATTTGAACTTGAAGTAATGCGCGACCAGAGCGACAACGTTGTGATCGTATGCGGCATCGAAAACGTCGACCCGATGGGCGTGCATACTGGAGATTCGATAACCGTAGCGCCCGCCATGACATTGACAGATGTGGAATACCAGAGGCTTCGAGATCTTTCGCTAAAGATTATCCGAGAGGTAGGCGTCGATACGGGTGGGTGCAATATCCAGTTCGCCGTGAATCCCGAAACTGGGCGAATTATTGTGATCGAGATGAACCCTCGAGTCTCACGTTCAAGTGCCCTTGCATCCAAAGCCACAGGCTTTCCAATTGCGAAGATCGCCACGAAGTTGGCGATTGGTTACACGCTCAATGAGATTCAAAATGACATCACAAAGGTGACCCCGGCATCCTTTGAGCCGACATTGGATTACGTAGTCGTGAAGGTGCCGCGCTTTGCGTTCGAGAAGTTTGCCGATGCCGATCCTCGGTTGACCACGACGATGAAAAGTGTCGGCGAGGCAATGGCAATCGGGCGTTCCTTTTCTGAAGCCCTTCAAAAGGCCCTTCGTTCCCTCGAACGAAAAGAAGCCCCTTTCACGTGGCCGATTGATCAACCTGAAAGCGTGAAGCTTGCTCTGCTTGCGTCAATGCAGATTCCCACCGAGTATCGACTCAAAGAAGTACAGCAGGCCCTTTGGCTCGGTGCGACGATCGAAGAGGTTTACTCGGCAACAAGGATTGATCGCTGGTATCTCAACCAAATTTGTGAAATCAATGCTCATGCGGTGGAAATTGCCGCTCCCGGTGAATTAACGGAAGATCTACTCAAGTCGGCAAAACAGATGGGTTTTTCCGATATTCAGATTGCAAGTTTACGTGGGGTATCTGAAGAAGATATTAGAAGGCAACGTCACCATCTCAACATTCGACCCGTTTACAAGACGGTCGACACCTGCGCCGCCGAATTTGAAGCCTTCACGCCATATCACTACTCAAGCTACGAAGAGGAGACTGAAGTTCGCCAACGTAGCAAACCAGCGGTCATCATCTTGGGAAGCGGGCCGAATCGAATCGGACAGGGAATTGAGTTCGATTATTCCTGTGTCCACGCGTCATTTGAATTGCACGATCGCAATTATGAAACAATCATGGTTAATTGCAATCCGGAGACTGTTTCGACCGACTACGACACAAGCGATCGCCTCTACTTCGAACCGTTGACACTTGAAGATGTCCTTGAAGTTGTTTATGCAGAGATGCAAGCCGGTCCAGTTATGGGCGTAATAACCCAATTGGGTGGTCAGACTCCGCTTGGCCTGGCAGCGGCGTTGAAGGCAGCAGGCGTGACGATATTGGGTACAAGCCCCGAAGCGATCAACCTCGCCGAGGAACGTGGTGCATTCGGTTTGGTGCTGAAAGAGCAGGGATTGGTTGCGCCGTCCTTTGGAATGGCGTCTTCGCATCAGGAAGCGTTGGAAATCGCCCAACGCATCGGTTATCCCGTACTTGTTCGTCCATCTTTTGTTCTTGGCGGGCGGGGAATGGAAATTGTTTATGATGACGCTTCTTTAGGTGGCTTTATTACTCGGGCCACAGACATTACCCCCGACCATCCCGTCCTCGTAGATCGCTTCCTAGATTCGGCGATCGAAATCGATGTCGATGCACTTTTCGACGGGCATGAGCTTTTCCTCGGCGGGGTCATGGAGCACATCGAGGAAGCAGGAATTCATTCAGGCGATAGTGCTTGCGTTATCCCTTCAATGACATTAACTCCTGAACAGCATGTCGATATTCGCGAGGCAACGGAAAAGATTGCCAGAGGCGTCGGAGTAAGTGGACTCATCAATATACAATTCGCAATGGCAGATCGCGTTCTTTATGTTCTCGAGGCAAATCCGCGTGCATCTCGTACTGTTCCCTTCGTCAGCAAGGCCACAGGTGTTCCTCTTGCAAAAGCGGCAGCGCGAATTGCAATTGGTTCGACGATTGCCGAACTCAGGGAAGAGGGACTTCTACCTGCGCAGGGAGACGGCAAAGCAAAAGGCGTTTCCGTGAAAGAGGCCGTCCTTCCCTGGAATCGATTCCGGCGAACCGATGGTCGCGGCGTCGACGCTGTTCTCGGGCCGGAGATGCGTTCTACCGGCGAAGTTATGGGGATCGCCCAAACATTTGGGGAGAGTTATTCGAAGAGCCAGATCGCCGCGTTTGGTCCATTGCCCAAATCTGGTCAAGTATTTATTTCCCTCGCGGGCAAGGACAAGGCATCGGGAGTCGATCCTGCTCGTGCGTTGTCAGAAATGGGCTTTGGTTTGATAGCAACGGCGGGCACGGCCGCTTATTTGGCCGAGCATGGAATCAAGGCGACCACCGTTCGCAAGAATTCTGAAGGCCCGGGTCTATTTGGTGAAAGAACCGCAGTTGATCTCATTGCGTCAGGAAGTATCGACCTCGTTATCAATACGCCCGTCGGTCGCGGAACCCGTCAAGATGGTTGGCTAATTCGCACCGCCGCCGTTCAGCGGTCGATTCCGTGTATAACTACTACGGCCGGCTTCAATGCGGCGGTGGCAGGAATTGCCTCACTTCAACGGGGCGAATTTAGCGTTAGGCCATTGCAAGATTGGCTGGCCGACGCATGAGTTCGATAAATCGCCATGCAAAACACATCACCGCCACTGTTGTGGGCAATAAACGCATCGGCCAGTACCACCAGATTCTTCTAAGTGTCGGCGACATCATTCAGAGTACTCATCCTGGAAATTTCGTAGCGATCAGCGTTGGCGGAGAAAATTCGGCGATGATATTGCGCAGGGCCTTCGCTATTTCTCGCATCTCTCATCGCAGCGATAGAGGTGACGGGACGATGGAGTTAATTGTTGCTCCGCACGGATCAGGTAGTCGCTGGTTATGCACTCAGCCAGAAGGTGCGAGCCTGGATGTAATCGCACCACTTGGTACCGCTTTCGGTATCCCAACTGCGCCGGCACAAGCGCTTCTCGTGGGCGGGGGATACGGATCGGCGCCTTTATTTGGATTAGCCGAAGTACTTAAATCGCGCGGATGCCGTGTCGACATGATTCTTGGCGCGAGTACAGCATCCAAAATTTACGCACCGATTGAAGGCACGCGTTCCGTAAATTCGCTAAAGATCTATACGGAAGATGCAAGCGCAGGAATTTCAGGGAAAGTGATCGATCCGATTCCTGGACTCATCCAAGAAGGTCTTGTGGATGTTATTTACTCTTGCGGCCCTATGGCGATGCTTGCGGCGATTTCTAGGATTGCTCTTTCATTGGACGTGGTCCACCAATGTGCGGTTGAAGAATCAATGGCCTGCGGTATCGGGATTTGTATGACTTGCGTACTGCCTGTTGAGAACTCCGAGGGCGAAACCAAAATGCTTCGGTCCTGCATTGACGGCCCTGTGATGGATGGCGCCGACGTCAAGTGGGATTTGGTCGGGAAGGTGGTGAAGTAGCGATGAGCGAACTTGATTTTTCGACCACCCTAGGACCGGCGTGGTTTCCCACTCCCGTGTTCACGGCCAGTGGGTGTGCGAGTTCAGGCAAAGAGCTCTCTCAATTTTTTCCATTAAATGCGATCGGGGCCGTAGTCACCAAATCCATCATGCTAAAAGCTCGGCCAGGTCGACCGACCCCGCGAATGGCCGAAACGCCAAGCGGGATGCTCAATTCAATTGGACTTCAAGGCCCTGGTATTGATGCTTTCCTAGCCGACGACATTCCGTGGCTGCTAGAGCAGAACGCCAGGTTGATTGTGTCGATCGCGGGTGAGAATGTAGAAGAGTATTCAGTTCTTGCCAGACGTCTGCGTTCTATCGGCGGTATTTCCGCGATCGAAGTCAACATTTCCTGCCCCAACGTTGAGAATCGTGGACTTGTTTTCGCATGCGATCCGAACGCCTCTCGAGCAGTCGTTGAAGGTGTGCGTCGGACTCTAGGTGGGGATATTCCGATTATTGTAAAACTTTCTCCCGATGTAACCGACATTACAGAAATTGCTCGCGGAGTTGTTGATGCCGGTGCGGATGCACTTTCGTTAATCAATACGGTTCTTGGCATGGTTATCAACGTGGACACAATGCGCCCACATCTCGCGGGCAAAACAGGGGGATTATCTGGTCCTGCCATCCGCCCGATCGCTGTTCGCAATATCTATCAGGTTCATCAAGCACTTCCCAAGACTCCAATTCTTGGAATGGGCGGCGTTCGTTCGGCTCGAGACGCTTTCGAATTAATTCTCGCAGGTGCAAGCGGAATCAGTGTCGGAACTGCAACGTTCTCCAATCCCGTCACAATTATAAACGTGCAGAAGGAACTTAGAGAGATACTCGCGGCAAAGGGTTTCGCATCAGTGCGCGACGCCGTGGGATTTGCTCACAGAAACGAATAACCACCCCGACAAAGAGAGAAGGCAAGAATGACGAAGAGAGCCCCGATATTTCTTGCCATTGATTGTGATGATCTTGAGGTTGCATTGTCGTGGGTTAAAGCCACTCAGAATTCCGTCTATGGTTTCAAAATGGGGCTCGAATTCTTCGCAACTTTTGGCAGTGAAGGAGTCAGGCGAATTACCGATCTCACTGACGCTGAGTTATTTCTAGATTTGAAACTTCACGATATTCCCAACACTGTATCTGCTGCGACTCGCGCTGTTTCTGATCTCAAGCCTCGTTTTCTAACGGTCCATGCCGCGGGTGGGGCGGCAATGGTTCGGGCCGCCGCAAGCGCCGGACCCAATATAGATATTGCTGCCGTGACGATTCTGACTTCGCTTAGCTCGACGGATTTGAGTGATATTGGCTTCAAATCCAACCCTCTTGAATCAGCGGTTCGGTTGGCCCAATTAGCCGTATCAGCAGGGGCGAGGGCAATCATTTGTTCACCGCTTGAGATTTCTGCCATAAGAACCGCGGTTGGTGCAGATGTTTCAATCATTACCCCAGGTGTTAGGCCCTCATCATCGGGCAGTGATGATCAGCAACGAACGATGGACCCAAAAAGCGCAATATCTGAGGGTGCAAACTACTTAGTGATGGGGCGCCCCATTACGAGCGCATGGACCGAAGGCTTTAGTGCCTTACAAGACCGAGCAGCCACAATTGCGGCTGAACTTATCTAATTTCCTAGATACAGGTAGATTATCGCCATGCCCGTTCCCCCCTCTTTAACTCCCGAACAACGCGCAGAGGCCCTGATAAAGGCGGCGCATTCTCGTAGGGCTCGGGCAGATGTAAAAGCAAGGGTGAAGTCCGGAGAGATGGGGATTTCGGATGTCTTAATCCTCGCGAAAACAGATGAACCTATCGCAAAAATGCGTGTCAGCGAGCTTCTTGAATCCCTTCCTGGCGTAGGCAAGATTCGAGCCGCGGCAATTATGGAACGGCTAGCTATTTCATCTCCGCGAAGAATCCAAGGGCTCGGAATTCATCAACGTGCAGAGTTGATTTCTGAGTTCAAGCCGATCAATCATCGCGGAAGATTATTGGTCCTTTCAGGTCCTGGGGGAGTTGGCAAAAGCACGGTCGCTTCAAGTTTGCGTGCAGCAAGTAACAATTTTTGGGTAAGTGTCTCAGCGACAACGCGCCAACCCCGCAGTAACGAAAGAAACGGCGAAGATTACTTCTTCCTTACTGAAGAGGAATTCGATCACAGGATTTCAGAGGATGATTTCCTGGAATGGGCGCAGTTTGCCGGCGCGCGTTACGGAACCCCGCGAGAGGGAGTGGAACAAGCCCTGTCCCAAGGTAAGAATGTTCTGCTCGAGATTGACATAGATGGTGCACGACAGGTTCGCACGCATAGTAAAGAAGCGGTCCTTGTCTTCCTCGAGCCCCCTAGTTGGGAAGATTTGGTTTCCAGATTGGAAGGGCGAGGCTCTGATACTCCCGAACGTCGTGCCCAAAGGCTCGAATTGGCCGCGGATGAACTAGCCGCAGCCAAGGAATTCGACGTAATCCTCGTAAATGACCGCGTCGAGAAGGTAGTCGAGGCACTGGTATCCTTAGCCACCTGATCTGGGCATTTAACAATGATGTAAGGGGCTTTAATGGACGGCATTACCAATCCACCGATTGACGAACTTTTGGATAAGAGCGGCTCCAAGTACAGCCTCGTCCTTTATGCGGCCAAGCGTGCCCGACAGATCAATGCGTATTACTCCCAATTAGGCGAGGGTCTCCTCGAATATGTAGGACCACTTGTAGAAACACACGTCCACGAGAAGCCATTGTCGATTGCCCTGCGCGAAATCAACGAGGGCCTTTTGACGATCGAGAATCTCGAACCAACCGCTTAAATTAAAGATCGCTAGAAATGTCTGCCTCGGGCCGAGAAGTTATTCTCGGTATTGGCGGAGGAATCGCGGCATATAAATCGTGTGACTTACTTAGGCGACTCCAGGAACATGGTTATCTCGTAACAGTTGTGCCGACCCCTGCCTCACTTAATTTTGTTGGATCCACTACGTGGGAAGCCTTATCGGGAAGAGCGGTGCTCACCGAAGTTTGGCAGGACGTGGCATCGGTCGCCCATATTAATTTGGCATCGAAAGCCGACTACATCATCGCTGCACCCGCGACCGCTGACCTCATCGCAAGAATGGCTCAAGGTCGCGCAGATGATCTGCTCACGAATGTTGTTTTGGCCAGCGGCGCACCGAAGTTAGTAGTGCCTGCAATGCACCCGCAAATGTGGCTTAACGAATCGACAGTTGCCAACGTAGAGATTCTAAGGACGCGTGGTTTCATTGTCATGGAGCCTGAGGTCGGACGCCTTACGGGAGGCGACGTTGGTCAAGGAAGATTTCCAGAAACGTCAAAGATCCTTGAACAATTTCAAGAGATCGCCGGGTGGAACGCCGATCTCCTGGGTCGCAGGATCCTTGTCACCGCCGGTGGAACTCGAGAGCCGATCGATCCTGTTCGATTCATTGGCAATCGTTCTTCGGGCAAGCAGGGTTATGCAGTCGCCCGTGCGGCGGTTGTAAGAGGTGCGCAAGTTCAACTAATCGCTGCGAATTGCGAACTGCCTGATATTGAGGGAGTGGAGATCACTCGTGTCGAAACGACAT
Organism: Actinomycetes bacterium; assembly: GCA_025355665.1. Lineage (GTDB taxonomy): Bacteria > Actinomycetota > Actinomycetes > Nanopelagicales > Nanopelagicaceae > QYPT01. The sequence continues at coordinate 31,844 of JANXZF010000129.1, forward strand.
CGGAGATGGCCGAAGTGCTTGCTGAGAAATTCCCAGAGTGTGATGCATTGATCATGTGCGCGGCGGTTGCAGATGCGAAGCCTGTTCAAATAAGTCCGGAAAAGATTAAGAAGGATCAGTTAGAAAGCATTGCACTCGAACCCAATCCAGACCTATTGGCGGGCCTTTCAGCTTCGAAGAAGGTATCGCAAGTCCTGGTCGGCTTTGCCGCAGAAACGCAGGCCCATGCTGAAAATGCTGTAAAGAAATTGAAGGCAAAGAACTTGGATGTCCTCTATGTCAATGATGTCTCGGGGGGAGCGATATTCGGTAGTGATCAGACCCGCGGAACTATCATCTCAAAGGGTGGAGCAGACATTGTGGTTTCCGAGGCCAGCAAAGACACGCTCGCAAACGTATTACTCGACCAGGTCAGTTTTAGGCTAAGTTTGCCCAATGTCTAAGCGCTTATTTACTTCAGAGTCAGTGACCGAGGGCCACCCCGACAAGATTGCAGATCAGATTTCAGATGCGATTTTGGATTCCCTTCTCAAACAAGACCCAAAAAGCAGGGTTGCGGTAGAGACACTAATCACGACTGGACAAGTCCACGTCGCGGGTGAGGTTACAACCGACGGATACGCCGATGTGATGGGCATAGTACGAGACACCGTCTTAGGAATCGGTTATGACTCCTCGGAAAAAGGTTTCGACGGAAATACTTGCGGAGTCTCAATTTCAATTGGACAGCAATCCCAAGACATTGCCCAAGGTGTAGACGATGCAATCGAAAACCGAGTCTCATCGTCAGTTGATCCTTTGGACCTTCAAGGCGCTGGAGACCAAGGACTCATGTTCGGTTACGCATGTGATGACACTAAAGAGCTCATGCCATTGCCAATCTCACTGGCGCACAAATTGGCGCAACGGCTTTCACTGGTCCGAAAGAGCGGGGAATTGTCTTTCTTGCGCCCTGACGGAAAAACACAAGTCACTATTGAGTACCAAGGTGATCGAGCAGTTGCGCTTAACACAGTCGTTATTTCAAGTCAGCATTCGCCTGATGTTGACGTGGCGGGGAAGTTAACCAAGGACATCATTTCCCAAGTGATCGATCCAATCCTTGAAGAGGTAGAGCTGAGTCGGAAGGACCTTCGCGTCCTAATCAATCCAACAGGGCGATTCGTGATCGGCGGCCCGATGGGAGACGCTGGTCTAACTGGCCGCAAGATTATTGTCGATACATATGGCGGAATGGCCCGACACGGTGGCGGAGCATTTAGCGGAAAAGATCCCTCAAAGGTTGACCGCTCGGGTGCATACGCTATGAGATGGGTTGCCAAAAACGTTGTTGCTGCGGGTTTGGCCAGACGGTGCGAAGTTCAGGTTGCTTACGCAATTGGAACCGCGCAACCCGTGGGGCTATTCGTCGAGACTTTTGGCACCGAGACTGTCCCGGTTGAAAGAATTCAAAATGCAGTACATGCCACTTTCGACCTACGACCGGCTGCGATTATTCGCGACCTAGATCTTCTTCGCCCGATCTACGCACTTACGAGTGCCTACGGACATTTTGGGCGCGAGTTGCCAGAGTTCACGTGGGAAAAAACTAATCGCGTGGATGCACTACGCGCCGCTGCTCAGTAATCAGGCTCGGTGGTCACAACACGACCATTAAAACTTAAGGCGCAAATCGGGGCGCCAGAGAAGAAGAATGTAGCCAGCGAACTTCCGATAGCGCGAGTGTGGGTTGATACGGGTGTCTTTCATTTGGATACCCCGTTTGATTATTGGGTGCCAGAAGAATTCTCTCGAGTCACACAAGTTGGAGTTCGCGTCGAAGTTGAATTTGGTAGTTCACGCCAAGAGGGAATCGTCATCGAACGAATTGAGAGCTCGCCAAAAAGCGGCAAACTCAAACAGATTCTTCAAGTCCTTTCACCGCATTGCGTAGCCACAAGCGAAACGATTGAGCTCTTCCGCCTCGTTTCCAGGCGCTGGGCGGGTGCGCCCTACGATGTCATTCGAAGCGCTATACCGCCTCGACTGGTTTCAGTGGACAAGGAGGATTTCTCCGCAAGAAGAAATTGGCATTTATTAAGCGAAGCGCCCCCATTGGTTGCAAAGGCGCTCACGCAAGAATATGTGCGCCTGTATTGGGCGCTGCCTTCATCCATCCCTCGACAGAAATTGCTCGCAGCCCTTGTTGCGCAGCGATCCAAAATGGGTCAAGTTCTACTGATTGCGCCAGATGATAGAGAGCTCACCACGATTGAAGAAGAATTGCGCGCCTTCCTTCCTGAATCCAATATGGTCCGCCTTGACGGTCACCTGACTCGAACCCAGCGGTATAGAAATTTCCTCAAGGTCGCAACGGGCCAAGTCGGCGTCGCCCTGGGTTTGCGAGGGGCGATTTTTACTCCCTTACATGCAAACTCCACGATCATCGTTTGCGGAGAGTCCTCAGAGTTGCTTCACGAAGCTAGAACTCCTGGCTGGAATGCGCGTGATGTCGCTTTGATCAGGGCAAGTGAATTCAAGACCAATATCATCTTGACTGGATACTCGCCGTCCCTAGAAGTGGCCCGACTCATTGAGACAAAGTGGCTTACTTCGATATCTTCGAAGGCAATTAGGGAAGTAGTCGCTATACCCCAAGCGATGGGCGAACTCATTCCAACTGGAGCGTTTTCCACTATTCGTAAGGCTTTAAAGAACGGGCCAGTGCTATTTTTGGTTCCACGGAAGGGTTATGGGAATTGCGTCCTGTGCAATAAGTGCAGGAACGTCGCACTGTGTGAATGCGGCGGAAGGTTGGAACTAACTGGCTCTGGGGAGAATCCGCGATGTGTTCTGTGTCGCCGAGAATACAAAGATTGGAAATGCACGTGGTGCAAGTCCAGTGAAAAGTATCTTGTCGCCCGAGGGATTGATCGTTTCGCCGAAGAGATTGGCAGGGCATTTCCAAATCTTCCTGTTATAAATTCTTCAGGGGAACACATAGTTGACGAGGTTGCCTCCGTTCCGTCACTTGTCATATCAACTCCGGGAGCCCAACCTAGGAACCAACAGGGATACGCGGGTGTTGCATTGCTAGAAGGACTTCGTTTCTTTGGTCACAGTGAATTACGATCTACTGAAAGCTCTCGCGAAATATTTTTCCAAAGTGCCGCAATGGCCAGGCAGACCGCTCCTATATTTGTGGCTTTCACTCCTACGCATCCGATAATCCATGCATTAACTCGTTGGGATTCAACTCCTTTGGCGCGTAAGGAATTGGCTGAACGGCAGGAGATGAATTTCCCTCCCTATTATCGGTTCGTTTGCATCGACGCAGATTCCAGCGAGGCAACGAGGATTCACGCCGGTCTTTTGCAAGCCAAAGACGAGGGAAGGATCGGACAGGACGTTCGAATCTCTACTCCGCTTGAAAGAAAGCAAGGGATATCTAGAATCACATTGTCTGCTCCCGTGGCGACTGCTGCTTCCCTAGTGGATTTTGTCCATGAGTTGCAACGCCGCCGATCCATCTCACGCAAGCCACTGTTTGCTATAAGGGTTGATCCGTACTCTCTGACCTAGTTGATAGGCTTGGCGCATGCCTATCCAGCCCATCCGATTATTCGGAGACCCAGTGCTAGTAACTCCGTCTGTGGAGGTCGTGGACTTCGATAAAGAACTTCGGACACTGGTCGCCGACCTTACAGAGACAATGTTGGATGCTCCCGGAGCGGGCTTGGCAGCGCCTCAAATCGGAGTCCCACTGAGGGTATTCGTCTGGGATATTGATGAAGCCCTCGGTCATTTGATCAATCCCTCCCTTGATTTGAGCGAGGAACTTCAGGAGGGCGAGGAGGGCTGTCTTTCTTTCCCAGAACTTCGATATGAGACTCCGCGAGCAATGCGAGTAGTGGCTAAGGGTTGGAATATGTATGGCGAACCGATCATGGTCGAAGGAAGTGATATGTTGGCAAGGGCGCTCCAACATGAGACCGATCATTTGAATGGAGTACTTTTTATTGATCGACTTTCCAAGGCAGATCGTAAAGAAGCAATGAAGGAGATTCGAGAATCAGAGTGGTTCGGTCTGGCAACGGAGGCTGGGATCAATCCCGAAATTAGAGTTTCTCCTCATTACACATTCGGTAAAGGGCTTTAGTGCGAATTGCGGTGGCAGCAACGCCGATCGTGGCTATTCCAACATTGGAATGGCTTCGCGAATCCAAGAACGAACTTGCTCTAGTAATTACCAGGCCGGATAGGCCCTCTGGTCGAGGTCGCACGATGACCGATTCGATCGTTTCGCGTTGGGCGACAACCCACGGAGTACCTTGCGTTAAGCCTGTTGCAACCTTTGACCTTATCGACTCCTTGAATGACATCGATTTGGTGGTAACGATCGGATACGGGGTCATATTGCCAGTAGAAGTTCTTTCTGTGCCTCGTTTCGGATTCGTAAATCTACATTTTTCACACCTTCCTGCTTGGCGTGGTGCCGCACCAGTACAGCGGGCGATATTGAATGGCGACCGTGTTCTGGGTGTATCCGTTTTCGCACTTGATCAAGGCATGGATACGGGCCCAATGTATGTACAAGAAGATGTTCTGCCTCAACCGTATGAAAGTGCGGGGGAGATGCTCGAGCGGATGTCTGTGATCGGCCCTGAGGTCATATCCAAAGCATTGGAAATGATCGAAGCTGGATCAGTCCCAACTCCCCAGAGTCTCGAAGGTGTTTCATATGCACCTAAGATTTCTAAGGAAGAGGCGCGTATCTCGTGGGCACAAGATTCGATGCACATCGATAGGCACATTCGGGCTTTTACTCCCGAGCCCGGTGCATGGACTACGTGGAGAAGCTCCTCTCTTCGAATAGACCGCGCCCGACCGATTTTTGTCGAAGGAGACTTTGCACCAGCGAGTGTCATCAACCATGGTGGGCACATTGTCATTGCGTGCGGAGATGGAACTGGTCTTGCTCTTGAAGAAGTCACTCCCGCGGGAAAGAAGTCGATGTCTGCCGAGAGTTGGGCCAATGGCGCACGGATCGCCCTGGGTGAAAGTTTTGTCTAATTCGCCGAAGCCGGCGTTTCGCAAACCTCGGCCAGAGGCTTCTCGCGTACTTGCCCTTGAGGTCTTAACTCAAGTCAACCGTCATGATGCATACGCCAACTTACTTTTGCCGAAAGCCCTTGGGCAAAGCGATTTGGACCAGCGGGACAAGGCTTTTATTACCGAACTTGTCTACGGAGCAATTCGCATGCAAGGTCGCCACGATTGGATTCTCAGCCAGGTTAGCGAGCGAGCCTGGGAGAGCGTAGATGCCGGAATCGTAGATGTAGCTCGTCTCGGCGCCCACCAAATTTTCGAAATGCGCGTGCCAGTACATGCGGCGGTCTCGGCAACTGTCGAACTTGCGCGAAAGGTGATCGGCGAATCCAAAGCCACTTATGTAAATGCACTATTACGCAAGGTTAGCGCTAGGTCTTCGGAGGAGTGGGACTCTTTGATTGAGGAGATCACTGATCCAATCGAGAAACTTGGGATCAAGTACTCGCATCCTGAATGGATCGTGTCCGCATATTTCGACTTGCTGCGCGAGGAAGAGGAAGTCCAACGAGCTCTTCGCGCAAATAATGTTCCGGCTGCTCCTACTCTAGTTTCTTGGCCCGGTCGTTCGACACAAGAAGAACTCCTCGCCCTTGGCGGAGTTGCTACTAAGTATTCTCCTTACGGCGCCACGTCGGTACAAATTCCCACAGAAATCGATGCGATACGACAGAGACGCGCGGGAGTTCAAGATGAGGGTTCGCAATTGGTCGCGCATGTCTTTGCCCAAGCCGCTATGGGTAGATCAAGTTGGCTCGATCTCTGCGCGGGGCCCGGCGGCAAGGCCGCGCTGATTTCAAGTATCGCACAATCAAATGGTAAGGAGTTCATCGCAAATGAGATATCCCCAGTTCGGGCGAAATTAGTCGAGCAAGTAATAGCCGACGGCGAAGTGTGGACCGAGGACGGAAGAAATCTTTCCGAACGGAATCGAAGCTTCGGGGCGATCATCGCTGATGTTCCATGTACTGGTATCGGTGCCTTAAGGCGAAGGCCAGAAGTTCGCTGGAGACGCAAGCCGTCGGATCTACCTGGCCTGACGAAATTGCAGAGTGAATTGCTAGATAGCGCGTTGGGGGCGGTCGAGGTTGGTGGAATCGTAGGTTATGCGACGTGCTCGCCTCATTTGGCTGAGACCAAGGTTCAAGTCAGTGGTGCGTTGAAACGCCATCCGAATTTTCAACAGATATCTGTCGAGCCGTACTTGCCGAAAAACCTTGAAGGTGCGGTGGTAAACGGGGCGATGCAATTGTGGACTCATCGCCACGGCACAGACGCCATGTTTCTCGCCCTTTTCGAGCGTGTCTCTTAAGGTCAGGTAGCATTCCCAACATGTCACGTGAGGTGAGAATTACCCCAAGTATTCTCAATGCTAATTTTGATGATCTTGCAGGGGAGATTCGACGCATAGCTGACGTTTCCGATTTCGTTCACCTCGACATAATGGACAATGTATTTGTCCCAAACTTCACTTTCGACTTTGAGGCTGCAAGCAAAATTGTCCGCGAAAGCGTTCTTCCAGTTGATGCACATTTGATGGTTATGGATGCCGATCGAATCGCGCCTCAGTATGCAGAAATAGGATGTGCCAGTGTCACCCTCCATGTTGAAGCAACACTAGACATCGCGCAAACTCTTCGCGCGGTACGGGGCCAAGGTGCCAGATCGGGCCTTGCAGTCAAACCGAAGACGTCGATAGATGAATACTCCGAATTTTGTGATCTAGTAGATATGTTTTTGATTATGACGGTGGAGCCAGGATTTGGCGGGCAAAGATTTATGTTTGACATGGTCGAGAAAATTCAGAGGGCTCGGAAGATTATTGGTTCAAGGCCAATCTGGCTTCAAGTAGATGGCGGTGTATCCGAGGAGACGATAGAGATAGCAACCGCCGCAGGAGCCGATACTTTCGTGGCGGGCAGCGCCGTCTTTACGTCGCCAGATCCGGCTCAAATGGTCGCCAAATTGCGCGAAATAGCGCAGTCTGTGCCAGAATAAGCTCACGTTGTTCCGGGGGTCGGTGTAAATCCGAACCGGCGGTGAGAGTCCGCGACCCGATCACATCCGGTGGTCGGTTGACTTGGCGAAATTCCAAGACCGACAGTTAAAGTCTGGATAAAGGGACAAAAGTTGGGGCGTTTTTTGCAACCCCTGCTTTGTGTTTGCCCCCTCCTATTTTCTACAGGAGGATTTTTTTATGTCAGTTTTGAATTGGCTCTTTCAGGCACAGATTCACTTCGGTTCCAAAGCAATACTTTGGCGCGAGGTGATTGGCAATTTGTTCGGCCTGGCTAGTGCAGTCCTAGGAATGCGCCGAAAGGTGTGGACCTGGCCAGTTGGAATCGTGGGCAATGTCTTGCTCTTCACAGTATTCCTAGGTGCGGTATTCCACGCACCGCAGAACAAGGATCTCTACGGGCAGGCCGGACGACAAGTTCTCTTTATGACCTTGGCTATTTACGGCTGGTACCGATGGATGAAAAAGGACGCATCGGGTTCTTCGAAGGTGATCGTGCCACGATGGACCACGGTCCAAGAAAAGGCGCAGATCGTTCCTGTCACAGTTGTTTTCTTCATCGCCTCTTATTTCATCCTGAAATCCCTTGGCTCTTGGGGACCTATGGCTGATGCATGGATCTTCACGGGTTCAGCCCTTGCCACCTATGGCCTGGCGCGAGGTTACGTCGAATTCTGGTTGGTCTGGGTTGCAGTAGATGCGGTCGGTGTTCCACTTCTTGTAAAAGCCGGCTACTACCCCTCGGCAGTTCTTTATCTCATTTATGGAGCTTTCGTTATGTGGGGCTTCTTTTCGTGGATCAAGATCGCTCGTAAGGAGCGTATCGAAAAGGTGGAGCTTGTAACGTCTGCACACTAGTAATCTACGGGCATGAAATCTTTCGATGAGCTCTGGGCCGAACTCCAGTTAATCCAAATCGAGCGTCCCGAAGGTTCCGGGACACTGGCGGCGATCGATGCAGGGGTTCATTCCATTGGAAAGAAGGTTCTTGAGGAAGCAGGCGAAGTGTGGCTTGCTGCCGAGCATGAGGGCGACGAGCAGTTGGCAGAGGAAATAAGCCAACTGCTCTACCACCTGCAGACAATGATGTTGGCTCGCGGGATCTCCCTCGAAGATGTCTACCGATACTTGTGAGAGGACGCCCGTGCTAAGAATCGCCGTTCCTAATAAAGGCTCACTCTCGGAGGCTGCAGCCGAGGTACTGAGAGAAGCGGGCTACCGGCAACGAACTGATAGTCGCGATCTCGTCCTTGCCGATCCAGATAACGGAGTTGAGTTCTACTACCTACGTCCACGCGACATTGCGGTCTACGTTGGTTCTGGTGAACTCGAAGCTGGTATTACGGGACGCGACTTGCTCATTGATTCTGGTGCAGCAGCGCAGGAAATTCTTGAACTCGGCTTTGGCGGTTCGACATTTCGGTTTGCAGGAAACTCAGGACGCGAGTGGTCGTTGGCTGATGTGAATGGAAAACGCGTTGCTACTGCCTATCCAGGACTTGTTGAAGATTACCTCTCTAAGGCCGGCGTGAAGGCAACTGTTGTCCGCCTAGATGGAGCAGTCGAAAGCAGCGTCCGACTTGGGGTTGCCGACGTCATCGCCGACGTTGTGAGCACCGGAAATACTCTCAGGCAAGCAGGTCTTGCCACGTTTGGTGAACCGATTTTAACCAGCGAAGCAGTTCTTATTCAGCGCAAGGATGCGGCAATCGCGCCAGAAGTTGAGATTCTTGTTCGTCGTTTGCAAGGCGTCATAATCGCAAGACGATACGTCCTACTTGATTACGACGTACCGACAGCATTAGTCGACAAGGCTTGCGCAATTACGCCGGGCTTGGAATCCCCGACAATTTCTCCACTGCAAAACAAGGAGTGGATGGCAGTTCGTGCAATGGTTCCTAAAAAGGAAACAAATCAGGTTATGGACGCTCTCTGGGCACTAGGTGCTAGAGGAATCCTGGTGACAGATATTCACGCCTGCCGACTCTGATCATCGGCTTCTTCAACATCTTCCCTTGCAATTCCCATTAAGTACAGCACGCTGTCAAGATAGGGCTGGTTTACCGCGCTGTCGGCGGCCGCGCGGACGGCTGGCTTTGCGTTAAATGCAATTCCTAAACCTGCCGCGGTAATCATGTCCAAGTCGTTGGCGCCATCACCAATTGCGATGGTCTGCTCAATCCCCACACCGGCCTGCAAAGCAAAATCGCGTAAGGCCACGGCCTTCGCCTTCCGGTCAATCACTGGTCCAGTCGTCTTTCCCGTTAGCAAGCCCTTCGAAATCTCCAAACTATTAGCGCGGTAAAGTTCGATCCCCAAATCCTTTAACAAAGGCTCGATCACCTCTATGAATCCACCCGTGACAACTGCAACTGTGTGTCCAAGTCGTTGAAGAGTTCGGACCAGTGTTCGGGCTCCAGGTGTGAGGTTGATTTGATTTCGCACCTCTTCTATTACGGATTCTGGAAGTCCTTCAAGAAGGGCGACTCTTGCCTGTAGAGACTGAGCGAAATCCAATTCTCCGCGCATCGCGGCTTGAGTGATTTCCCGAACCTGCGGTTCAACGCCGGCTTTAGCTGCAAGAAGTTCGATTACTTCTTGTTGAATAAGGGTGGAATCCACATCCATCAATACTAATTTCTTCGCCCACCTCATGAGCCCGCCCGTTTGTACCGCAATATCTACTCCCTGATCAACAGAGACTTTTGCCAATGCCTCCTGGATCTCCTGTTGAGTAGAACCCGAGACCACGAATTCAAATGCAGAAACCGGATATGAGGCTGTGCGGTAGATTCGTTCAATATTGGCTCCGCGCTCTGCGAGCTCACCTGCGATGGCTGCGATGGCTGCTGGTTTGAGCGGATTGCCCAGGGCGCTCACGTGAAGCAGGCCCGATTTGGCGGCGATTGATTCTGGGTTGGAATGCGAGAAGGAGACAGCGATATCTACATCGAGGCTCTCGGCACATTCAGCCAAATCCGCTTCGACCGCTTGTGCGTGGGCGGGGTTTAAATAGATTAGTACGGTGAGTATGAGCCGCTCTCGGATGACGACCTGTTCTATATCCAAGATCGATACGGCAAAAGGGGAGAGGGCGCTAAATAGTGCCTCGGTTATTCCGGGGGAATCTTGCCCTGAAAGCAAGATCAAACCCGTGTAGGGATGTGTTGTGGGTTCGTGTGTGACGGACATGGGGTGAGGTTATCGCGTCTGCGGCCTGCCTTATGCCAGGAAGGCGCTATCTTTCTATCTCTATGAATCCTCGAACAATTCTCGCCCTTTCTGATGTAAGCGTCCGAAAAGGGGAGCGCATCATCTTAGGGCCGGTCAACTTTTCCGTCACTGAAGGGGAGCGCTGGGTAATTCTTGGTCCCAACGGAGCAGGCAAGTCCACTCTTATTAAATTGTTGGCGGCCATGAACCATCCAACGGCGGGACAGGTTGAAATTTTAGGCTTGTCGCTGGGTCGAGTTGATGTTTTCGAGTTACGCCCACGTATCGGTTTTTGCAGTTCGGTCCTTGCGGAAAACATTCCCGAAGATGAACTGGTTCGAGATGTCATTCTCACTGCCGCGTACGCGATCTTAGGACGATGGAACGAGGCGTATGACCTCTGGGATGAATCTCGCGCCATCGCTTTATTGACGACATTTGGTGTGCGCAATCTTGGCGAACGAGAATTCGGAACGCTTAGCGAAGGTGAACGCAAGCGAGTTCAAATATGCCGCGCCTTAATGGCAGATCCCGAAATATTGTTGCTTGACGAGCCAGCGGCTGGTCTCGATCTCGGAGGACGTGAAGATTTACTGACTCGCTTCTCAAATTTCGCACGAGATCCCGCAGCTCCCGCGACGATATTGGTGACCCACCACATCGAAGAGATTCCTGAAGGCACAACGCACGCGTTGCTGATGAAGGACGGGCTTATTGCCGTGTCAGGGCCGATCGACTCGGTCATCACTTCAGAACACATCAGCGCGGTATTCGGACTTCCCATTTCCGTGCAGAAGGAAGGCTCTCGATTTTTCGCTAAGGCACTATGACATTCCTTGACCGTGTACATCCTGAGTGGGTCGAAGCTTTGGCCAACGTAACCAGTGACATTGAAAAAATCGAGCAGGGGCTCGACAAAGTGGAGTTCCTTCCTCCCGCCAACCAAGTTTTACGGGCACTGGAATATCCATTGTCGAAAGTTCGAGTGGTGATTTTCGGTCAAGATCCCTATCCAACTGCGGGACACGCAATGGGTCTGGCATTTTCTGTTTCATCAAATGTAAAAGTACTTCCGCAAACATTACGAAATATTTTCCACGAACTATCCGATGACGTTGGTTGTGATATTCCGACAAGTGGAGACCTTTCGCGTTGGGCAGACCAAGGCGTTGCATTGATCAATCGCTCTCTTACTGTCCCACCTGGGATGAGCAATGGGCACCTGAAACTCGGCTGGGAAAGTGTTACAAATGAAATTGCACGAGTTTTAGGTGAACGTGATGTTGTAGCAATTCTTTGGGGAAACAATGCTCGTCAACTTGCTCATTTATTTCGTGATGGCTGGCTCATCTCGAGCGTGCATCCAAGTCCGTTGTCGGCACATCGTGGATTTTTTGGTTCAAAACCTTTTTCGCGTGCGAACGAAATTTTGCGATTCCATGATTTAGGAGAGGTTGATTGGCAATAATCTGTGGCGGATACCACCGAGTGCCAGCCCTTTGGATAGTCAGAAATCAATTGCTTTACTCATTAGTAGGCGTAACTTATAGGTGAGTGGTAACTCCCTAGATCCTCGCAGATCCCTACGGAGGGACAACTCTCGAATTTAAGGGGCTCGTTGTGGCGCGGAAAGCGAATCTCCGTCACGCTCTCTTTCTTCCTGCATTCGCGCTTCTAGGTGTCTTTGCATCATTGCTAACTCCGATGCAGAGTGCTTTTGCAGCAGGGGCGCCCACAGTGACGGGAGTTAGTCCAAATAGAGGATCCACAGCAGGTGGCACTTCCATAACCATTACCGGAACTGGATTCACCGGGACTATCACCGTGAGCGTTGGTGGCGCCTTAGCAACAAGTCCTATAGTCGTTAATGCCACAACCGCCACGGCCACGACGCCGGTCGGTACAGCCGGCGCCACAAACGTAGTTCTCACTCGAACGAGTGACAGCAAATCTGGAACGGGCACAGGGCTGTTCACGTATGGATACACCGTCACATACAACGCAAACAGTGCAACAAGCGGGACTGTTCCAAGCGATACAACAGTTTACAACGCTTCGCAGAACGTGACGGTATTGGGAAATACCGGCTCACTTGCACGAGTTAATTATGCATTTGCAAATTGGAATACTGCGGCGAATGGATCGGGTACGAGTTACTCAGGCGGTAATACGTTTGCAATTGCCGCCAATACAACGTTGTACGCCCAGTGGACTCCGACGTATACGGTTGTCTATAACGGAAATACGAATACTGGGGGTACCGTCCCTACGGACACGTCAAGTCCGTATGTCAGCGGTGGGACGGTCACTGTTCTGAGCAATACTGGATCATTGGTCAAAACGGGAAGCACATTCAATAATTGGAATACTGCGGCAAATGGCTCCGGAACTTCATATGCACCTTCAAACACTTTCAGTATTGGGTCCAACACTGTCTTATACGCGCAATGGAGAGCAACACTCACGTACGGTGCAAACGGCGCCGACGGTGGAACGGTACCGGTTGATGCATCCAGTCCCTATCGAACCGGAACCACTGTCACCGTTTTAGGCAACACTGGATCACTCGTGAAGACCGGAAGTATTTTCGATGGGTGGAACACGGTAGATGATGGTTCTGGAATTACCTACCACCCGTCCAATACTTTCACCATCAACGCCACAACAGTTCTCTACGCGCTTTGGGCAAGCAACGCCTATGCAGTCACATATAATTCAAATGGCGCCACCAGTGGATCCTCTCCCGTTGATGCCGAGAGTCCCTTTGTCGGTGGAAGTTCCGTCACGATTGTGGCAAATTCTGGCAATTTGGTTAAATCGGATTATGCCTTTTCAGGTTGGAATACTGCAATTGACGGGTCTGGGACAACCTTTGATGCATCAGGATCGGACACTTTCACTATCGCCTCAGATACGACTTTCTACTCACTATGGCTGCGGAATCATTCGGTTACCTTTAACTCGAATGGTGGCTTAGGCTCGATGAGTATCCAGATTTCGGCGGCTCCGACAGGTCTGTCATTAAGTGCATTTACAAGGGTTGGATATTTGTTTAGCGGATGGAACACCGCATCAAATAGAACTGGAAACGCATATGCAGACGGTGCGACTTTCAGTTTTGCAGGCGACATAACCTTGTATGCCCAATGGACCCTTCAGGTTCAACCATCTTCGTAAACGCAGACATCTGCACCCGTTGCTACGTTCGAGTCGCCTGTATCTCAAACCATCGATTCTGACGAGACCACCGAAACTGTGATCGAAGCGGCCATTGAAATGACAGGGGGAGAGAAGGGGGAAGTCTCTGTAACGGTCCCACCGGGCGCAACCTCGTCGGCGCTGACCCTTTCCATCTCCCCGGCCACTAGCGGCAGTGCCGTCACTGGCGGCCTGATCTCCTTGAAGATCACCGCGATCGACTCGTCTGGTGTGTCAGTCACACACTTCGACAAGCCACTTACGATAAACATTGGAAACATTTCGGCAACTTCAATCCCGATGTTTTCAGAAGACGGCATAACCTGGATCCCAGTCCCATTGATCTCGGGGACGATTCTTCCCGACAATATGCAAGAGGGGTATTACGTTGCCGCCGACGGTAAAGCCGTAATCCTGACTCGCCTCCTCACATACTTTGGAATCAGAAAGCTCCAGAGGACTATTGTCGCGACTCCACAAACAACCATGATCGTAGCGGGAAGGAAGACGAGAGTCAGCGCAATAGGTGGATCGGGAACAGGTGAACGTGGTTTTATCACTTCAACTCCGTTGATATGCAAGATTTCCAAGGGAGGATTACTCGCAGGACTCACTAGTGGAGTCTGCATTTTCCAAGCTACAAAGGCTGGGGATTCGACG
>JANXZF010000016.1 GCA_025355665.1 Actinomycetes bacterium
GTCATCCCACCGTCGGCTGAAATTATTGAACCGGTAATGAAGGAGGCTTCATCCGATGCCAAGAAAAGTACTAAATGGGCGATTTCTCTTGGTGTGCCAGGGCGACCAATCGGCTGGAACGAAGAAATCGTTGAGTAGACATGATCCAATCCGCCGAGCATGTCGGCGTGCGCATAGTTGATGGGGGTATCCACCCACCCCGGACAAATTGCATTGCAACGTATGCCCGTTTTTGCATAATCCAATGCAATTCCGCGGGTCAGCATGACGATGCCGCCTTTTGAAGCCGAATAGACGCTAAGAAATGGCTCGGATACAAGGCCATTGACACTGGACATATTGACGATGGATCCGTGTCCAGTCTTGAGCATGTGCGGTATAGCCGAACGCGAAAGGTACATCGCACCCTTGACGTTCACGTTTAAGGTGCGATCGATTGTCTCATTGCTGACCTCGTGAAAAACCCCTGGCAGGTTTACGCCAGCATTATTGACCAGGACATCTACGGATCCATATCGGGAAACAGTGTCGGCCACTATCGCTTCACATTGATCGGGCTTGGAGATATCGATTGTAAACGCGCTAGCAACGCCGCCAGTCGCGTTGATCTTGGCCACGGTTGCTTCTGCGGCGGCGCCATTTATATCGGCACATACTACTTTTCCGCCTTCCTCAGCCAGGCGAATTGCACTTGCTTCACCAATTCCTGAACCAGCACCGGTAACGATACAAACCCTATTTTGAACTCTGCCGGACATTTTTGCTCCTTATTAAATGACTGAACCCACCACACAAAAGTATGGTGGGTTCAGTCGTGATTTGTAAGTGGGTTACTTCGAATCGATCGTACGAACTGGTCCGGTGAACCACTTGCGTGCACTGGCAAACCACCAGATCAACGCGCCACCAACGATGATGATCATCGCAATCGGTGCGTACTGAACAGACATCCAAGAGAATGCCTTATTGCCTGGAACACCGGCTGGAACAGTTGGAAGGCAGAAATAGATGGAGATAACGACGATCTCGACTACTGCAGCCGGAGCCATCCATTTCCACTTCTTTCCGAGGTTCCATTCGCCTTGCTTGAATGAATCTCCGGCCTTGAAACGCAACCAGATCGGAATTGCGAACGCAACGAAGAGTCCGATAACAGTTACGGATGTAACTGCGTAGAAGGCGATCGGAACCGTTGTTCCCTTTGGTGCCCAAAGTGCTGGCAAAGTAAGAATGATGGATGCAACACCGAGGCCAGTTGCGGCATGAGAAGGGTTGCGGTTCTTATCCAGACGTGTCCAGTAACCATGGCCAGGAACGGCGCGGTCACGTGAGAACGCAAAGAGCATGCGAGAGCCTGCAGTTACGCAAGACATTCCGCAGAAGAACTGACCGACGCAGGTGATAATCAAGATCAACTTTGCCCAGCCCAGTGAAAGGGCCGTCAAGAAGATCACTGGAGAGAATCCGCCAGCCTTGGTGATGTCTGCCTCGTGCGTTGCCGCAAAGAGGAAGGAGAGAAGCAAGATCCAACCAGCAACTGCAGAGTATGCAATTGACTTCCAGAGACCCTGAGCAGCAGTCTTTGCAGCGCCACCTGTTTCTTCAGAAAGGTGTGCTGATGCATCAAAGCCGGTAATTGTGTACTGCGTGAGCAGGAAGCCGAGCGGAAGTACGTAGAACCAGAATGTGCCGTGGTTTCCAAAGCCTGAATTATTGATCTGGTGTGTAAAGACCCACTTCGCGCTCTGGTGCTTTGAGGGAATGAAAGCCAAAATCAAAACGATTGCTGCTACGCCGAAGACGTGCCAGTAAACGTTGATGTTCTGAAGCAAGTGGATGATTTTCGCGCCGTAAACGTTCATCATGATGTGGATGATGACCGTGATCACGAAGATGATGAAGATCTGCTTCAAGTTGGTTGGATCAAAACTCTTTGAATAGAGATTTGCCGTTGTCGTGAAGAAGAGGGCGAAGCCGTAGTCAACACCAGCGGTAACCGCAATGAGACCGACCAAGTTCAGCCAGCCAGTAATCCATGCGTGGATCGGCTTGCCTAGAGCAAATGCCCAGTAGTAAATACCGCCAGCTGTAGGCATGGCGGAAACGAGTTCTGACATGCAAAGCCCGATGATCATGATGAATGCGGCGATAAATGGCCAGCCTAGGGAAATGGCGACCGGGCCACCGTTATTCCATGCCTGTCCAAACGTTGTGAAGCAACCAGAAAGAATTGAGATGATAGAGAAAGAGATCGCAAAATTAGAAAAACCCGACCATTTACGGTCGAATTCCTGTTTATAACCTAATTCTGCTAATCGCTTTGCATCTGCATCATTTTGATTAACCAAAGCAAACCCCCTAGGCGGATACTGCTGGAAATGCATCGGTGGCGGTCACCGAGGTAGTATTTGTAGTGGATCGATGGGTGTTTGGGAAGGGTTAACACGAAATGTGTCGCTTAATGGGGTTCGTGTCTCACGAGAAAACCACTTTTCCTAAAATGGCTGGACCTGGATTCAATGACTTCGTCGCGCTCTCTTCAATCCATTGCGATGGTTGGGGAGTCTCAACTATCGATCACGATGAAGAGAAGGCGCATCTGGTACGAGCCGCCGAGATGGCCCACACCAGTTCTCAGTTCGATTCAGCCATCGCTAACGCCAATTCGGACGGGGGATTGCTCCACCTTCGATGGGCGACTAAGGGTCTGCCCGTAAGTGAGAACAACTCACACCCCTTCGTCTATGAGGACTTCACTTTTATTCATAACGGGGCGATTTATCCTCCCAGTGCCATCGATGAATACATTGATAAAGAGTTCTCATGGATGATTACGGGTGATACCGATAGCGAGCGTTATTTCTATCTTTTGATGACGGAAATCAAAGTGCACGGTTTTGTCGCTGGGGTACAAAGGGGAGTGGCCATAATTAAAGAACATGCCGACTTCCCCAGTATTAACGCAATGATCATGAACGAGGACCTCTTCATCGCCGTGGCTGAATTTGATCCAGAACGCCGACCTTCTTTTGGGGAACCCGACTATTACGAGCTTAACTACCGCCAAGGTGAAGATGGAGTTGTTGTTGCCTCGACGGGATGGCCGCATGGCCAATGGACTCCTCTTCCCAACCACCACATGCTGATCGTCGATCGCGCTTCGTTCAAAACAAATATTCTGCCCCTCTGACTTATCCGCCTTGTTACATTAGCCGATGCACCTACTAGAACTTTTAAAGAACGTCCCTGCTTTCGCACTTACCGCACTCCTGTTGGCAATCGTGCCCGGTCAAGGCGTTGCAATGGTCCTTCGACAATCGATAATCGGCGGGAAACGGGCCGCATTCACATCCGTGCTTGGCAACAGTTCGGGATTGATTGTGTGGGGCGCGGCCTCTGGTATCGGTTTGTCGGAGGTTTTCGCTCGATCGCATATGGCTTATAACTTCTTGAAATACACCGGCGTTGCATTCCTAATCTTCCTGAGTTTGCAGACTCTTCTCACTTTGCGCAACGAGCATGGAAAATTCGACGTGGCCGGTGGTGCAAAGTTGGGGCTGGGCCCAGCCTTTCGCCTTGGTTTACTGACAAATCTCACCAACGTCAAAGCGGCCGTTTTTGCGGTGGCGTTCATCCCGCAATTTGTGCCACATGATTTCTCGCTCGGTGTCGGGATCTTTATTCTCAGCTGCGTTCAGGCCACCGTTTCCACAATTTGGTACACATTTCTTATTAGCGCGGTTAACCGAGCATCCGTCGCACTTGCCAAACCAAAAGTACGACGCGCACTGACCGCATTATCAGCGGGCGGGATTCTATTTCTCGCACTGACACTTCTATTTACTTCGCCTAGGTAAGCCGCTTGCGTTCGAGGTTCCAACCCATCGATGGAGAGTGTGCCTGAGGAAGATTTTTGCGATCGGTGGTCACAATATCGATTCTTGAAAGAATTGTCTTTCCGTTTGCTTTTACGCTCTTGCTCAATGTCACATCAACGTCAGCAAACTTCCATTTGCCGTCGGCGCATGTTGGAATGCAAAGGTTGACACCATAGAGACCAGTCGCCGTAGCACCGTCGGCACCCCACTTTTCCCAATCGAGGTTTCCAACTCCTGCCCCGTCATCCGCGCAGTAAGGAGTCATTGACTGTGGTTTGTAGTCCACGATTCCGCAGTTGTAGACATAAACATGCTCGGGAACAGCGCGATTCAAGAAAGTAATCATTCCGAGTGAGATCCCGACCACAGTCACGATCGACAATGCGACCAGCATTGGTCGAGAATTCTTCACGTCCTCACTCTAATCTAATCCGACAAGTGCGAGTGCTATCCTCGTGGAGTGCGAGTTATATCGATTGATCAACTAAAATCGATACTAAGTAGTCTCCCTAGCAATCCAAGAATTGTTGCATCAGGAAATTTTGCGACACCAAAAACACTTCTTGCCTTAGCCGATGAATGCATCCCCGAGTTTCGCTTGCATATGCTCAATGCCCAACCAGGGATCCCGGATAGAGAAGGTGTGACCTACGAGTCCGCTTTTGTGGGGACAGCGATGCGCCGCCATCCACGCCTGAATTACATTCCCACGCGTCTTAGCCTGCTCCCCGTTCTCTATCGCGACCATTACCGCCCCGATGTCGTGTTGCTCCACGCATCCCGGCAACGATTCGACACTGTCAGTCTCGGAACCGAAGTGAACATTTTGCCGGCGGCGATCGAGGCAGCTCGCGCCCACGACGGAATAGTCATCGCGCAATCAAACAAGCAGATGCCATATACATATGGTGATGCGCAGATTTACGACAACGAAATCGACTATTTAGTTGAAGTTGATGAACCACTTGCAACCAAGCCGACAACTCAACTAGATGACATCGCACGTGAAATCGGATCTCGAATTGCCGCGTTAATTGAGGACAATTCGACGCTCCAGTTAGGCATTGGCGCGGTTCCGGACTCGGTCCTTGCCGAACTGGGGCATCGCAAAGGTCTTCGCATTTGGACTGAAATGTTTAGCGATGGCGTGCTCGACCTCTATAAGTCAGGAGTGCTGGATGATGAGATTTTGTTGACTGCTTCGTTCGTTTTTGGCTCGAAAGAACTTTATGAGTGGCTGCACCTCAATCGAAAAGTGCGCATGATGCGTACCGAACGCACCAATGATCCAAGTCAGATTGCTCGCCAGGCGAAGATGACGAGCATAAACGGTGCCCTTGAGGTGGATCTTTTCGATCAGGCAAATGCTTCGCATGTTCGCGGCCAGATTTAT
>JANXZF010000034.1 GCA_025355665.1 Actinomycetes bacterium
TACCCTCGAGATCGTGAAGGCACGCCACCTCGCTCTGAGCGACCATCTCGAGACGCACAAGTTAGGCACAAATCAAATTCGCCTTCTACTTTCTATTCTCGTGTTGACGAGCCATTCTTACATCGTTGGCGGATACGGCAAGGAACCGCTAGTACTTTCAAGGCATTCAAACCTCACCCTTGGAAGTTTCGCTGTTGCAGGTTTTTTTGCTCTGTCAGGAACTCTCATCGCACTCTCTGCGCAGAGAAGCAATCCATTGGATTTCATTGTCGCGCGATTTCTTCGAATTTTTCCTGCCTATTTCATAGTGCTTGCAGTGTCGGCATTCATTCTCGCACCGGTCATCTTTGCAATGGACCATCATTCACTTACTGGATACCTTAGCGACTTTCATTCTGGGCCATTTTCGTACCTGCTTAAGAACGCACTCTTCCCTCAGTACCTTCAATCGGGCATTCACGACATATTCCAAACCACGACTCCTTATGGAATTCTCGATGGAGCCAGCATCGTGAACGGCGCCTTGTGGTCACTTCCCTTAGAAGTCAGATGCTACGTCGTGTGCTTCGTTGTCGTATGGGCGAGTAAGAGATTCCGAGCCCCTTGGCTCGCTTTTGTGGCTCTAGCGGCCGTTGGAATCGGGGTCATGGTCAATAGCCTCTGGTGGAGTTTTCTCTCATCCAAAACAGAATGGGCGCTATCACTGGTGTTTGTGTTCATGTGCGGAACAGCCATTGCCTCCGTTGCCCACACTTTGCGAGTTACTCCCAGACTGGTTTCTTCGGCCGTGGCCTTATACGTACTGGCAGCACTAGTCGGCGGCGAATTCTTCGACACCGTCGGCTTAGGTACATTCGTGGTCTTAATTCCCGCAGCGTCGTCATTGCTTTCGCATCGCTTCGCGCATCTCTTCAGAAACGATCTGAGTTACGGCGCTTACCTCTGGGCGTGGCCAGTACTTCAAGTTCTTGCCTACGCAAAAATCGTTTCATGGCCACACATCGCTTATTTCATACTTGGCTTGGCAATCACTTTATTTCTTGCCGGACTGTCTTGGTTCTTTGTTGAGAGCCCAGCAATAAGAAAAAAGAAGTACTTAACCACAAAAATCAGGGAGCGAATCACAAGACGAACGAACTAGTCGATTCGTACGACTCCGTTAGGTGTTTCCAAGTGAACGGCGACAATTCCATTTTCGCCATCGTTGTTGGCCGGATCCACCCAAACAACTTCGATGTCACCAACTGCATGGGCCATATCGCAGCCACAATATTCTTCGATGGCCTTCTCTTCACCGGCGATCTCGATCTTTACGATCTTGGCGTGAGGTTTGCCATCAGCTGATGGATGATCGATTGATGCCCATTGGATAAAGAAGGGAAGCTGGGCATCTTCCATAGTGCTAAGAACACCAATTTGCTTCCAGCGAAGATCGCTTCCGTCTGGGCGGGTGCGGTGACCATCAACTGCAGGACGACCAAGACGCTTTTCAATTTTTGCAACATCATCAACGGAAACAACCCATGTCAACCATCCGCCACCTTCTTGTGCGCGTTGCGAAACGGCTTTGCCAAATGGTGATGCATCAGATGCTGGGTGATTCAAAGGGCAGACAACTTCAATGTAGAGACCATCATTGAGTGGCATTGTGAAATTACGAGTGCCGAATCGCGGGTGCACTCCTCCATCGACGAAGGTGGAACCGAGGCGAGAACCGAGACGTTGCACGGTGTCGGCGAGCTGCTCGTGGGAAGTCACATAGGAGACATGGTCTAAACGCATAAGTAATATCTTGCCCTATCCGAAGGGGTGCTCTTTACCATCCGACTGCCCGTCGAGATCTAGGAAGGCGACTTACAGGAAAGGTCGTGCGCGGGTGGCGTACCCGTTAAGAAATAGTGGTCAACCGCACTATCAACGCATGCCGAACCATGGCCATAACCAGTGTGCCCGTCTCCGTTTAGGGAGATGAGTCGGGAGTTTTGAATGGTGGCGTGTAAGTCGAGCGCCCACTTGTACGGGGTAGCGGGATCGCGAGTCGTCCCTACGATAACAATCGGCGTCGTTGATATCTGCTTAATATCGGGGGATGCAATTGCCAGCTTTGGGAAGAATTGACAAGCCAGGCCGCTATAGGCAAGGTAGGGGCCAAATACAGGAGCTTGGACGGCAAATATTTTTGCCTCGTTCACCATTTCGGCTGTCGTCCGAGGACCTTTCCAATCCAAACAGTCGATGACAAATTGCGCATCATTTTCATTGGTTGGATATGTGCCATCGGGATTTCTTTGCGAGTACTCATCGGCCAACGCCAAGAATTTATCGCCATCGCCGGATTGCGCAAGTTGGAACGCATCGCGAAGTTGAGGCCATCCAGTTGCCCGGTCATAAAGTGCAGCGGCAGTACCAAGAACAACAAGTGACTCAGTAACGGGTCGTCCGCTTGTGCTTGTAAGTGGCTTATTGGAGGCACTCTCAAAAAGTCCAGTAATTTGTTTACGGGCAGTTGCCCCTGGCTGCTCAAGTGAGCAATTCACTTGAGTGTAGCAATCGGCAATAAATGCATTAAGTGCGGCGTCAAAGCCCATCGCTTGTGTCAGATTTTGCTCGGTACTCGAGACAATAGGACTAATCGCCCCGTCAAGAACCATTCGGCCTACTTTGTCTGGAAAAAAGTCGGCATATAAAGTCCCAAGGTATGTTCCGTAACTCACGCCGAGATAATTCAGTTTTTTATCGCCAAGCGCGGCGCGCAAAAGATCCATATCTCTAGCCGAGTCCGCGGTACTGTAATGCAAAATATTCTTTGTCTTCGCCTCGCACCTGTTCACATATTGGCGTGTGTCTTTAACCAGCGCCACTAGTTCTTTTGCATTGTCCGGCTTCGAATCGGCTGCAAATGATTCGTCAGTCTGCGGGCCCGTTAGACAATGGATGGGCGCGCTTTCTCCAATTCCGCGTGGATCGAAGCCAACAATGTCGTATCTTGCAAGCATTGACGGGCCAAATACGTACTGAGCCTCTAAAGCGTAGTCAACACCGGATGCACCGGGTCCCCCTGGATTGATAACCAAAGATCCAATACGCCCACTCTGATTCTTCGCTTTTAAGCGCACTACTCGGAGTGCGAACTGTCCATCTTTAATGTTCGAGTAATCAATTGGAACTTTGAGATAAGCACATTCAAAAATATCCGAGCATCGAGACCAACTCAAGGTTTGGGTTTGATAACTCTTTATTGAACTCAAAGTTCGTTGAGATTTCTCAATCGAAAAAGTGCCCATGACAAGGAGTACGAAAATGATAACCAACGCCAAGGCCTTCTTTTTTGATGAGATCATCGAGCCAGAACGCACATAAGCGCCTCAACCGTTAATAGAGGTGCCGCATTGAAACCCAAATTCGTGCGAGCCTGCATAATCGCGTTTAACTTCTCCAAAATTCGCTCGGGACGCGACCGCTCTGCCAATTCTCTGATCTTCTCGGCCAAGTCTTGGTTAATGAGGGATTCATTTAGTGACGATTGGACCATCAGCACGTCACGATAGAGCGTTGCCAGATCCAGAAGTGCCCCGTCCAGCGAATCTCGAACCATTCGAGTTGCGCGAGACTTCTGTTCTTTCTCCAATTCCTTCAGCGCCTTCGCACCACCAGTAGCCATGCCGCGCCCCGTGGCGCCTTGACCCCACGCTTGACCAAGTTCTTGGGTCTCCCTTTCAGAACGCGCCTCCGATTGCGCATTTGCCTCAGCCGTTGCCAACTCCACCAAAGTCGCGGCGGCTTTGAAAGCACTTGAGATGTCAGTAATCGTAAAGGGCAAATTCATAATCGTGTTTCTGCGCGAGCGGATCGATTCATCGCTGGCCAAATGACGGGCACGACCGATATGACCTTGGCTCACCCTCGAAGCGAAATCCGCCATTGCAGGAGAAATTTTGTCGCGACGTATCAAAACTTCGGCTACTTCACCCGCCGATGGAGTGCGAAGTTGAAGGTGGCGAGCGCGTGATCGAATAGTCGGGAGAACATCAAATAACGTTGGCGCGCAAAGCAACCAGACAGTTCGCGCGCCTGGTTCTTCAATGGCTTTCAGAAGTGCGTTCGCAGCGGATTCGGTAAGCCTGTCAGCGTCCTCCATGACTACGACCCGCCAACCGCCGACGCTCGGCGACCATGCAACCCTTAGCAAGAGCTCGCGCACTTCATCTACCTTGATCGATAAACCCTCTGTACGAATCACTTCGACGTCTGCATGGCCGCCCGATTTGGTGGAACGGCAATCAATGCACGTTCCACATCCACCTTCGGGGCAGATCAACGCGGCGGCAAAGGCGATCGCTGCACTCGAACGTCCGCTACCGGGTGGCCCAGTGAAGAGCCAGGCGTGCGTCATCTCCTGCGTTTCTTCGCCAGTACGCGAAGCGCGGACGGCATCCTGAAGTGAGGAGACGATATGCGACTGACCTACAAGTTCGTCAAATACTGACATAACTAGTTCTTACTTAACTTTGGCTTTGCGCTTGAGTCCCTGAGGAATTCGACTCGTCTTTTCCTTTTTTGGAATTTTGCTAAGGGCTGGCAACTCCGAAACTCGTGTTGCGACTGAATGGTGAATGTCCTCCACGCTCATCATTCCATCGACGACGAGATAGCGCTCAGGATCAATCAGGGCCAACTGCAAATACTCCTGGCGAATACGCTCGTGGAAGGCAAGAGGTTCTGATTCCAGACGGTCGAATTTCTTCAAGCGACTTAGGCCAACTTCTGCAGGCAAATCAAGAACGATGGTAAGGGTTGGAAAGAGGGACTCCGTGGCCCAGCGAGAAATGCGGGCGACTTCGCCGGGCTCAAGCACGCGACCTGCACCTTGATAAGCAATGGATGAATCAAAATATCTATCGGTAATAACAATGTCTCCAGCCTCAAGAGCCGGACGAATAACGGAATACACATGGTGGGCACGGTCTGCTGCATACAAGAGCGCTTCAGATCGTGGAGAAATTTGGCCGGTGCTGTGCGATAACAAAATATTTCGCAGATCTTTTCCGAGGGGAGTGCCGCCCGGTTCGCGCGTTAGAACAACCGAGTGACCTTCATCTTCAAGCCAAGTCTTCAATAACATTGTCTGTGTTGATTTGCCAGAACCTTCACCACCTTCAAAGGCTATGAAAAGTCCCTTTGTTGGCGCCCCCGTGATAGCGCCGAGTTCACCCCTAATAGCATTAGCCACATCGCTCCAAAAAGAGACGCTGGGACGGTCTTTCATCTGATGGTAAGAAACGGCTCCGATCGCGGTCGCAATAACTCCAGCAAACAAAATCGTGATTGCAGCCCCGTTGTAGTGAACGTGGACATTTTGAAAAGTGAAAGATCGACGACCAACGACAGCGGCGATAAGTGGTGAAATTGCAAGAACCGCAACAAAAGTGACACGAATAAGTGATTGCATAAAGGCAAAGGTGCGACCACGAACATCGTCAGCGGTCTCCATACCCAGCATCGTGAAGCCGGTGACCCAACACACCCCAGAAAATAATCCAAGTACGACCACGATAAATACGGCAAGAACCAAGTTGGGGATTAATGCGAGAAGAACCAATAAAACACCCGACATTGTGAGCGAGGCACCAAAGAGGCGGCGGCGCGAGAATTGCGCAAAAACCTTGGGTCCAAATGCAATTCCCAATGCGAGGCCAGTGAAGACCGATCCGAAAAGGACACCGTAGGCAGCGTTACCACCCCCTAGGTCTCCGACGAAAGTTCGGGCCAAACCAATTACCGCACCGGCAGCAATAAAAGCTCCTGTCATTCCGACGATAAGCCCGCTGACAATCTTTGATTTGCGGACCGAACGCCAACCTTCGAGAAGTGACTTTCCAACTCCTACCGCGCCCGCTGTTTTTGACGCGGCCCCTTTAGGTATTTCGTGCAGTCCCCACGCCGTCCACGCACCGAATGCAAAACTTGCCGCATTTATGTACAGGGCAAGGTCGACTGAATTGCCTTTGAAAAATGGGAATGCAGAACCGAGAGCGCCACTTATCAGTGCGAGAAACGAAAAGACCACTGCAGCAATAGGAGCCGTGCCATATGCTGCAAGAAGGGAAACTTGATTCGCGCTCTCCAATTTTTCTTTAGGAACCAAATTAGGAACGCTCGCCTCTTTCGCTGGCGACCAGAACAGAGTCACGCATTCGACCAATATGGTGGCCGTGTACAACCAGACGAAATTGTGAATGATCGGGATTGAGATGTAGAAAGCGGTTCGAAGAATGTCAGTGACGATCATCAATTTGCGACGATCGAACCGATCGGCGATCACACCGGCAATTGGCCCCAAGAAAACCGACGGCACCAAGCGCGCGATGAAAACACCTGCGATCGCGTAGTTGGCCTTTGCGTAGTTACCGTGTGAGAGTTGTTGAGCCATTGCCGTGGTTGCCAGAAGGCCGAGCCAGTCCCCAAGGGATGAGAACGCCATCGAACGCCAGAGCCTGCGGAATGCAGGGATGGCCATCACGCCACGGGTTTGATCCTGTGCGGGAGGGGCGGGGATTGGAAGTGAGCGTGCCACGGGTTAAGGGTAGTCGGCGAGGACTATTTACTATCTTTTTCTGTTTTTACCTTTGCTTTTCCAGTGGCTGCCTTCTTTGCCACCCTCTTGGCCGCGGCCTTTTTCACCACGTTCTTGGTCAGAGTCGGAGCGCTCTTTTTGGCCGCAGATTTTCGGGTTGCAGCCTTCTTGGATACTGCCTTTTTGCGTCCCTTCTTTGGAGATGGCCCGTTTTCAGCCTCCCAAGCACGCCGGCCAGCCAATAGTTCAAGTCCACGCTCCAAAGTAAGGCCCTCGAGGTTGTCCCCGCGTCGAAGGGTCGCGTTGGTCTCGCCATCGGTGACATACATGCCAAAGCGGCCGTCTTTGACCAACAATGGCTTACTGGTCGCAGGATCCACGCCTAACTCCTTCAGCGGTGGCTTTGCCACTCCGCGTCGCCGAACCTTCGGTTCCTTGTAAATGGCAACTGCCTCATCCATCGAGAGTGAGAAGAGCTGATCCTCACTCGTTAGCGTGCGCGAATCTGCGCCTCGTTTCAGATACGGACCGTAGCGCCCATTTTGAACCGTAATCTCTTCGCCAGTTTCAGAATCTGTGCCGAGGACTCGAGGCAACGAAAGCAATTTAACTGCATCATCAAAGGTGATGGTGTCCAGTGTCATGGTCGAAAGGAGCGACGCTGTCTTGGGCTTGTCGCCTTTCTTCGCATCTTCCGGAAGAACCTGTGACACATACGGACCGAAACGACCGGACTTTGCGATTACTTCCAGCCCACTACCTGGATCAATACCAAGTTCGCGCTCCCCAGAGGGTTGAGCAAGAATTTGCTTTGCAACTTCCAATGTCAATTCATCCGGCGCCATAGTCTCCGGAATGTTTGCGAGCTTTCGATCGTCGCCCTCGCCTTGCTGCAAATACGCGCCATAACGGCCAACGCGAATTTGTATGTCATCACCTAATCGCATCGTATTAACCTCACGGGCATCAATTGCGCCGAGGTCTGCCGACAATTCATTTAAGCCAGGCTGTCCGTCGTGGCCGTAGAAGAAGTCACGGAGCCAATCAACTCGCTGGGCATCACCGTTGGCGATCTTGTCTAGATCCTCTTCCATGCTGGCGGTGAACTCGTAATCCACCAATTTGGAAAAATGCTGTTCAAGCAATCCGGTTACGGAGAAGGCCAGGAACGTTGGCACCAATGCACGACCTCGCTTGTAAACATATCCGCGATCCTGAATAGTCTGAATGATCGAAGCAAATGTTGATGGGCGGCCGATCCCAAGTTCTTCCAACTTTTTCACAAGTGTGGGCTCGGTGTAGCGCGCAGGAGGTTTGGTGTCATGCCCCTCGCAGTTGTACTCGGATACCTTTACCGCTTGCCCTACGCTCATCGCAGGCAAGCGACGATCTTCGTTTTCCTCATCGCCCTTGTCTTCAGTGACGTCGTCGTACGCGGCCAGAAAACCGTGGAATGTAATGACCGAGCCATTAGCCCTAAAAGACGCTACCTTTTCGTCATTCGTGGTGGCTTCAAAATCCACTCGCATCTGCATCTTTTTAGCGTCGGCCATCTGCGATGCAACAGTGCGCTTCCAAATCAAGTCATACAGCGCGAACTCGTCTCGCGAAAGTTCTGGTGCGAGCTCCCCTGGAGTTCGGAAAGCATCACCGGCAGGTCTGATCGCTTCATGCGCCTCTTGAGCGTTCTTGCTCTTGCCGACATAAACGCGGGGAGAATCCGATACATGGTCTGCTCCGTAGAGCGCCTTTGCTGCATTTCGTGCCGCATTGATGGCTTGCTCGGAAAGATTTACTGAGTCGGTTCGCATATAAGTGATGTAGCCGTTCTCATACAGACGCTGAGCAATGCGCATCGTGATCTGCGCCCCCCAGCCCAAACGACCACCCGCATCTTGTTGCAAAGTTGATGTGGTAAACGGAGGTTTCGGACGTTCGGTGCGCGGAGAGTCTTCAATGGATTTGACGGTCAACGGTGTCGACTTGAGCGACTCCGCCAAACCCTTTGCCAATTTCTCATCGAGCAGAAGAATATTTGCTGCGGATTTCTCTTTGACAGCGCCGTCTGCACCAAAGTCGTTTGTCGCGGCAACCTTCTTACCATCTACGCCAATTAGCCGTGCATTAAATCCAAGTTCGCATTTTGCTGTGAGGTCCCACCATGAAGAGGAAATGAACGCCATACGTTCGCGTTCCTTCTCAACGATGAGCCGCGTCGCAACAGACTGAACGCGCCCTGCCGAAATACGCGGCATAACTTTTTTCCAAAGAACTGGAGAGAGGCGGTAACCAAATAGCCGATCGAGAACGCGTCTCGTTTCCTGAGCATCGATTAAGTGGTAATCCAAATCGCGAGTTTCATGGACGGCTTTTTGAATCGCCTCTTTTGTAATTTCATTAAAAACCATTCGCTTGATGGGGATCTTCGGCTTCAATACTTCAACCAGATGCCACGCGATTGCTTCGCCCTCGCGGTCTTCGTCAGTTGCCAGAATCAACTCATCGGCGCCTTTCATCAACTCCTTGAGCTCGGCAACTTTCGCCTTCTTATCGGGGTTGATGACGTACAAAGGAGCGAAATCCTCTTCTATATTTACGCCCTCTTTTGCCCAAGCAATTCCCTTGTATTCCTTAGGAATATCAGCGGCCCGCTGTGGCAAATCTCGAATGTGACCGACGCTAGCCTCGACGATGAAATCATCGCCAAGGTAGCCGCCGATCTTTCGAGCCTTAGCTGGGGATTCAACAATTACCAGCTTCTTTAAATCCTTTGCCATAGCCACCTTATATATCTTGTTCTTGGTAATCGCTCGCTCAATAATCGATAGTTGTCGACTTGCGACGATTATGAATAAGAGCACCGATGATGATGGCGAAAGCAACAAGGCCGATTGCAACGCTTGTGCCCGTGTGGCCACCTAGAGACATACTGACAATGGCGGGAGTAATCAACAGGCCGACCAAGTTCATAACCTTGATCAATGGGTTGATTGCAGGACCTGCAGTGTCCTTGAACGGATCGCCGACTGTATCGCCGATGATTGTTGCAGCGTGGGCATCAGAGCCCTTTCCGCCGTAGTGACCATCTTCAACCATCTTCTTTGCGTTATCCCATGCGCCACCGGAGTTGGCAAGGAATACGGCCATCAAAGTTCCGGTACCGATTGCACCAGCGAGGTATGCACCGAGGGACCCAACACCTAGGCCAAAGCCAACGGCAATTGGAGCCATAACGGCGAGCAAACCTGGAGTTGCAAGTTCACGGAGTGAATCGCGAGTACAGATATCCACAACGCGGCCGTATTCAGGCTTCTCGGTTCCTTCCATGATTCCAGGGTGTTCGATGAACTGCTTGCGAACTTCGACCACGACGGCGCCCGCTGCACGAGAGACGGCATTGATCGCCAAGCCGGAGAACAAGAACACAACGGCTGCTCCAATAATCAAACCGACGAGGTTTCGAGGATTGGCAACATCTAGAACGCCTTGGAATTGAGAGGCAAGGCCTGCTGCGCTCTTTCCAGCATCTTCCACAGCCTTCTTGATCGCATCGGTGAATGCACCAAAGAGCGCGGTAGCGGCAAGGACTGCGGTTGCAATTGCGATTCCCTTGGTAATCGCCTTGGTCGTGTTACCAACTGCATCAAGGGAGGAAAGAATTGTTGAACCTTCACCGACTACATCGCCTGACATTTCAGCAATGCCTTGAGCATTGTCAGAAATTGGGCCGAAGGTATCCATGGCAACAATGACGCCAACAGTGGTCAAAAGGCCTGTTCCAGCAAGGGCAATTGCCAAAAGCGAAAGTACGATGCTTCCCCCGCCAAGTAGAAATGCGCCAAAGACGGCAGATGCGATCAGAATCGCAGAGTAGACAGCAGATTCAAATCCGACGGAAATTCCCGAAAGAAGAACCGTTGCTGCTCCAGTTTGCGATGAAGCAGCGACGTCGTTAACAGGTCGCTTTCCAACAGCGGTAAAGAAGCCGGTGAGCATTTGAATGGAGGCTGCGAGCGCAATGCCGATGAGTACTGCGCCAAAGGCAAGAATTCGTGGGTTTGTATGCCCTGCATCAGAGACGGCCTTAGCTGACAAGCCCGTCATCAAGTTGAAGGAACTTGGTAGGTAAACGAATGTTGCGAGCCCTGTAAGCACTGCGCTGATGACCGCCGACATAAAGAAGGAACGGTTGATCGAACTCATTGCGGTCTTATCTGACTTTCGCATGCGGGTCATGAAAATCCCAATGACTGCGGTGACAGTACCGATTGCAGGAACAATCAATGGATAGATAAGACCCGCGTCACCGAATGCCGCTTTGCCGAGAATGAGCGCGGCAACGAGGGTGACTGCGTAAGACTCAAAGAGGTCTGCTGCCATACCTGCACAGTCGCCAACATTGTCGCCAACATTGTCTGCAATTGTCGCGGCGTTACGAGGATCATCTTCTGGAATATTTTTTTCAACTTTACCAACGAGGTCAGCCCCGACATCGGCGGCCTTTGTGAAGATGCCGCCACCAACACGCATGAACATCGCGAGCATCGCGGCGCCGAAGCCAAATCCTTCAAGAACAGAGGGTGCGTTCTCTCGGTAAATAATCACGACAAGAGATGCGCCAACGAGTCCGAGACCAACGGTTGTCATACCAACAACTCCACCGGTGCGGAATGCAATTCGCACGGCCTTCTCCGCTGATTTCTGGCGGGCTGCCTCAGCAACGCGAACGTTCGCGCGAACGGCCAGCCACATGCCGTTGTATCCGACAAGTGCGCTAAAGGTTGCACCGACTAGAAAGAAGATCGAGCGGCCAATTCGAATATCTCCTGTGCCTGGAAGGGCGAAGAGGAGAACGAAAACGATTGCCACGAAATATGACAGAGTTCGGAATTGGCGAGTTAAATATGCCGCCGCGCCTTCCTGAACTGCTGCGGCGATTTCACGCATTTTCTCGGTTCCCTCATCCGCGGCAAGAACTTGGGCCCGAAGAGCCCAGGCAATTCCCAGCGCGAGTAAAGAGATTCCTAGGACGATATATACATATGTGAGGTTTGATCCGGTGACATGCACGAGAGAGCTTGAAGCTCGCATTTCTCCTCCATTGGAGATCGGGGCCCATGAACGGGTGCAAAGATGACCAGAGTGTAC
This sequence comes from Actinomycetes bacterium, assembly GCA_025355665.1. Taxonomy (GTDB): domain Bacteria; phylum Actinomycetota; class Actinomycetes; order Nanopelagicales; family Nanopelagicaceae; genus QYPT01. The sequence continues at coordinate 11,723 of JANXZF010000034.1, forward strand.
GCACAGACCTACCCGTAAGCCCAAATCCGACCTCGCTGTACCTATCTATTGCGTCCGAGTAGAGTCACGGCTCTATGAATTTACTTGATGCCAAATCAATCATCGCCGATCTTGGGCTTGCTGGGGTTTTAGGCATCCTCTTTGCTGAAACCGGTCTGTTGGTAGGGCTCGTTTTCCCGGGTGACTCACTCCTCTTTATTGCGGGAATCGCCGCATCTGGAAGCGCCGCTGCCCTCTTAGGTGGGGTTCACCTGCCAGTTCTGGGCCTTTTTATCGGGGCTCCGATCGCGACCATCCTTGGCTCCCAAGTTGGCCACTTCATCGGCCATAAATTCGGACGACCCCTGTTCAACCGGCCAGATGGGCGCTTCTTCAACCACACGCGAGTAGTAGCTACAGAAAAGTGGCTTAAAAAATACGGACCCGGCCGAGCCATCGTTCTTGCTCGCTACGTCCCCTTCGTTCGAACTTTGATTAATCCACTATGTGGAATCGTTCGAGTGCCGGCTTCAAAGTTCTTCCTCTGGAATGTTGTCGGAGGAATTCTGTGGAGTGACGGCGTAGCACTCTTGGGGTTTGTACTCGGAGAAAAACTCAAAGGTTCAATCGACCATTACCTACTGCCGATCGTGGGTGTCATCATCGTCTTGAGTTTGCTACCGCTCGGAATCGAAATTATTCGGGAAGTTCGCACTAAGCGACACTTGAGCTAAGGCTTATCTGTACGAGGGTTGCTTGGAGAGTTCACCATCAAGGGCTGCATTCTCAGGCAGGCTTGAGTTGAGCAAAGAAATTTCATCCTCAGTCAGCGAAATCGAGAGTCCGATGAGACTATCTCGAACTGATGAAATCTTGGTAGCGCCAGGAATTGGAATAACTGTCGGAGATGTCCGAAGAAGCCATGCGATAGCCGTTGCGTATGCGCTAACACCCAGTGTCGCACCAACTTCTGCAAACGCCCCAAATTCACCTGTTCCGATTCCTTCAGCGCGACTTATTCCTCCAAGTGGCGACCACGGCAAATATGCGATGCCAAATTCTTCGCACACATCCATGACATCCGCATCGTTGCGATACCTGGGGCTAAATTGATTCTGAACCGAAATCAGGCCGCCCTGGTCAGGAGTTCCGCCAATATCAATTGCTCTGCGCAACTGCTCCGCGTTGTAATTACTTACACCAATTCGTTCAATTAATCCGCGCTCCAAAAGGGCAAGGACATTTTCAAATTGGTCTTCAAAGGTCATTGTTGGGTCAAGTCGGTGATGTTGCCACAATTTGATTCGATCGACCCCAAGTCGCAAGGCTGACGCCTCCACCGCCCTAAGCAGATAATCAAGTGCGGATGAGCGTCCCCAACTCTCTTTTGGTCCGCGGGTAATTCCGCCCTTGGTGGCTATAACCACATTGTTCTTCGCCTCGGCCGACGCATTCCATGTCGAAAATGCCGCTCCCACGAGTCGCTCGTTATGACCAAAAGTATCCCAAGATGGTGCATAAATGTCGGCTGTATCAATCAAAGTGACTCCGGCGTCAAGGGCTGCATGGATTACTGAGACAGCGCCTTCTGGATCATTAATAATTTCCAAACGATTAGAGGACATCGCGGATAAGGGCATGCAACCAAGCCCCATCGCTGATACTTCCCAGGGACCTAGTTCTCGTTGCGGCAGACTCATCCTTACAACCCCAAATCACTTAGTGAGAACACGCTTCGATATTCCAAACCCGCATCAAGTATTGCCTTCTTGGCACCGCGTTCGACGATAACCGCGACGCCGACAACTATCGCTCCGGCTTCACGAAGAGCCTCGACGGCCGTAAGTACAGAGCCGCCAGTCGTTGACGTGTCTTCGACGGCGACGACTCTTCGTCCCTTGACATCCGGGCCTTCAATACGTCTTTGCAATCCATGTTGCTTCTCGGCTTTGCGAACGACGAAGGAATCTATTTTCTTTCCGCGCTGTCCTGCAACGTGCATCATCGCAACGGCCACTGGATCGGCACCAAGTGTGAGTCCGCCGACTGCTTCGTAATCCCAATCCTTAAGAAGATCGAGCATGACTGCTCCGACCAACGGCGCTGCTTCTGCATCAAGAGTCACACGGCGAAGGTCAACGTAGTAATCGGCCTGTTTACCTGAGGACAGGATTATTTTGCCATGGACGACGGCCTTCCTAATGATCTGTTCTTTTAGAGTTTCGTGTGAGTTCATAGCAAGATCTTACCTTCGGGTTAGCACTCACCTAGTATCCGAAAATGAACCTTGAACGGCTGGAAATCTCTCGCCTATTTCATCGCTTTGGTTTTGGGCCAAGACCTGGTGAATATGCCGATGCACTAAAAAGAGGCGTTGTTGCAACGCGCAATCAATTGCTCAATCCGCCGGCAATCGATCATGGCCTGGCTTTAGTCTCATCTCCAACTCTCAAGGATCTAGGCAACTTCCCACCGACTGGCTCGCCGGTTCGGGCCGCCTTCGATATGGATATGCGGACGCAGCGGCAAGCACTCACCCTTTGGTGGCTAGATCGTATGGCACTTGCCGATCACGGCCTCACCGAGCGAATGACGTGGTTCTGGCACGGACATTGGGCTACATCAATCGGAAAAGTTGAATACGCCTTGCCAATGTTCAATCAAAATCAGACCCTTCGAACATTCGCACTTGGAGATTTTGCAACGCAAGCGCGCACCATGATCCTAGACGGCGCACTTCAGTACTGGCTCGATGGCGGAGCAAACACTGTCGCCGCGCCAAATGAGAATCTGGCCCGAGAATTCATGGAACTTTTCACCCTTGGTGTAGACCGATATTTTGAGACGGATGTGCAGGCAGTTGCGCGCGGACTTACGGGCTATCGAGTCGTTCGATCAAACGGAACCGTCAGTTTCATCCCGAAGATCCACGATTCAACGACGTTCAATATTCTTGGCACACAAGGCAGCTTCAATGCGACCCAGATTTCGGATTTGGTCGTGTCGCGCGATGATTGCACTCAATTCATTTCTGATCGCATCTGGTTTCGTTTCATCTCCAGCACCATCCCTCGTCCGGAATCAAATCCAATCAAGACTGCTTTTGCTAGCCGAGATATTTCTAAAACGATCACGGCCGTTGCTACCTCAGATGCGATGTCGGACCCCCAATATTCACTTGTAAAGTCCCCCGTCGAATGGTTGGTCGGACTTTGCCGTGCGTTGCGCATTATTCCTTCACAATTGGCCAAACCCGAACAAGTGATAAGTTTCTTAGACAAGTTAGGTCAAGTGCCTTTTGTTCCGCCAAACGTTGGCGGTTGGCCATCTGGCGAGGCTTGGCTGACGGCGGCAAGTGCCCAATATCGTCTACAGGTAGCGCAATCTCTACTGGTACATGGGGATATAACTCCAATCAAATCAGTGACTCCCACTTTGAGATTTAGCGCAGTGAGTGATCTTTTGGGTGTGGCCAATTGGAGTTTGCGAAGTGAGCGTGCGATTCGTGATGCATCTGGCGATCCGACGCGCGTGCTTCTACTTGCGGCATCCAGTCCTGAATACATCGTGAACGCCTAGGAGAGGTTTATGGACACACTTAGTCGGAGAAGATTTCTGAAACTCTCTGGTGCCGCCGCTGTAGCGGCCGCTGCGCCGATGTTAACGATGGAGCAAATAGCGCAAGCCGCCCAGCAGCGTCCGCTTCCGTTGGGGACGCCAATACTTGTAGCTATTACTCTATACGGCGGAAACGACGGACTCAATACGGTTGTTCCTTATTCGGACCCTGCCTACTCTCAAGCACGGCCAGATGTTTCATATTCACTTTCAGACTTATTGCCACTTGATAATCAACTCGCACTAAACGGTTCAATGACCGGGATTAAATCCTTATGGGATCAGAAAAAAGTCGCCATCGTGCGAGGCGTTGGCTATCCCGATCCCGATCTTTCCCACTTCACGTCGATGGCGATTTGGCAGAGCGCCTCTCCTGTCCACCAAGTCAATTCCGGGTGGTTGGGGAGATGGCTAGACACTCAGCCACGCGATCCAATGCTTGCAATCAGCCTTGGCTCAGTACTTCCACCCTTGCTTGCAGGAAACGCCATATCTGGTTCAGCCTTGCCACTCGGAGGAATCGTTGTGCCAACCGGAACTCTTGCGCTGGACTGCCAGCGAATATCCGCAGTCAGTCGTCAAGATTCCAAACTCATGGCAACTGCTGCCACGTCCCTACGAAATCTATTCGATCTATCCAGCACCATCACACCGATTCTCAAGCAACCGGCACCACTGCCGTTGGATCTTCCCGCTGCCAGTGGCGGAGTGGCTGGAGGGAGTTCGGACTTGCAGCAACAACTAGATGTCGTAGCCAAACTTGTTGCCGCTGGCTCTCCGACAAGAATCTGGTCGGTTAGCCTCGGTGGTTTTGATACTCATGCAAATGAGAAAGGTGCACAATCAATTTTGCTCGGTAATGTCTCCGGCTCGATTGCGAGATTCATGAGTCAAATGCGAGCGACAAATCGGGAGAAAGACGTGGTCATCTTGGTTTACAGTGAATTCGGCCGACGGGTGAAAGCCAATGCGTCACAAGGAACTGACCATGGCACATCAGGTCCCGTCTTTGTAATCGGCGATCGAATCAAAGGCGGTTTCTATGGTGATCAACCGTCATTGTCGAATTTAGTTGCGGGAGATCTTTCGGTAACTACTGACTTTAGAGATATTTACGCCTCACTTATTGAGGGAATTTTAAAAAGTCCTGCTGATCCAGTCCTTGGCAACTGGAAGGGGCGAACCGACTTCCTGGTTAAAGCCTAGTTATCCGGTTTGTACACAACAATCGGAGAAGCGGTGCGCTTTGCCAAAGACTTTGGTGGGTTGGATTCCAGCAACGCATCCACCTCGACTCTCAATTTCGCCACTTCGATGGCCATATTTGCGACGGCTGATTCCAACTCAATAATCCTTTTGATCCCCGCATGATTGATGCCTTCGCCAATGAGGCGTTGGACATTGCGCAAAAGGGCGATGTCCCTTAGGGAGTAACGACGACCCCTACCGCTTGCTCGACCGGGGGATACAAGACCAAGTCGGTCGTACTGACGCAGTGTCTGCGGGTGAAGTCCAGATAATTGCGATGCGATTGAGATGACATAAACGGCGGCATCATCGTCATGCTCTGGATTAATCGGAGTGGGTTCTTCGCTCATGACTTTGCTTTCGCCTTAAAGTCCGCTCGCACATCTTCCTCGGAAGTTTCTGCGGCGAATTCTTCTAGGGCTTTTTGCGCCTTTGCTGTCACACGTTGAGGTACTTGAACCTCAACACTTACAAGCAAATCTCCGACTCCGTTGGCACCTTTGACCCCGTGACCTTTGATGCGCAAGACCCGTCCGTTGGGAGTGCCAGAAGCCAAGCGCAGAGTCACTTCCACGCCAGAAAGGGTCGGGACTTTGATGTCCGCACCCAACGCGGCCTCAGTAAAAGTCACCGGCAAATTCATTTGAAGATTGTCACCTTTGTGCGTGAAAACTGGATGTGGCTTCACGTTTAGATGTATGAAGAGATCGCCTGGGCCAGCTTCGCCCTGGGCGCCTTTGCCACGAATGCGAATCTTGCCTCCGTTTTTGACGCCCGGTGGCACGCGAACGGTTATATTCGCGGGCGCTGCGCCATCGCTGGAGAGGCGAAGGTCAAGGTTGGTACCAAAAATGGATTCGCGAAATGAAATTGTGGACTCTGTTTGGAGGTCCTGACCCTTGCGGGGTGTTCGGCGCCCCCCTCCAAATAGATTTGCAAAAATGTCTTGACTATCGCCGCCTCCGAACAAGTCTGCGTAGTCGCGACTTCCACCCTGTTGTCCCTGAGGTTGGCGAAATCCGCCGCGTTCGAAGAGCGAGCGGGCCTCATCGTATTCCGCACGCGATTTTTCGTCGGAGAGAATCTCGTATGCCTCGGATACCGCTTTGAATTCTTCTTCGAGTTTCTTATTTCCTGTGTTCTTATCTGGGTGAAGCTTGTGCGCCAATTCGCGGTAGCGTTTTTTGATTTCCTTTTCGTTGGCAGTCTTGCTCACGCCAAGGATCTTGTAGAAATCCTTCTCGTACAAGTCCTTGGCGGCCACGGCTTACTCCGGATCCGTTACTGCTACTCGAGCAGCGCGCAGGATTCGATCCTTATATTTGTAACCGGGTTGCAATATTGCAGTCGCGGTCGGTTGAGTAACTTCGGCCGACGTCGAATGCATTAGCGCCTCATGAATTTGCGGATCAAAAACACTGCCAACTTCGCCAAAGGACTGCAGACCAATTCTTGTAGTCACATTGATGAGTTGATCAGCAACCGACTTGAACCCACCTTGCAATTCGTCGTGCTCTTTTGCACGATTGAGGTCATCAAGGATTGGGAGAAGTTCTGTAAGAACCGCACCGACCGCTAGTTCATGAGCCACTGCGCGATCTCGCTCAACTCGCTTGCGGTAGTTGACATACTCGGCTTGAAGTCGTTGAAGATCTGCAGTGAGGACAGCGAGGTCTCCCTCAACCGCCTCACTTTGCAGATCACCCATAACATCATCCGCGAGGGATTCGTTATTTTCGTTCATTATTATTCTTCGACAATCTCGGCGTCTTCAACGCCTTCTTCAGCCGCCGTGCCAGCAGATGATTGGGCGCTGGCCGCATTTGCAGCGTATAGCGCCGATCCAAGTGCTTGGCTCAACGTCGAAACTTTCTCGGTTGCAGTTTTGATCATCTCAAAGTTGGCTCCACCAAGTGCAGTCTTGAGTTCGGAAAGTGCGGCCTCTGTCTCTGTCTTCTTTTCGGCAGCTTCTCCTTCACTCAACTTATCCCCGTTTTCAGATAGGAATTTCTCTGTCTGGTAGACGAGCGAGTCACCGGTGTTGCGAATCTCTGCTTCTTCTCGACGCTTGCGATCCTCTTCTGCGTGAGCATCAGCATCTTTCATCATTCGATCGATCTCGTCCTTCGAAAGAGCCGAGCCGCCGGTAATTGTCATGCTCTGCTCTTTGCCGGTACCGAGATCTTTTGCAGAAACATGGACTATGCCATTTGCATCGATATCGAAGGTGACCTCGATCTGCGGAATTCCACGAGGGGCAGGGGGAAGACCCGTAAGCTCGAACATACCCAATTTCTTGTTATAGGCGGCCATTTCGCGCTCACCTTGGTATGCCTGAATCTGCACCGCGGGCTGATTATCATCGGCCGTTGTGAAGATTTCGCTTCGTTTTGTTGGGATGGTTGTGTTGCGTTCGATCAATCGAGTCATAACGCCACCCTTTGTTTCGATGCCAAGGGAAAGCGGTGTGACATCGAGAAGGAGAACATCCTTGACTTCACCCTTCAGAACTCCGGCTTGTAGGGAAGCACCGACCGCAACGACCTCGTCAGGATTGACGCCTTTATTAGGTTCGCGTCCGCCTGTGAGATCGCGTACCAATTCGACGACCGCAGGCATGCGAGTTGATCCACCGACAAGCACAACGTTATGGATTTCGGAAACCGGAATTCCTGCGTCTTTCAACACTGCTTGGAACGGCTTCTTGCAACGTTCGAGCAAGTCAGCAGTTAGCGCCTGGAATTGTGCTCGAGTAATAGTTTCATCCAAGAACAGTGGGTTCTTTTCAGCATCCACCGTGATGTATGGCAAGTTGATTGACGCTTGTTGCGATGAGGAGAGTTCGATCTTCGCCTTTTCTGCGGCTTCACGAATTCGTTGCATCGCCATCTTGTCTTTGGTCAGGTCGATTCCGTTCTGTGAACCAAATGTCTTTACCAAATAATCAACAAGTGCTTGATCCCAGTCATCGCCACCGAGATGGTTGTCGCCGTTGGTTGCCTTTACTTCAACAACGCC
>JANXZF010000097.1 GCA_025355665.1 Actinomycetes bacterium
CTCCGCGATGATCCTGCCGATGCAGAGGTCGCCAGCCATCGATTATTGGTGCGGGCAGGTTACGTCCGCCGCATTGCAGCCGGGATTTATTCGTGGCTGCCTCTGGGCTACATCACCCTGAGAAATATCGAACGCGTCATACGCGAAGAAATGGACGGTGCCGGTTTTCAGGAAGTGCATTTTCCTGCGTTGCTTCCAGTCGATGCATACGAGCAGACCAACCGAGTGGCCGAATATGGGCCCAACCTGTTCAAGTTGAAGGATCGAAAAGGCGGCGATTACTTGTTGGCCCCCACTCATGAGGAGATGTTCACCCTCATGGTGAAATCGGAGTACTCCTCTTATAAGGATCTGCCGTTATCGATCTACCAAATTCAGACCAAGTATCGCGATGAAGTAAGACCTCGAAGTGGAATTATCCGCGGCCGCGAATTTGTCATGAAAGATTCTTATTCGTTTGACTTGACCGATGAAGGGTTGGACGAGTCGTACAACAAACATCGAGATGCTTACATCAAGACCTTCGATCGACTCGGGATGCGTTATAACATCGTAAAGGCCATGTCTGGCGCTATGGGTGGATCAAGGTCAGAAGAATTCTTAGCACCATGCCCAACGGGCGAGGACACATATGTTCTTTGCGAAAAGTGCGGATATGCCGCCAACGTCGAAGCGATGGTGACAATTGTTCCTGAAGTTGGAACAACTGAGATTTCGGCATTACAAGTGATCGATACACCGAACACGCCCACGATTGATTCGCTAGTCAGCGTGCTCAATGAACGATTTGGTGGCGGATACACCGGTGCTGACACGCTCAAGAATGTATTGCTCGTTGCCGACAAGAAGAATATTGCTGTCCTTGTACCTGGTGACAGGGAAGTCGATATCAAGAGGCTTCAGGCAAACCTTCCAGGCGTCGAAGACATACGCTTATTTGAAGATGCGGACTTCGCTAAGAATCCAGGATTGGTCAAAGGTTATGTTGGACCGCAAGATGCGAAGAAGTATGGTCTAACTGTCTACGCTGACCCACGAATTGCATTGGGCACAGGTTGGGTATCGGGGGCGAACAAGAAAGATTGTCACGCAATCAATGTCGTGAACGGTCGAGATTTTGAAGTCGATGCGTACATCGAGTCAGCTGAAGTTCGAGCAGGAGATTCTTGCCCTGTTTGCGGAATGCCAGTCGTTATTGATCGCGCAATTGAAATCGGACACATCTTCCAACTAGGACGAAAGTATGCGCAGACTTTGAATCTCACTGTCCTAGATAGCGACGGAAAATCTCGTGTTGTCACCATGGGATCGTACGGAATTGGTGTCTCGCGCGCCGTTGCCGCGATTGCGGAGCAGACTCACGATGATATAGGACTGTGCTGGCCAGCAGAGATTGCACCCGCAAAGGTTCATGTTGTCGCAACAGGCAAAGACGATAATCCATTCAATGTCGCCGAAGACATTGCTGCGCAACTTGAGGAATTGGGACTGAGCGTTATGTTGGATGACAGGCGCGATGCCAGCCCCGGAGTGAAGTTCAAGGATGCCGAACTAATTGGTATCCCTATCATCGTTGTCGTGGGTAAGGCGCTAGCCGAGGGCAATGTTGAAGTTCGAATTCGCCGTACTGGGGAACGTCTAGACGTTCGTCTCGCAGATGCAGCCGGCGAAGTTGCCAAACTCCTCTCATAGTTTCTGATGCACTTCTTCGGCGCCGTATCTCTTGGGTCTATGGCCTTTATGGGCATTGCCGCCTTGTTTGCAGGATTTGTAGATGCCATTGCCGGCGGTGGAGGACTCATCCAACTTCCAGCCCTTCTCATTGGCTTGCCACAGTCGGCGACAGTGCAAGTACTTGGGACCAATAAATTGTCATCGATATTTGGCACAAGCGCTGCTGCCGTTTTGTATCGAAGGAAAGTCAAACCCGATCTCGCTTTCACCTTTGCGATGGCCCTTCCTGCACTGGTCGGTTCCATGTGCGGAGCATTGCTCGCTTCCCACTTGCCAACCCACGCGCTGCGCCCTCTGGTTTTCTTTCTACTAATTGGGGTGGGTATCTATACCTGGCGCCGTCCGACTCTGGGTCACGTTGAACTTCTTCGGCATTCCCCGGGTCGTAGAAACATAATCGCGATGGTGGCAGGTCTGGGGATCGGTTTCTATGACGGAATCTTTGGTCCGGGTACTGGCACTTTTCTCATGGTGGTTCTCGTCGCTTCGCTTGGCTTTGCCTTTCTGTCGGCGTCTTCAATTGCGAAGGTAGTGAACGTTGCCACCAACCTTGGTGCAATAGTGGTCTTTGGTCTGCACGGCGTGATCCTTTGGCATGTGGGATTGGTATTAGGTGTTGCGAATATTGCTGGGGGACTGTTGGGAGCAAGGATGGCAATCCGCGGTGGATCAGCGTTCGTGCGTCGGATCTTCCTCGTTGTTACGGCAGTTCTCATCATCAAAGTGGGGGTAGACACCATCACCCATTGGTAAGCACTTCTTATCTGGGTTATGATCGGAATAACAACTTCATAGAAAGTGAAAAATCGTGAGTCTCATACAATCTATTACAGATGCAATTACACCTGCGATTGATGCAGCAGGTCTCTTCCTTGAAGACGTTCACATGGCATCCCCAGGTAGTCGACGTGTTGTCACGGTCATTGTTGATGGAAATATAAATCTCAATCTGGACCAGGTTGCATCCATTACAAAAGAGATCTCAGCAATCTTGGATCTGGCCGAATTTATGGGCGAGACGCCATTCACCCTTGAAGTCTCATCTCCCGGCGTAGACCGCCCACTGGCTCTTTCGCGACATTGGCAAAAGAACGTAGACCGGCTTGTTCGATCGGTCATGGTCAATGGGGAGGTTGTCACGGGCAGGGTGAACGCGGTCCATGACGAGTCGGTGTGTGTAGTGGTAGAAGGAAAGAATCCGAAGAAAGTCGAGCTTCCTTACATTGAGATCAAGCGGGCTCAAGTGGAGATCGAATTTAATCGAAAAGGTGATGATCTCTGATGCATGTAGATATGAAGGCACTTTCCTCCCTCACCATTGAGCGTGAGATTCCATTGGATCGGCTAATTGTCGCTATCGAAGCGGCCGTACTGACGGCGTATGCCCATATGCCATTAGCCAAACCACATGCCTATGCCCAGTTAGATCGCGAGACTGGCGAAATCAAGATCATGGTTCCGGTCTTCGGCGAAGCCGGCGAGAAGATAGATGAAGTAATCGATAGTCCTGAGGGGTTCAGCCGAATTGCGACATCTACTGCACGGCAACTCATCAAGCAAAAGATGCGTGAGGCAAACGATGCCGACATCGTCGGTGAATTCACCGCCTCGGTGGGCGACGTGGTCTCAGGAGTCGTACAGCAGGGCAGAGATCCGCGGATGGTTTATGTGAACCTAGGTCGAGTCGAAGGAAAGGTCCCGCCTCAGGAACAAGTTCCAGGTGAGGTTTATACCCACGGCGAGCGAATTAAATGTTTCGTCGTTGAGGTTAAACAGGGAATGAAAGGACCCGAGGTAACGCTTTCAAGAAGTCACCCGGCGCTGGTCAAGCAACTTTTCGCCTTGGAGGTACCTGAGATTTCCGATCGAATCGTGGAGATCATGGCGATAGCCCGTGAGGCTGGGCATCGAACGAAGATTGCCGTGCGCACTCACCGTGCAGGAGTAAGCCCTAAGGGCTCTCTCATAGGTCCAATGGGGTCACGCGCTCGCGCCGTCATGGACGAACTTCACGGTGAAAAGATCGACATCGTGGATTGGTCCGAAGATCCAGCCATATTTGTCGGCCATGCTTTGGCGCCGGCGCGGGTCGAAAAGGTGGAGATCGTGGACCTCGTGACTCGGTCAGCGAAGGTGACCGTTCCTGATTATCAACTCTCTCTTGCCATTGGGAAAGATGGCCAAAATGCACGTTTAGCCGCTCGATTAACCGGATGGCGCATTGATATCCATTCGGATGCTCCGAAGGCAGCCCCTTCCACGGGTCAATAATCACGGCTATTTAGTGGTTTGGCAGGTTGGCAGGTAAGGTTGGCACGTTGAATTTGAGCGATAAGGTCGTCACCCACTTGAGCACGGCTAGAAGATCTAGCAAGTTCTTGAGAAGTTGTATCGATTGCCGAAAACGTGAAAATCCAACCACGCTTCTTCGCGTGGTCTGTGTTGATGGAAAAGTTCTTCCCGATCCTAAGCGCAGTCTTTCAGGCCGAGGTGCGTGGGTACATCGTAAATGTGCAGTGCGTGCGGTTGAACGTGGAGCATTTCGTTGGTCATTCCGACAAAGTGAGCCGCTAGATGGCAGCCAATTGCTTATTTACTTAACCAACTACGAAACGGATGCGAAAGATATGACACTCACATGAGTTCGACCCGATCATGAGGTCAAGAAACTAAGGCTCGCACCCAAAGAATTGCGGGCCAAGACAGGAGAACTGTGGCAAAGGTCCGCGTACATGAGTTAGCAAAACAACTCGGTATGGAAAGTAAGGTTGTTCTTGCGAAACTTCAAGAAATGGGCGAATTCGTCCGTTCTGCATCATCGACAGTCGAAGCGCCAGTTGTGCGCAAGATGCTCGAACTCTTTCCAGATGCAAAACCGTTAGAAGAAGCAAAACCCGTAAAGAAGGCGGCGGTGAAGAAGTCTGCTGCCAAATCTGCTGAGGAAAAACTTTCCCCGGAAGCAGCCACAGAGCTTTTGGCCGAGATTGCACCGGGATTAGTCGAACAGACGACAATCCAACAAGCAGCGCAGAAAGCCGCAGAGGCGCGTCCAGTTACGCCAGCACCGACTGCGCCTATGCCAACGCCGCCAGCGGCATCGGCGATTCCACGTCCGGCGGCACCACGTCCCGGCAACAATCCTTTTGGAACACCGCGTCCATCGGCGCCACGTCCGCCTGCGCCACGTCCAGGAAACAATGCATTTGGAACACCACGACCTCCGCAACGACCAGCAGGAACGGGTGGTCCCAGGCCTCCGATGTCAGGTCCACGTCCAGGTTCAATTCGACCAGGTTTTGCTGCACGTCCATCATCGCCACGTCCGCCACAAAGTGGCACTGGTTTCCCACCACGTACGGGTGGACCATCAACTGGTACAGGAAGCCCGTATCGCACTCCGAATTCAACTGGTGCAGCTGGTGGTCCAGCACGTCCAGCCGCTGGTGGACGACCTCAACGCGGAAGTACCGGAGGCGCATTCGGCAAGAACGCCAGCAAGAGCAGTAAACGAAAGCCAAAGAGCAGGAAGGCCTTGCGCGACGAGTTCGACAATATGCAAGCCCCGCAACTCGGTGGCGCAGTGGTACCTCACGGCGATGGCAAAACACTCATTCGTATGCGTCGTGGTGCATCCCTGGCAGATTTTGCAGAGAAGATCAATGCAGATCCAGCCGCATTGGTAGCGGCCCTTTTCCACCTTGGAGAAATGGTTACTGCGACGCAGTCCGTTGATGAAGACACCTTCGCGATCCTCGGAACCGAATTGGGTTACGTCATTCAGATTGTCAGCCCAGAGGATGAAGATCGCGAGTTGCTTCAGACCTTTGACATCAATCTCGAAGATGAACTTGCCGCGATCGACCCATCAAGGTTGGTTACTAGACCTCCAGTCGTAACTGTCATGGGTCACGTTGACCACGGTAAGACGAGAATGTTGGATGCAATCCGCAAGACCGAAGTTGTAAAGAGCGAGGCTGGCGGAATAACCCAGCACATTGGTGCATACCAAATTCACCATAATCATGATGGTCAAGATCGCGCAATTACATTTATCGATACACCTGGACACGAAGCCTTTACAGCTATGCGTGCTCGTGGCGCAAAAGTAACTGACATCGCAGTGTTGGTTGTCGCGGCTGATGACGGGGTTATGCCTCAAACAATTGAGGCACTCAATCACGCACAAGCTGCGGATGTGCCAATTGTTGTTGCCGTTAACAAGATTGATAAAGAAGGCGCCAACCCCGAAAAGGTGCGTCAACAATTGACCGAGTACAACTTGGTAGCGGAGGAGTACGGCGGAGACACAATCTTCGTAAACGTTTCTGCCAAAACTGGTGATGGAATTAAGGAATTGATCGATTCCATTCTCCTTACGGCCGACGCGGTAATCGATCTGCAGGCAATTGCCGACGATGATGCCCGGGGCGTTGCGATCGAAGCCCACTTGGATCGCGGTCGCGGCCCAGTTGCAACTGTTCTTATCCAACGCGGAACTCTAAAAATCGGTGACGCAATTGTTGCCGGTGGATCATTCGGACGCGTTCGCGCAATGTTGGACGAGCACGGCGACACCGTAGATAGCGCAGGTCCTTCCCGACCAGTTCAAGTTCTCGGTTTCACTTCGGTGCCAAATGCCGGCGATACTTTCCTTGTTGCTGGAGATGATCGAACTGCGCGCCAGATTGCCGAGAAGCGGCAAGCAGCAGAGCGCAATGCTCAGTTGGCGAAGGCCCGCAAGAAGGTCTCACTTGAAGACTTCATGGAGCAATCCAAGATCACAACCCTTAACCTCATTCTTAAGGGCGACGTCAGTGGATCTGTTGAAGCCCTCGAGGACGCCTTGCTGCAGCTCGATGTCGGAGCTGAAGTTGATCTTCGCGTCATTCACCGTGGTGTTGGCGCTATTACCAAGAGCGATATAACGCTTGCTTCTGCCTCAACCGCAGTTGTAATCGGGTTCAACGTTAAGCCTGAACCGCAGACTGCAATCTTCGCCGATCAAGAGGGTGTTGACGTCCGATTCTACTCGGTTATCTATCAGGCAATCGAAGAAATCGAACTCGCTCTCAAGGGCTTGCTCAAGCCAGAGTACGAAGAAGTTGTGCTGGGTAATGCTGAGATTAGAGAAATCTTCAAGTCAAGTAAGTTCGGCAATATTGCGGGCTCCATCGTTCTCGACGGAATCATTCGTCGAAATGGCAAGGCTCGGTTGTTGCGAGGCGGCGAGGCTGTTGCAGAAAATCTCACCATCGAATCACTTAAGCGATTTAAGGATGATGCGACCGAAGTTCGTGAGGGCTTCGAGTGCGGTATCGGAGTTGGATCACATAAAGATGTGCAAATCGGCGACGTCGTACAGGTCTACGAGATGCGTGAGAAGAAGCGGGTGTAACTGTGAGCCAATCACATCGTTCGCAAAAGGTTGCCGACCGAATCAAGGTAGTGGTGGCGGGCCTGCTCGAGGGGAAGATCAAGGACCCTCGTCTGGGCTTCGTCACGATTACCGACACTCGTGTGACGGGGGATTTGCAGCACGCTTCGATCTTCTACACCGTGTTAGGGGATGAAGATCAACGTGAAGCCACAGCCCAGGCA
Organism: Actinomycetes bacterium; assembly: GCA_025355665.1. GTDB lineage: Bacteria > Actinomycetota > Actinomycetes > Nanopelagicales > Nanopelagicaceae > QYPT01. The sequence goes on from JANXZF010000097.1 coordinate 7,333, forward strand.
TTGGAAAGTGCCAAGGGGGTTATTCGCGCAGCGGTCGGACGAGACTTAGGACTTCGCATCACCCCTTCGGTAGATTTCTTTTCGGATGCACTTCCCGAAAGCGCCAAGGCGCTTGAGTCACTACTTGAAGAGGTGCATCAACGTGATGCTGAAGTGATCGCTCTACGCGCGAATGCGAAATTCGCCGGCGAAGCCGACCCTTATAAGGCACCGCACGTGAAGAGCGAATCAGAGGACGAACCGATTGATAACTGACGGTTTCGTCGTTGTCGATAAATCCCCTGGAATGACTAGCCACGATGTCGTGGCGATTGCGCGACGTTCATTGAAGACGAAAAAAGTTGGTCACGCAGGAACTCTTGATCCGATGGCCACTGGTGTACTCGTGCTTGGATTTGGCAACGGTACTCGTCTTTTGCAGTACATCACCGAGGGCAGTAAGTCTTACGATGCAACGGTTGTACTGGGGGCTCGTACTGTCACCGATGATTTTGAAGGCACAATGGTGAATAGAGCAACAGTGGGCGAAATAAATTCTGTGACGGATCAGATGATTAGGGAAACCCTTGAATCTATGCGGGGCAAGATTATGCAGCGTCCAAGTTCTGTATCGGCCGTAAAGGTGGCTGGAGAGCGCGCCTACGCGCGAGTTCGTGCGGGAGAAGAATTCGAATTACCTGCCAGAGAAGTGACGATTTCTCGATTGGATGTTGGCGAGATTCACCGCCCAAATGGTGACGAAAGTATCGAAGTGGATATCAGGGTCACTTGTGGACCCGGAACTTTTATTCGGGCTATCGCGCGCGATTGCGGGGATCGGTTGCGAATTGGTGGATACCTCAAGGCTCTGAGGAGAACTCGCGTATCGCCATTTGATTTGAGTCAGGCCATATCGGTTGAAGATCTCAAATCTGGGGATTTCGAACCCCTGCCCATTGTTAAGGTCGCGACTAAGACTTTTCCTACGCGAGAGGTAACGCTTGAGGAAAGGATTGAACTTTCTTTCGGGCGCCCGCTTTCGCCAAATACGACCGAGGGAGTCACTGCAGCCATTTCGGGGGATGAGTTGCTCGCTCTTTTGCAAAATCGCGAAGATACGGCTCGCCCCATCGCAGTCTTCGCAGCAAACTCGTAAGGGTGCCAGAATACGCAGATGAATAGACTTCAATGGCGCGGAGAGCAAATAACAGGCGCCAGCGTTGCGATCGGGATATTTGATGGAGTGCATCTAGGACATCAGGCCATCTTGTCTCGAGCCAAAGAGCTCAGCAACGGGCGCGGTCTCATTGTTCTGACATTTGATCCCCACCCGACTCAGGTCTTTGATCCTGAAAATGCGCCAACTATGTTGGTTTCTCTTGAGCGGCGAGTGGAATTACTCAAGCATCATGGAGCCGATGTCGTTGTTGTTTGCGATTTTGATAGAGGATTTGCCGCGAAAGCCCCCGAAGAATTCGTTTCAGAAGTGTTGGTGAAGCAACTTCAAATCTCTGGTGTGGTAGTCGGCCAAAATTTCACATACGGACATAAGGCCGCGGGCAAAGTTGCAGATTTGATTGAATCCGGAAAAGTACATGGATTCTTTGCGGAGGAGGTTGCTCTCCAAGAGTTCGACGGCGCGCCAGTATCTTCTACGCGAATTCGTGAGGCGGTCGCAAAGGGTGACGTCGAATCGACTTCTCGATTGTTAACTCGGCCCCACCGTCTCGAGGGAATCGTCGTGCACGGTGAAAAACGAGGACGTGAAATCGGCTACCCCACGGCAAATCTTGGCTACTCCACCGCTTTCAATACCGTGCCGGCAGACGGTGTTTATGCCGGCTGGTTGGAGGTTGAAGATCAACGATGGCCATCGGCGATTTCCATTGGCACCAATCCAACTTTTGCCGGCGATAGATCGACTCAAGTCGAGGCATATGCCCTTGATCAAAAGGGCCTGGAGCTCTACGACAAGCCAGCAAAAATAGACTTTGGTTGGCGCTTACGTGAAACCGTGAAATTCGATGGACTTGAGCCCCTGTTGGAACAGATGAAGAATGACTGCGATCGGGCTCGAATTTTGACCCGTAATCCCTCTTAATTGCATCATAAATAGAGGAGCAGGTACTCGATTTCTCCTGCGCCTATGAGCGCTGGTACCCTATGGCGTCCACCGAGAAAGCGAGTTTCCGTGAGGCAGAACCGGAAGCCCTCGTGAACAGTAGAAGGAGTACAAGAAATGGCACTAACACCTGAAGTA
>JANXZF010000059.1 GCA_025355665.1 Actinomycetes bacterium
GCAGGGGACGCCACGACTGCATATGCACTCTTCTCCGTCGAAGCAAAGAAAGTTGTTCCCTCCGATCAATTTGATGCGCTCGTGAAACAAGTTGCGCCCATTTTCAACACCGGCGAGAAAATGCTCAGCAAGAAAGTGAATGGCTCCACCGGATCTGCTGCTACGTCGGAAGTGGTTTATCAGATCAAAGGAACTGACGGTAAAACATATAAGTTCACGGTTAATCTGACGAAAGAAGGCGATGTCTGGAAAGTTCTCAACTTCACCAGCAAAGCGCAGTAGTCAAGAAGCGTGAGGAATCGATTGACGGAGCTTCATTCCGATAATGACCAGACGGTCATCCTCAGTTAGTCCGCCCCAAATCCCATATGGTTCCTGAATCATTAGCGCCTGATTGCGGCATTGCTCAATGACGGGACATGTTTGGCAGATGGCTATTGCTCTGTTCTCCCTCTTACGCCTGCTAGGACCGCGCTCTCCATCAGGATGAAAGAACATTTCTGAAGGTAGTTCTCTGCATGCACCTGCATTTTGCCACTGCCAAATCTCGACGAGTGGCTTGGGCAGTCGGGCCATTTCTGCCATGTTCGCTCTCCTTTCTCAATCTCATGAGGTCGTCTCAATCTCTTGAGGTCTAAAGGGACTCTAAGAGTGGTACTGGGGTGCGTTCAATGAGATGCTCCTGAGAATCCCGTGTGTATTTTCCCCCTCATGCCACCGATAGACTTCACGCCCTAAAGGCGCGTTCAGGAGGCGATATGGGCGAGAACGAGAAAGTCGTAATGCTGGGACTGACCTACGACGATGTTCTGCTTCTCCCCGATGCCTCTGATGTAGTTCCCAGCGAGGTCGATACCGCTACACGATTGACGCGCAATATTTCCCTGCGAATTCCTCTAGTTTCCTCACCGATGGACACGGTCACCGAATCTGAAATGGCGATTGCAATGGCCAAAGCCGGTGGAATCGGAATCATTCACCGCAATCTGCCAATCGACGAACAAGTTACACATGTGAAATTGGTAAAGGGCGTAGGACTGGTCGGCGCCGCGGTAGGAGTTGGCGATGACGGATTTGCGCGTGCTAGAGCCCTCATTGAAGCCGGCGTGGACGTAGTCGTCGTAGATACTGCGCACGGACACCATCGCGGAGTCCTCGATGCGATCGCAAGAATTAAGAAGTTCTCGCCATCTACTGAAATCATCGGTGGAAACGTGGCAACACGTGCGGGGGCCCAAGCCCTGATTAACGCAGGAGCCGATGCGGTAAAAGTTGGTGTTGGACCCGGCTCAATTTGCACGACTCGCGTGGTAACAGGCGTTGGCGTTCCTCAAATCACCGCGATTATGGAAGCTAGCAAGGCGTGCGCAAAGGCCGGAATCCCCCTCATTGCAGACGGCGGACTTCAGCAATCTGGAGACATCGTTAAAGCCCTCGTTGCAGGAGCCGACACAGTGATGCTTGGTTCGCTACTCGCAGGCTGCGATGAATCACCTGGCGATCTCGTTGAGATCGATGGGCGCAAGTACAAGGCATATCGCGGAATGGGTTCCCTTGGTGCGATGGCGACTCGAGGTGGCAAGAAGTCGTACTCGAAGGATCGCTACATGCAAGACGATGTTCTCTCCGAGGACAAATTAGTTCCAGAAGGCATTGAAGGAAAGGTCGCCTACCGCGGCCCACTTGCAAATGTCGCCCACCAACTTATTGGCGGATTGCGACTTGGCATGGGTTACGCAGGTGCTGCAGATATCGCATACCTTCGCCGTGAAGGCCGACTCATTCAAATCACAAGTGCGGGGTTGCAAGAAAGTCACCCGCATGATGTTTTGGATATTGCATCCGCCCCGAACTACATGAGAAATAACTAAGGGGGAGCCATGAGCGAAATCGAAATTGCACCAGGGAAGCGTGCTCGCCAGGCATATTCTTTTGATGACATAGCAATTGTGCCAAGCCGCCGTACGCGCGATCCGGAAGAGGTTTCCACGAGCTGGCAGATCGACGCCTACAAATTTGAAATTCCAATGATTGCGGCTCCGATGGACTCGGTCGTTTCTCCAGAGAGCGCAATCGCAATCGGCAAACTTGGTGGCCTGGCGGTCCTCAACCTTGAAGGTTTGTGGACCCGATATGAAGATCCTCGAATCCCGCTTGGCGAAATTGCATCGATGCCCGATGTTCACGCCACGCGCCGTATGCAAGAAATTTACTCCGCGCCCATCCAGCCAACTTTGATCAAAGAGCGACTTCAGCAAATTCGCGATGCCGGAGTTACTGTCGCTGGTTCTCTGTCGCCACAGCGCACCGCTACTTTGTACAAGACGGTGATCGATGCTGGTGTAGATATTTTCGTTATTAGAGGAACCACCGTTAGTGCCGAGCACGTTGCCGTAAAGGACGAGGCGCTAAACCTTAAGAAATTTATTTACGAATTGGATGTTCCGGTGATTGTTGGCGGAGTTGCAACGGCTGTTGGTGCTTTGCACTTGATGCGGGCCGGTGCTGCTGGCGTCCTAGTTGGCTTCGGTGGCGGCTCAGCGCACACGACACGCAAGGTCTTGGGAATTGAAGTGCCCATGGCATCTGCTGTTGCGGAAGTGGCTTCTGCAAGGCGCGAATATCTGGACGAATCCGGTGGACGCTATGTTCACGTTATCGCAGACGGATCAGTGGGTCGCAGCGGTGATATCGCCAAAGCGATCGCATGCGGGGCGGATGCAGTGATGATGGGTTCCCCATTGGCGCGCGCGATTGAAGCACCAGGGCTTGGATGGCACTGGGGTAGCGAAGCGCATCATCAACAGCTTCCGCGCGGAGAGCGCGTTGCAGTTGGAACCCGCGGAACGTTGGAGGAGATCCTTCTTGGACCCTCTCGCGCATCTGATGGATCGATGAACTTGTTCGGCGCACTCCGTCGTGCCATGGCCACTTGCGGCTATTCCGATGTAAAGGAATTCCAAAGGGTTGAGGTACTGATCCACCGTGACTAGTAGCAACGGAGTGCTTGTCGTAGATTTTGGGGCGCAGTATGCGCAACTCATTGCACGTCGAGTTCGCGAAGCCAATGTCTACAGCGAAATTGTTCCGTCTTCGATAACGGCCGCCGAAATTTCTGCAAAGGCACCTGAAGCGATCATCCTTTCGGGTGGGCCCTCAAGTGTCTACGCAGACAAAGCGCCCACGGTGGATGCAGATATTTTCTCCCTTGGCATTCCAATTTTCGGTATTTGCTACGGATTTCAAGCGATGGCTACCGCACTCGGAGGTGTCGTAACTCAAACAGGCAAGTCCGAATTCGGTCGTACCCAACTCAACGCGGATAAGACTTCGAAGATTTTCACCTCGCTGCCAAGTTCATTGCGGGTTTGGATGAGTCATGGCGACGCTGTGACAAAAGCACCTCATGGGTTCACCGTTTGCGCAACAACAAATGACACTCCGATTGCGGCTTTCGAGGACGAATCCGGAAAATTAGCCGGGGTTCAGTTTCACCCAGAAGTTCTTCACACAGAGTTCGGGCAGGCGATCTTGCGCAACTGGTTGATCGAAGTTGCCAAGTGCTCACCGACTTGGACAACTGCAAATATTGCGGAAACCGAAATCGCAAAGGTTAAGGCACTTGTTGGCAGCAAGCGCGTGATTTGCGGACTCTCGGGAGGCGTTGATTCAGCCGTTGCCGCGGCGATCGTCCAACGTGCGATCGGGGCGCAACTCACCTGCGTCTTCGTTGATCACGGATTGCTTCGCGCCAGCGAGGCCGAGCAAGTGGAGACTGATTTCGTTGCAGCTACCGGTGTCGAGCTAAAGATCGTCGATGCGCGTAAACAATTTATGGACGCACTTGCCGGTGTCAGCGAACCTGAAGCCAAGCGAAAGATCATCGGCCGAGAATTTATCCGCAGTTTCGAAAGTGCCGCTCGCGAAATTGCGGTCGGGGGAGATGTCGAATTTCTAGTCCAAGGCACTCTCTATCCTGATGTAGTCGAATCTGGTGGAGGGACGGGCACTGCCAATATCAAGTCACACCACAACGTTGGCGGGCTTCCCGATGATCTGAAGTTCACGCTTGTCGAACCGCTTCGGACGCTGTTCAAAGATGAAGTTCGCCAGGTCGGTTTGGAACTTGGACTGCCTGAGGAAATCATCTGGCGCCAGCCATTTCCTGGTCCCGGTCTTGCCATTCGAATTATTGGTGAGGTCACGGAGGACCGTCTTGAAATACTTCGCCAGGCCGATCTCATCGCGCGAGAAGAGTTGTACCTTGCCGGTCAGGATCGACAAATCTGGCAATGTCCCGTGGTTTTGCTTGCTGAGGTACGCAGTGTCGGAGTTCAAGGAGATGGCCGCACGTATGGCCACCCCATCGTTTTGCGCCCGGTTTCCAGTGAAGATGCAATGACCGCCGATTGGTCCAGGCTTCCATATGACTTACTCGAGCGAATTTCTACCCGAATCACCAATGAAGTTAGAGACATCAATAGGGTTGTTCTGGATATCACCAGCAAACCCCCAGGAACAATCGAATGGGAGTAAAGGTAAAATGATTGCTATGAAATCGGAGATCGTAATGAAACGTATTGTCGGCGCTGTCGCTGTAGGTTTTGCGATTGCATCTTTTCCGCTATTCGCCATGGGCGCGACAAAAGCTCCTTCTAAATCGGCCGTTAAAGCAGCGGCCGTTGTCTGCAAAGCCACAAAGGCAAAAGGACACACTCCCACTGCCGTGAAGCAACCAACTAAATTGCTAAAGAGTCGAATTGGCACCTTCACTCTCGTAACCAACTGCGGCAACATCGTTATTCGCACCGACGGCATCAAGGCGCCGAGAACTATTACCGATTTCACTGCGCTTGCTAAGGCCGGTTACTTCAACGCAACTTTGTGCCATCGTCTGACCACTGCTGGTCTGTATGTCTTGCAATGCGGAGACCCAACAGCCACCGGAACAGGCGGACCTGGATTTACTTTCGCAGATGAGAATCTTCCGAAGAATGTTGTAAATAACTACCCAGCGGGCACGGTGGCGATGGCTAACGCTGGACCATCAACAAACGGCAGCCAGTTCTTCTTGGTATTTGCCAATACGACCCTCGGACCAAATTACACAATTTGGGGAAAGATCACTTCAGGGATGAATATCGTCAATGCAATTGCCGCAGCAGGAGTCAAGGGCGGCGGAACTGACGGAACACCAAAGAAGACGATCGCTATCGAGAAGGTTATCGTCGGCTAATACTGCACGAAGACTATTAGTTTGTATTCACGATCTTGAAGGCCTCAGCAATGCGGCCTTCAGGCAGCCCACCTGCTGCAGCATTTCGCTCGCCCCACGAACGCACCATGTCTTCAAGTTCAGCGTTATGGGCTGTTTGAGAAACGTGCGAATGCAACGCGGCCATCTTTAGGTGGAAGAAGTCAGTGATATCAACAAAGTGATCAGGTGTGGCGTGAGCCGTCACCCAAACTTCCTTAACACGCCAAGGTTGAAGGCCTGCATCTAGTAGATCTGGAAAAGCAAAAGGGTTACGCGCATCAGGATAAACCGCCTGAATCGCGGATTCTCCCGCAGCCAGGTGATCAGGGTGGCTTGCGCCGATTCGTTCCCAGTTGCGTTCAGGACTTTGAATAACCATACGGTCGGGTTGTGCAATGCGAATTGCACGGACTATATCTTTTCGAAGACCAAGTGTTGGTTCTAGCGAACCGTCTCGATAGTTGAGGAAAGTAATATCCGTGACTCCGATTGCCGCACCTGCAGCGCGCTGTTCTCTCTGCCTTGTCGCTGGCATTTCCTCAACGGGAATTCCGGATTCTTCTCCGCCTTGATCACCGTTTGTGCAGATGCAATAAGAAACCTGTATGCCTTGGCTGATCCACGATGCGATTGTTCCGGACGCACCGAAATCTGAATCATCGGGGTGTGCACTAACTACCAAGACCTTCTTGATCTCGTTGTCGGGGATCGGCTGCATTTGCGCTCCAATATTCGAAAATTCAATGTAGACGGTGAAGCCTATTAGACTGCGCGCTATGACGAGCCCAGTTCGATTGCTAGAAGGGCTAAATCCGCAGCAAGAGGCCGCAGTGGTTCATACTGGCGGGCCTTTGCTGGTCGTGGCCGGAGCTGGGTCAGGTAAAACTAGAGTGCTTACCCGTCGAATTGCCTACCTCATGCAGAAGCGAGGAGTTGCTCCTTACGAGATACTCGCAATTACCTTCACAAATAAGGCCGCCGGCGAGATGAAGGAACGCGTGGCTGAACTTGTCGGTTCCGTCGCAAGATCCATGTGGGTCTCTACTTTTCACTCGGCCTGCGTTCGTGTGCTCCGTCAAGAAGCGGTTCGATTGGGATACAGCAATTCATTCAGCATTTACGACCAAGCCGACAGTCTGAAGTTGATAACAATCGTGGCAAAGGATCTCAACCTTGATCCCAAGCGATATCCCGCCAGACAGTTTCAGTCGATGATTTCCAACGCTAAAAATGAATTACTTGGTCCGAATGATTATCTGCTCGCTACCAAGAACCAATTCGAACAAGTCGTTGCCGAGGTTTATGCACTCTATCAAAGGCGATTGCAGCAAGCCAATGCAATGGATTTCGATGATCTGATCCTTAAGACGGTCGAGGTGTTGCAGAGATTCCCCGAGAGCAAATCGCGTTTTCGTTCTCGTTTTCGCCATGTTTTGGTGGATGAATACCAGGATACGAATCATGCCCAATACGTTTTGATTCGAGAGATTGTCGGAAGCGATTCGGACGGAATGCCGGCGGCCGAATTATGTGTTGTGGGAGATGCTGATCAATCGATCTACGGTTTTCGTGGGGCGACAATTCGAAACATTCTCCAATTCGAGCTTGATTTCCCCAATGCATCTACGGTTTTACTCGAGCAAAACTACCGATCAACACAGAACATTCTCAACGCTGCTAACGCGGTTATTACCCAGAACGAAAGTCGCAAAGAGAAGAACCTCTGGTCACAGGCTGGATCTGGTGCACCGCTAATTGGTTACGTTGCTGAAGACGAGCATGACGAGGCCGAATTCATCAAGACCGAAATTCGCAAACTCCAAGACGAAGGGGTTTCGCAACCGGGCGACACCGCAATCTTCTATCGCACCAACGCGCAGTCGCGTGTATTTGAAGAAGTCTTTATGCGGGCGGCTTTGCCGTACAAAGTTGTCGGGGGAGTTCGCTTCTACGAACGGAAAGAAGTTAAGGACCTCCTCGCATATTTAAGAGTGCTTTCAAATCTAAATGATGAGGTTTCATTACGTCGCATCATCAACGTTCCTAAGCGAGGCATTGGTGATCGTGCCCTCGATTACGTGGATTTACACGCGCAGAGCAGTGGGCTCTCATTTTGGCAGGGATTGCATCGGTGCTCAGAGATTTCCGAGATGCCGTCTAGATCCGCTTCATCTGTTCATCAATTTTTGTCGATGATTGCGGCCCTTCATGTTCTTGTTGAAGCGAAGGTGAGACCGTCAGTAATTATTGAGGCAGTGCTTGAGCAATCTGGCCTTCTTGCCGAGCTCTCGGCAAGCAAGGATCCGCAAGATGAAGTTCGAATTGAGAACTTACAAGAACTCGTCGCGGTTTCGATGGAGTACGAAGAGACTCCATTCGAAGAACTCGGCGAGGATCAGGAAATTTCTTTGGCGGGCTTCCTTGAGCAAGTTTCTTTGGTTGCCGACTCGGACGAAATTCCAGAAGGTGAAGACCACGGTGGAGTAGTCACTCTGATGACCCTTCATACCGCAAAAGGCCTTGAGTTTCCTACTGTTTTTCTGACAGGGCTTGAGGACGGAATTTTTCCGCACTCGCGTACCTTTGATGACAAAAATGAAATTGAAGAAGAAAGGCGCTTGGCCTACGTAGGTCTCACTCGTGCGGAGCATCGCCTGTATCTCACGAGGGCGGAATCCCGTTCGTCGTGGGGGCCACCTAATTACAACCCGCCCTCTCGTTTCCTGGACGAGATTCCTGAGTCCGTGATCGAATGGCGCAATAAACCCATTTCTTCTACTTTTGCTCGTCGAACTACGTACGCCGCCCCACCGGCACGAGCTACAGGTAAGACGAATGTAAGTATCGAACTCGTCGTCGGTGAGCGTGTGTCACATGACACATTCGGTTTAGGAACGGTTGTCAGCCTTTCTGGCGAGGGCGATCGCGCCGAAGCCACCATCAACTTCGGTTCATATGGTGAGAAGCGTTTGTTGCTGCGTTATGCACCCGTGGAGAAGCTCTAGGATTGCACCCGTTCGAAAATTCACCTCACCTTAGAAATGGAGACCCACGTGGATCTCTTTGAATATCAGGCCAGAGATCTTTTTGAAAAACATGGCGTCCCAGTTTTGGCTGGTGCTGTGGCTACAACTGCAGACGAAGCCGCAGCTGCCGCCGAAAGAATTGGCGGAAAAGTAGTAGTTAAGGCTCAAGTAAAGGTGGGTGGACGCGGAAAGGCCGGCGGAGTTAAGTTAGCCGAGTCCGTAGAAGATGCTCGCGAAAAAGCTGGAGCAATTCTTGGAATGGATATCAAAGGACACATTGTCGGCAAGGTGATGATCGCCCAAGCTGCACCGATTGATTCAGAATTTTATTTGGCAATTTTGTTGGACCGTTCAAACCGAACGTTTTTGATTATGGCTTCCGTTGCTGGTGGAATGGATATCGAAGCAGTCGCGCACGAGACTCCCGAGAAATTGATCAAAGTTCCAGTAAATACGATCGAAGGTTTGTCAAAGGCGCAAGCGCTGAAGATTATTCAAGATGCCGCATTCCCGGCCGACATCGAAGAAAAAGTTGCCGAAGTTCTTGTTCTGCTGTGGGGAGTATTTGTTGCAGAGGATGCAACTTTGGTTGAGGTCAATCCACTCGTTAAGACCACCGACGGCCGCGTTATCGCCCTCGACGGAAAAGTCACCCTTGACGACAACGCAGACTTCCGTCATCCAGATCACGAGGCTCTTGTCGACCACTCTGCTGCCAATGCACTGGAAGAAGAAGCAAAGGCAAAGAACCTGAACTATGTGAAACTTGATGGCGAAGTTGGCGTCATCGGAAACGGTGCCGGACTCGTAATGAGCACGCTGGATGTCGTTGCTTACGCTGGTGAGAAATTCGGTGGCGTAAAGCCTGCAAACTTCTTGGACATCGGCGGAGGCGCGTCGGCGCAGGTCATGGCCGACGGATTGTCGATCATCCTTAGCGACAAAGATGTTAAGAGTGTCTTTGTGAACGTCTTTGGCGGAATCACTTCCTGTGATGCGGTTGCCAACGGAATCGTCCAAGCCCTTTCGATGCTGGGCGATAAGGCGAACAAGCCGATCGTCGTTCGCCTTGATGGGAACAACGTAATTGAAGGTCGTCGCATTCTCACAGAAGCGGCGCACCCACTCGTCGAACAACTAGACACTATGGATGGCGCAGCAGCACGCGCCGCAGAATTGGCGGCCAAATAATGTCAATCTTCGTTAATAAGCAGACACGAGTTCTTGTACAAGGAATGACTGGCTCAGAAGGCACCAAGCACACAAAGAAGATGCTTGCATCTGGCACGAATATCGTCGGCGGAGTTACGCCAGGCAAAGGCGGCATGATTGTTGAGATGGACGGGCACATGCTCCCTGTCTTTAACACGGTCAAGGAAGCCGTTGCGGCAACTCAGGCAGATGCAACAGTGGTCTTTGTTCCGCCTAAGTTTGCAAAGTCGGCAGTAATCGATGCAATTGACGCTGCGATGCCATTAGTTGTTGTTATCACCGAAGGAATTCCGGTTCATGACACAGCGGCGTTTTTCGCTTATGCGCAGGCTAAGGGCGTAACCCGCATCATCGGTCCGAACTGCCCAGGAATTAACACCCCCGGTCAATCCAACATCGGAATCATTCCTGCCGACATCACGGGATCTGGTCCAATTGGATTGGTTTCAAAATCCGGCACTCTGACCTACCAAATGGCCTACGAATTGCGCGATATCGGAATCAGCACTGCAGTAGGAATCGGTGGAGACCCAATCATCGGAACAACCCACATTGATTGCCTTCGCGCATTCCAAGATGATCCCGATACAGAAGCCATCGTGATGATTGGTGAGATCGGCGGAGATGCTGAAGAGCGCGCCGCAGACTTTATTCGCGAGTACGTGTCAAAGCCAGTCGTTGGCTACGTCGCAGGCTTCACCGCTCCCGAAGGAAAGACCATGGGACATGCTGGTGCAATAGTTTCTGGTTCGTCCGGAACAGCTCAGGGCAAGAAAGATGCCCTCGAGGCTGCGGGAGTTCGAGTTGGTCAGACACCAAGTGAGACCGCTCGCCTAATGCGCGCAATTTTGAAGCGATAGCACCCATGTTCCAACGCGTCCTTTGGGTCTCGTTGACGCAGGTGCTGCGAAGCATCGCACTAGTACTACTTCCGACTGCATTTATCACTCTGCTCGGATGGGCCACTGCTGGCAGTAGCAACGGAAACACGTCTGACCCAATGCGTGCCGCGATCTGGCTCTGGCTTGGCTCACATCATGTGGTTTTCAATTTGCTGTTGCCACCTGCAAACCAAGCCGGATTCCTGTCATACCTCCCACTTGGTGCGATGATTTTTCCACTGATGGCCATTAGAAGTTGTTTTGTGCGGGCTAAGAATTTAATCGAACTCGACGACCAATCACTGAAACTGCTCCGTACTGTTTTTTCTCTGTTGTATGCGGGGGTTGCAGCATTATTGGCATGGGGATCTGGCACAACCGCAGTTCGCCCCGTCCTCTACTACGTTCCTCTGACCACCATTCCTATTGTTTGGTTGGCAACGCTAAATCTTCGCAAGATTAGAAATCGAATTCGTGGAATCGATATCGCACTTCGAATCGTGGCGATCGGCCTTGGCATATCTGCCCTTGTATACGGGGTGGCATTGGCGTTCCACCTTTCGACCGTTCAAAACTTGGTAACGGTTCTGCAGCCCGGCTGGTTGGGCGGGGCGCTACTGCTTCTTTTCAATCTTCTCTACCTTCCAAATGCAATCATTGCGACGTTCTCGTATCTAGTTGGTCCGGGTTTTGCAATCGGCGCACATACTCTGGTTGCCCCTCTTACGCATCGCATTACACAAATTCCCGCCCTACCGTTGTTAGGCGGCCTTCCAACTGGGCGCCACCCTATGGTTCTTCTCAGTGGAATTGCCGTCTTTATCAGCGGGATCATCATGTTCCGAGGTGCGATTACTTCGGGGGCAAAGGCATTAGCGGCGGCATTTGTTTGCCTCGTGTCCTTAGTCGCGTTGGTTTCATATTTGAGCAGTGGGGCACTGCTTACGAAAGCGCTGGGCTCTGTTGGAGTTTCGATCTGGCAGTTGACAGCGACCATTGCAGTTGAACTTGGAGTCGGAATCCTCTTTGCGTGGGCGATACCGGCAGCGGCGAGATCCTTGAGTGCAAGGCGTGCCGTATGACCGCAAAGATCGTGATCATGGCATCGGGTCAAGGCTCTCTTGCCCAGGCAATATTTGATGCAGTAGCGGTCGGGGCGATTGACGCAAAGATTGTCGAAGTAATCTCGGATAAACCAGACGCCGCAGTTCTCGATCGTGCGAAAGATGCCGACATTCTTTGCTACGTACATCCGATGCAAAAGGATCGTTTGACATGGGATGCGGAGCTCATCGAACACGTCGACACGTTGCAACCAGACCTTGTTGTTAGCGCGGGCTTCATGCGGATACTTTCTCCCTTTTTTGTTTCGCGCTTCAAAATGATTAATACCCACCCTGCGCTTCTCCCTGCTTTTCCTGGAGCACACGCGGTTCGCGACGCAATCGCCGCAGGAGTAGCTGTTTCTGGTGCCACGGTTCATTGGGTGGATGCCGGTGTCGACTCGGGTCCCATCATCGCGCAGGCGCACGTGGCCGTGCTGCCAGGGGACGATGAATCCACTCTTCACGAGCGCATTAAGATTGTCGAACGTGGTCTCATAGTTGCGACCCTTAAGGATTTATTACCTACTTTGGAGAGCAAACGTGGCTAACGCATCTGGGTCTGATCGCAAGGCGATCCGACGAGCCCTTGTCAGCGTTTACGATAAAACTGGCTTAGTCGAACTCGGCAAGGCACTCCACAAGGCGAATGTTGAGATCTTGTCGACTGGCTCGACTGCAAAGATCCTTCGCGCAGCGGATATTCCAGTCACTGAAGTCAGCGATTACACGGGTTTTCCAGAGATCATGGGTGGGCGCGTCAAGACGTTGCATCCCCGCATTCATTCGGGCATTTTGGCTGATCAGAGCAATCCTGCCCACCTAGCGCAGATTGCAGAGCACGACATCGCTGCCTTCGATCTTGTTGTTGTAAATCTTTATCCCTTCGCCGAAACAATCGCATCTGGTGCAAATTTCGCCGAGTGCATCGAGCAGATAGACATTGGCGGACCATCGATGTTGCGCGGTGCTGCGAAGAATCACGGTTCCGTTGCAGTCGTTTGCTCTCCCACACAGTATGCAATGCTGCACGAGGCGATAGTCGAAGGCGGATTTACGGCGGAAGATCGTCAGAGCCTTGCGCTCGAAGTTTTTCGCACCACGGCCGAGTACGACTTGACCATTGCAAATTGGCTAAATAATGGTGAAAACAGAAGTCTCGACGGAACCATGGATCAACCAGAGTGGCTCGGCGCGATTTGGCAGAAGAAGAACATACTGCGCTACGGAGAGAATCCACATCAGAGCGCAGCGATTTATTCAAACGCGGGAGAGCCAAGTGGGTTAGTCGGCGCCGTGCAACTTCACGGCAAAGAAATGTCATTCAATAATTACACTGATTCCGATGCGGCTTGGCGCGCGGCCCATGACCACGGCGAACCTTGCGTTGCAATCATCAAACATGCTAACCCTTGCGGAATTGCGGTCGGTGCCAATATTGCCGAGGCGCATGTGAAAGCGCATGCATGTGACTCACTTTCCGCTTTCGGTGGTGTTGTTGCAGCCAACCGCGAAGTCGATGTCGCAATGGCGCAGACTCTTTCGCAGATTTTTACAGAGGTTGTAATTGCTCCAAGTTATGCTCCAGGGGCCGTTGAAATATTGAGCAAGAAGCCTTCCATCAGAATTCTCCAATGTTCTTCACCAAAGACTGCTTCTCGAGAGTTACGTCCAGTATCCGGAGGGATGTTGGTCCAGCAGACTGATTTGGTTGACGCACCGGGAGATGACCCCGCCAATTGGACACTTGCTTGCGGCCCCGGCGTTTCGGCTGAGGTTATGAAAGACCTAGTTTTCGCTTGGCGCTCTATCCGCGCGGTCAAGAGCAATGCCATTTTGTTGGCTAAAGATGGGGCTTCCATTGGAATCGGAATGGGCCAAGTCAATCGCGTTGACTCTTCGCGCCTTGCGGTTTCACGATGTGGAAATCGAGCCCCCGGATCAGTTGCGGCAAGTGATGCTTTCTTCCCATTTGCCGACGGTTTACAAATTCTCATTGATGCAGGAGTTACCGCTGTAGTTCAACCAGGCGGGAGTACGCGAGATGCAGAAGTAATTGCCGTAGCCCGTGAGGCGAATATCTCAATGTATTTCACGGGAGTTAGACATTTCTCCCACGGATAATCCCCAATAGGATGGGGCGCATGAGCGCACAAATTCTTGATGGAAAAGCCCTTGCCAAAAAAATAAAAACCGAACTTGCAGCCGAGGTTGTAAAACTAAAAGCACAGGGAAAATCTCCTGGACTCGGAACTGTTCTTGTCGGGGATGATCCTGGTTCGCACTCTTACGTTGCAGGAAAGCATCGCGACTGCGATGAAGTCGGCATTAAGTCCATCCGTGTTGATCTTCCGGAGAACGCAACAGAAAAAGATGTCCTTGCGGCAGTTAAAGATTTGAATGAGTCGAAGGAGTGCACTGGCTACATCGTGCAGCTTCCGCTTCCTCGCGGAATAAATTCGCAGCGAGTTCTTGAAGCCATTGACCCCGCAAAGGATGCAGATGGATTGCACCCGATAAATTTGGGTCGACTTGTTATGGGAGAGGACGCACCACTTCCTTGCACACCCCGTGGCATCGTCGAACTGCTTCGTGCGTATGGAGTCAACATCGATGGCGCTGAAGTAACTGTCATCGGTCGCGGTCTCACAGTTGGTCGCCCACTCGGACTTCTGCTGACTCGCAAGAGCGAGAATGCAACCGTCACACTTACTCACACCGGCACCAAGGACTTGGTTCGTCATACAAAAAATGCAGACATCGTCGTGGCCGCCATCGGGCGCGCACATTTCCTTACCCCCGACATGATCAAGGCAGGCGCGGCCATTGTCGACGTAGGAATTTCCCGAACCGAAGCTGGTTTGCTCGGGGACGTGCACCCAGGCGTTATGGACATCGCAGGTTTTGTTGCCCCAATGCCAGGCGGCGTCGGGCCGATGACCCGGGCGATGTTGGTAAAAAATGTCGTGGAAGCATGTCGCTAAGCCGTCCATCTTTTTTCGGATATGGGCTAGTAGTGCTAGGCGCCGCCCTAGGCGCCTTTGGTTTGGTTCAGGTGGGGTTGCTCTGTATCGCACTTGGCATGGCTGGCGTGAGCCTGGCCTCCAAGGCCATGAGCCGAGTGGAACGATATCTGCCTTTGGCTCTAGCGTTAGGGCTATTCCTGTTGGCATTAGCACTCCCCAGCGGGCGGTAGAGTTATCTTGATGTCAAGAGAGTTTCCTGGAAGCTAAGACTAGGGAGAAGTAATGAGCAAGGTCAGCGTAGTAGGCGCAGGTTTCTACGGTTCCACGACCGCGTTGCGTTTGGCGCAGTACAACATTTTCGACACTGTTGTTTTAACAGACATCGT
>JANXZF010000068.1 GCA_025355665.1 Actinomycetes bacterium
GCAAAGGTCTTGGCGTCAAAAGAGCCGTCAGTCTTGAGGAATTTCATTAAATTCAAGGATGCAAGGTTGCACGATGAATTGTCGAGTGACATGTATTCAGAGCATGGGTTGGAAGCGTTGATGCGACCAGTCTCTGGGTTTGTGTGCCAATCATTGATGGTGTCGTCGTATTGAATTCCTGGATCAGCACATGCCCAGGCCGCTTGCGCCATCTTGCGAAACAGACTGCGTGCATCAACTGTGTCGATGACCTCGCCAGATGCTCGTGCGGTGAGACCGAATTCTTTTCCTTCTTCGTACGCGCGCATGAACTTGTCGCTGACTCGGACTGAGTTGTTTGCGTTCTGGTACTGGACCGAGATGATGTCTTTCCCGCTCAAGTCCATATCGAACCCGGCATCGCGAAGAGCACGGATCTTGTCTTCTTCGCGAACCTTGGTCTCGATAAATTCTTCAATATCTGGATGATCAACATCTAGCACGACCATCTTGGCGGCGCGACGTGTTGCTCCACCGCTCTTGATTGTGCCTGCAGATGCATCGGCACCGCGCATAAATGAAACAGGACCAGATGCGGTTCCGCCTGATTTCAGTAATTCCTTTGAAGAACGGATGCGGGACAAGTTAAGTCCGGCGCCTGACCCGCCCTTGAAAATCATGCCTTCTTCGCGATACCAGTTGAGGATCGATTCCATAGTGTCATCAACTGACAAAATGAAGCAGGCGCTTACTTGCTGTGGCTCGGATGTTCCGACGTTGAACCACACTGGTGAGTTGAAAGAGAAGATCTGGTGGAGCAACATGTGTGTGAGTTCGTGCTCGAAAACTTCAGCATCGGCGACGGTCGCAAAATACCCATTATCTTTTCCGGCTTTTGTATAGGTAAGAACTACTCGATCAATAACTTGCTTTAGCGACCATTCACGGTTTTCTGCTCCTACCGCGCCACGGAAATACTTCGTGGAAACGATGGTCGAAGCGTTGACCGACCAGAAGTCAGGATATTCAACCCCACGCTGTTCGAAAATAACTTCCCCGGATTTCCAATTCGTCTGAACGACATCCCGACGCTCCCAAATCACTTCGTCATAAGGGTGTACTCCCGCGGTGGTATATATGCGTTCGAGTACCAATCCCTTATTTGACTTAGCGGTGGACTTACCTGGTCGGTTGATGACCGTCTCTGACATGTTGTAGTTCTCCAGATTTCTTTAGTAGTGCTTATTATTTTTTATTGTTCGGCAAAGGGGATTTGCTTTTGGTACTCGATGGCACAGCTCGCAACAAAGCGATCTCGCCTTCGAAATCTTCGAGCGAATTGAAGTTGCGATAGACCGATGCGTATCGAAGATAGGCAACTTCATCGAGTTGTCGAAGTGGAGCCAAGATGGCCATCCCAACTTCTTGAGCTTCGATCTCGGCCTGGCCGGTTAGCCGAAGTGTCTCTTCGACCCGTTGGGCCAGAAGAGCTAGATCGTCGTTGCTCACCGGCCTACCTTGGCAGGCCTTCCTGACACCGGCGATGACCTTCTCTCGGCTGAAGGGCTCGGTAGCCCCGCTTCGCTTCACGATGTTGAGAAGGGCGGTCTCCTGGGTTGAAAATCGTGCCCCACATTCAGGACACTCACGACGACGACGGATCTGCGTGCCATCTTCGGCTGGACGGGAATCAACGACGCGAGAATCATCATGTCGGCAAAATGGACAGATCATTCGGCGTGTCTCCCTCCCACTAGTGACTACGGGGTGTAATGCGATGTACTGAAAATTCCCTGAGTTGCGGCTCATCACCACTACTTATGGAACTATATCGCGCCTGGACCCCTACATCTAGTAGGAACACTAAAGGAAGTCTTGAGGGTTCGCCCTCATTGACTACATAAATTCTTCTCTCGGCGTGTCGGGGCTAACACTCACTTGACCACGGTAATCGTCTTGGCCGAGTTGCTCGAATCAGGCTTAATGGTCACGATATCGCCCGCTTTGACCCTTGCCAAGGTACCTGCGGTGCTCTCGCGCACCCGCGTATTGGTCAAGAGTGGGAAGGTCTGCTTCTGCCCGCTCAGGGTCTGGATGACCACCTGTGTCGCGGTGATCGAGACGATCGTGCCAGCCACGTCGGTCGAAGTGGCCGTTGCCGCCGTCCCAAAGCCGCCCGGCACGCCCGAGCCCGCGCCATTGCTAAGGGATCCAGTGGCGCCAGTTGCTCCGGTTCGGTTACGACGGGTGAAACCGTTGCCGAATCCCCCGCCTAAACCGCCACCAGTTAGCCCGGCAAGTGAAAGCGAATTCCCAGTTCCTGAAGTTGCTTTGTGTTTTCCATATGCAATTCCGCCGGTAAACAACATCGCTGCAATAACGATGATGGTGAGAGCTTTGGTGCTTCGCGGCAACGGTCGATGTTTTGCTTGCGATACCAATTCGACAATTGCATCATGTGAATTTTCTTTTTCGTTATTCATATCGCAGCGCCTCAATCGGTCGTAGGGATGCAGCGCGGTTTGCTGGCCAACCGCCGAAAATTAGTCCGATAAGTGCGCTGACAATAAATGCCAAGAGCACACTGGATAAGGAGACAACAGGTTTGACTCCAAGAATTGTGAAATGCGAAATTCCGACACCGAGCAAAACTCCTGAGAGTCCTCCCAATAACGAAAGCAACATCGCCTCAATCAAGAATTGCGAAAGGATCGCGATCTTCGGTGCACCGATTGCCTTGCGAATTCCGATCTCTCTGGTTCGCTCCGTTACCGATACCAGCATGATATTAGTGATGCCAATACCGCCAACCAGCAAGCTAATCGCAGCAACTATTCCCAATAACACGGTTAACGTGTGACCAGATTGATTAGACGATGCCAAGATCGAGGCTTGGTTGAGAACGCGATAATCCGCGCTTCCGCCAGCCTTTATCTTGTGTTGGGCATCCATGATCGCAGTTACTTCATCCATGGCAGCAGTCGTAGTAGTCGCACTATTGGCTTCGACTTGGATACTGCTGATTGATCCGTACCCTGACATCGATCGCTGAATAAATGTAATCGGGGCAATCACGATGCTATCGCCGTCTTGAAATCCCGTCGTTCCTTTAGTTTTCATCACGCCAACAACGGTCACCGATTGACCGTGACAGCGAATCACTTGGTTAAGCGGACTGTCTGTTCCAAAAAGATCAGATGCGACCGTGGTACCAATGACCACAACGGGTCTGCCCGCAACAACATCGTCGGAAGTCCAATATGTACCTGCGCTTACTGGGCTATTTGCCGCCTCAAAGTAGGACGGCCATGTGCCGATCACACTCTGCGGACTCGATGAGAGATTGCCGTATGTGCAACTCACACCGTTTGCCTGCAACACAGGCGCTGCACTCTTCACATCCGGTGCCTTAACGGGGTCATTGAGGGCGGTTGCATCCGAGATGGTCAACTGCTTGGCATTCGAATTGGCAGATCGCGAAAAACGACCACCGCCCAAGGCGGAAACGGTAATCGAATTAGTGCCAAGTTTCTGAATACTCTGTTGAACCGATACTGCAGAGCCAGTCCCAACGGCCGTTAGGACAATGACGGAAGAGACTCCAATGAGGACGCCAAGCACCGTCAAACTCGATCGCATTCTGTTGGCGGTGATCCCCCGCCACGCGAAGCGCCAAACCTCTCGAAGCCCTAGGCCACCCATTTGACGTCTTCCACAACATATCCGTCGCGAAGACGGATCATCCGTCTTGCTGCTCGTGCCACTTCTTCTTCATGAGTGATCACAATTACCGTGGCACCGCTTCGATTGATTTCATGCAGCAATTCAAGAATTTCCTTCGTCGATTGTGTATCCAATGCACCCGTCGGCTCATCTGCAAGCAACATCGCCGGCTTAGTAACAAGGGCTCGCGCAATAGCAACTCGTTGTTGCTGACCGCCGGAGAGCTCGTGCGGTTCATGCCCTCCGCGATCTGCCAACCCCACGGAGGCCAACGCCTCTCGCGCCCTCTCGCGCCTCTTGTGTAGAGAGATCCCCTGATAAGCAAGGGGCAACTCCACGTTATTGGCCGCCGTAGTCCTTGGGATGAGGTTGAAGGATTGAAACACGAATCCGATCAATTGCGAGCGCACAACCGACAACTGTTCTTCATCGAGTTCGGCAACGTTGAGATTGCGAATCCAGTAATCACCTTGCGTTGGAATATCTAAGCAACCCAAGATGTTCATCAACGTGGACTTTCCAGATCCGGATGCGCCCATGATCGCGACAAACTCGCCCTGCTCGATTTCCAACGAGACGCCGCGCAGTGCATGCACGGCAGTTTCGCCCACGCCGTAAACCTTGGTTACACCTTCGACTTTAACGACGAGGGATTTTTGCGTGGCAGTTTGAGTGGTCATCCATTTGCTCGAACCGCGGCACCGATGCCGCCGCCCGCTCCTGGAACTCCGCCGCCAGGGAAGCCGTTATTCGCCGTCGTCGAAGATGACGTTGTCGTTCGGAGTTCAACTTGATCCCCCACCTTTATCCCGCTCAGGATCTGCGTTGAAGAGTCGCCTTTGAGCCCGATAGTTACTGCTTTTCGGACACCGGCGACTCCAACCTTGGTCGGTTTCATCGTGACGTAATACGTGCCACCTCGTTGAGTCAGCGCAGTGGAGGTGACGGCCAAGACACCCTGGGCCTGGGCCGTCACCACACTTACCTGCGCAGTCATTCCTGGTTTGACTTCGGCGGGCGCACTGTCGAGCGAGAAAGTCACGTTGTAGGTCGTAACACTTCCACTTGAGGCGTTGCTCAGTGGCGCGATAGACAACACAGTTCCCTGTGCGCTTGCGTTTGGAATCGCGTCAAATGTAAATGTTGCTGCCTGTCCTGATTGCAGTGAGACAACATCTGCTTCGGCAAATGAGGCCTTCACTTGCAAGCCAGCCAACTCAGTCAGCACGATGAATCCGCTCGCACCGCCTGAACCCGCGGTGGTTGTTCCGGCGTTCACTCCAACTTCATTTGCGATAGCTGCAACAGTTGCCGATGCTGGCGATATCAGTCGTGTATTCGCCAAATTCAATTGAGCATTCGCGAGATTTGCTTTGGCAAGGACAACAGATTCTTGTGCATTCGTCAACGAACCCTGTGCATTTGTCAACGAACCCTGTGTAGTTGTCAACGAACCGGCCGCTTGCTCTGCTTGCTGACCCGCTAGCACCACTGCGTTGGCCTTCGCACGTTGAGCAGTTGCGATTGCGACATTCGCCGAGTCAATATCAACTTGAGCAGCAGGCTGATTTGCTACGGCCTGTTGGGCTTTCAATGTGTCCATGGCTTGCTGCGCACTAACGAGTCCGCGATTCGCATTATCGATCGCCGTTTGCGCGCTGGCCAATGTTTGGGAATCTCTCAAAACGCCAACCGCTTTCGCCTGTTGTGCGTTCACGAGCGTCAAGTAATACGACCTTGTACTCGCTAAGGTTGTGCAGTCGGCAGTCGAGGGCAATACATTGCACCTCGTGCTGTAATCGTATGAAGCGTTGTCTACCGCAGTGTTGTAGCCGACAAGATTCAAGGCGATGGTCTGTTGGTTCTGCGTAAATGATGCCTGTGCACTCGCCACGGAAGCAGTCGCAGTACTGATCGCCTGCTGCTGCACCACCACCTGCTGGGCTTGTTGTGCGAGCGTGGCCGAGGTCGGACCGGCCTGCAATTTAGCCAGCGCATTTTGCGCATTCAATGTGGCTTGGTCGTCATTAGCCAATGTTGTTTGTGAATTCTGGGCACCCTGCGTCACTGCGATCTGAGCATTTTGCACACCCACCGTCGCGTTGGTTACGCCCACTGTTGCATTCGCTAGTGCAACTTCGGCACTCTTCTCAGATGCTTGGGATTGCAACTCCGCCAACGCCGCTGCCCGACTATCCGTAGTCGCGAGTAATTCTCCTTTTTTCACTTGATCGCCGACTTTGACGTTGAGTGTTCGGACAATTCCGGACGTTCCGAAATTGAGTCCGATATCAGATGAAGTCTGCACCGCACCCGTCGCACTCACGGAAGTCGAAACATTTTGAAGGCTGACTGTCGCCGTTCGCACCGTTGCGACGGCTGCCGCTGGATATAACGTCTTCCAGCCAAAAAATCCGATGACTGCGAGAGCGATCACAAGTACCGAGTTGAGGATGATATTTCGGCGGCGGAACATCAGTTACTCGCCCCAGGCTTTGGCAAGGTAAATCCAGTTGACTTCTGGCATTTAATCAGCGCCGCCACTGTCGATGGATCTGATTGGTCGTAGCGACCAAAGCCACCCGTTGGTTGGAATCCAGCGGTAGTCATGCACTTCTGGAAAGCCTGGAATTTGGGCGAGTTGAATGTGCCACCACCGAATCCCCTAGTCGGCAATGCGATTCCGCAATTCTTAAAGGCCGCTGCCGTCTTTGGATTATTGAACGTGTTTCGCGTGCCCCCAAAGGCACGGGGTGACCCCGTTGGATTCGGAGTCGGCCGGGCCGTACCCGTTCGAGGCGCCGGCAACGTCACACCGTTCTTTACTAAACACGCCCGTTGCGCCGTCGTTAGATTCGCAAACCGCCCACCTCGGGCGCCGTCCGCGCCGGTTGCTGGCAACTTGGTGATCTTCGGATTCGCCTTTGCCGTCACTTTCGCGCTCGGTTTGGGCGTCGTTGTGGCCGCGACTTTTGGCTTGGTCGTCGCTTTGGTAGCCGCATTCGAAGCCGGGATTGCACCAAATAGGGCTACGGCAATCGATAGCGAGAGGAGAGAAACTGTACGAAAAGACGAGTGTGATTTCATGTGCGTTACTTAACGATCCCAGAGTGAGAATATGGTGAGAACAGGCCTACAACTGGCCTAGTAAAAAGAAATCTATGCAGGCACTCGTAACGCTTGTCCGGCCGAAACATCTGGCATCGACAAAGAATTGATCGACATAATTTCATCAACCATCGCTTGGACATCACCGCGACCAGAAGCTGTTGAAGCAATCGACCACAAGGTTTCACCGGGTGCAACAACAACCGTCACATAGGAGGAAGGTGAATTGTGAACCGAAACTCCGGCCCCCGCCCTCATTGCGAAGCCAGCACCCAGGACCACGGTGAGAGAAAGAACCAGGAGGAACCGCGCCAACCGACCACGACGCGTAAGACGTGGAAGGGACGGATACTGCAGTGCGATTGCGCTCATGGTCTTCACTCCTTTTCGAACGTCTGTTCGATAGGTCATTTATACCCCACCCGGCTGACAAAACGCAAGAAAAATTCGAACAGATGTTTGAATATTAGGTGAACATCCTCTACCCTCAAACCATGGCTAAAACGACCAAACCAGCAGACGTCGTAACCGAACTACCTGACGGCCCGGCCGATGAGCATGGGCTGACCACCCGCCAGCTCAAGATCCTCCAAGCCATCAAAGCTGCCCTGGTCACCAACGGTTATCCGCCTAGCATGCGCGAAATCGGCGCCGCGGCCGGCCTAGCCTCCCCAGCATCAGTTCAGTACCAACTCCAGGCTCTGGAGAAAAAGGGCTTCATCCGCCGCGACCCAACCCGCGGCCGAGCCCTCGAAGTTCTCCTGCCAGGTGAGCCTTCCGAAGTCGCGCCCGCAGAAAACACCCGCCTGGTTCCCCTCCTGGGTCAGATCGCAGCCGGTGGCCCGATT
>JANXZF010000104.1 GCA_025355665.1 Actinomycetes bacterium
GATCGATCAGTGGAGCACCAGAAACTTGCTTGCTCTTGTGAAGGATTATGTCCAGGTGGGGGATCTCACAAACGCTCGGAAGGTTGCCCAAAGGATTTCTGAATTGAGGCCCAACGGAGATGATGCCAAGGCGGCGGAAGCAGCAATCAAAGGATAAGGTTTCCCTCATGTCATTACGCGAAAGAACTATTGCCATTATTGGTCAAGGTTACGTGGGTCTCCCCTTGGCTATGGCTGCCGTAAAGGCTGGATGGAATGTAATTGGAATCGAGAATTCGCCTACTAAGTTTGCTGGGATATCTTCTGGTATTAGCCCAGTGGAGGATGTCCCATCGTCAGATATTCAAGATGCTATGAGCAAAGGGCAATACCGAATATCAAATTCGGTATCTGACGTTAGGGAAGCGTCCGTAGTAACAATCTGCGTGCCAACGCCTCTGGATGCGCAAAGATCGCCGGATTTGAGCATTCTTGAGCAAGCGGTTCTAGATATTGCACCGCATTTAGTGTCCGGCACGTTGGTTATTAATGAATCCACGTCTTTCCCGGGGACTTTGAGGGACTTCATCTATCCAAGAATCATGGAGAACAGGTCTGGTGAAGACATCAAGGTTCATCTTGCGGTTGCGCCAGAGCGGGTTAATCCTGGTGACGTTAGATGGCATCAGAAAAACACACCGCGACTCGTTGGAGGACTGGGCGAAGAGGCTACCGATCTGGCTGTCAATTTCTATAGTTCGGTTTGCGACGAAGTCGTTCGGGTGTCCTCTCCGGAGGTCGCCGAAACAGCCAAACTTTTGGAGAATACTTTTAGGCTGGTAAACATTGCATTGGTGAATCAGTTAACTCAGCTGTGTGCCGATCAAGATATCAACGTGCACGAAGTAATTGATGCCGCCTCGACAAAACCCTACGGATTCATGCGTTTTACGCCCAGCGTGGGTGTGGGTGGGCATTGCATTCCCGTCGATCCTATGTATTTGTCGTGGTGGGCAGAGAAGAACGGCACTCGAGCTTCGATAATTGATCAATCCGATGCGATCAACGTCGGTATGCCTATTTATGTTTCAAGGCGAGTTCGCGATCTCGTGGACGGGAAATCAAGTGCGAAGAGAGTTTTGATTATGGGAGTCGCGTACAAGCCCGGCGTGAAAGATGTTCGTGAAACTCCTGTAACGGCCTTGAGAGATGATCTGATTAGCAATGGGTATGAAGTTGGGTGGATTGACCCATTAGTTGCAGATTGGGAAGGGTCTTCGCCGGTTGATCTCTCCTGGGAATGTGATGTCGCGGTAATTGCGACCGCGCAACCGGGTCTGCCTGTTGAGAATATTTCCGCTCGAGGGATTCCGATCTTGGACTGCACTGGAGTTTTCAAAGATTTGGCAAATGTCGTCCGACTCTAAATTGTTGATAGGTGGTGTGCCACATCTCGGATGATCGTGTCGAGATTCCGAGTAGGCGCCCATCCCGTTAGTTTCTTAATTCGGTCAATATTGGGAACGCGTCTTTCCATGTCTTCAAATCCATCAACATAGGCATCTTCGTACGCGATGTACACGATCTTGCTCTTTGAGTTTGTTGCCTTGATTATTTTTTCGGCGAGGTCTTGAATCGAAATCTCTTCGCTGTTACCGATGTTTACAACAGTGCCAACGGTGTTCTCTGAGTTGGAAACAGCAATGAGTGCTTCAATAATGTCTGCGACATGGCCGAAACAACGCGTTTGCTTTCCATCTCCATAAATGGTGATGTCTTTATCGTCGAGGGCTTGGGCAACAAAGCGGGGAACAACCATTCCATATGCACCCAGTTGACGAGGGCCGACCGTATTAAAAAATCGGACTATGCGTGCCTGAAGGTTTTTATCTTTCCAGTAGGCATAGGCCAAGGTTTCGTCCAGTGCTTTGGCCTGGCTATATGACCATCGAAGTGTGAGTGGGGATCCAAGGATCCTGGAATCATCTTCCTGGAGTGAGTCGGAGACGTTTTTGCCGTAGACCTCACTACTGCTAGCAATAAGAATTGGCTTGGAGTGCTTAAGCGCAGAATCAAGGACGTTTTCGGTGCCTCGGATGTTCGTCATGAGGCTTGCCAGAGGTCGCTCTAAGATATTGAAAACTCCGACGGCGGCAGCCAGGTGGTAGATGTAATCGGTTTCGGCGACGAGCTTGTCGACGAGGGCTGGATCAAGCACGGAGCCCTGGATAAAGGTG
>JANXZF010000022.1 GCA_025355665.1 Actinomycetes bacterium
CAAAGATGTGACGATCATCGACGCATTTGAGGCGGTGGGTGCCTGCGCTCGCGGTCTGATTTCGCAAGGAAAATTGGATGAAATTGAACGCGCAATCTGTCCTGGCGAAGGTGCATGTGGCGGAATGTACACAGCGAACACGATGGCAACAGTGGGAGAGGCAATCGGTCTTTCACTTCCAGGATCTGCATCACCACCGGCGGTTGATCGTCGACGCGATGCGTACTCAGTAAAAGCTGGCGCCGCTGTTGTCGAATTGATTCGTCAAGGGATCACAACTCGCGACATTCTTACAAAGTCTGCTTTTGAAAATGCCATCACTGCAGTGATGGCGTTGGGCGGTTCAACAAACGCCGTGCTCCATCTGTTGGCGATCGCACATGAAGCCGATGTAGATCTAAACCTTGAAGACTTCCACCGAATCGGATCGAAGGTTCCGCTACTTGGAGACCTTAAGCCGTTCGGTCGATTTGTCATGAACGATATGGACAAAGTCGGCGGGGTGCCAGTGGTGCTGAAAGCATTGCTTGACGCTGGTTTATTGCATGGTGACGCACTCACCGTTACTGGAAAGACCATGGCCGAGAACTTGGAGGACGTCGCACCTCCTGATCCGGATGGTGCAATCTTGCACGCGATTTCCAAGCCACTTTCATTGGGCGGGGGAATCACGGTACTTAAGGGATCGCTTGCACCAGAAGGCGCCGTTACAAAAACGGCCGGAGTTGATGTCGATTTGTTCGAGGGACCTGCCAAAGTATTCGAGCGCGAGCAACAGGCGATGGATGCACTGGAAAGCGGGAACATTCAAGCGGGCGACGTTGTCGTCATTCGCTATGAAGGTCCAAAGGGTGGGCCGGGCATGCGTGAGATGCTGATGATCACTGGGGCGATCAAGGGCGCCGGCTTTGGTAAATCAGTCATGCTCCTAACCGATGGTCGATTCTCCGGCGGCACAACTGGCCTTTGCATTGGCCACGTTGCGCCGGAAGCATCGTTGGGCGGTCCGATTGCCTTCGTGCACAATGGTGATCTCGTGCGCTTCAATACAGTCGAGCGAACTCTTGACCTCTTGGTCGATGAAACAGAAATGGCGAAAAGGCGGGAGAACTTCGCACCTGTTCCACACAAGTACACTCGTGGAGTTCTAGCCAAGTATGCAAAGTTGGTTGGGTCAGCAAGTAAAGGCGCTGTCTGCGACTAAGATCACTTCTCACATTGTGAGATCGCAATCTCAAAGGGTTGACGGTGTTCGGCACGCACACGAGAATGTGTGCGTGAGAACATCAGTAGTGATTGAAAAGCGCGCGATCTAGCACAAACAGATCCCGCGCTACCCTCAGTTATCACTGAGGGTTTTTGCATTTAGTGGGCGGCTTTTTCCCCATTGGAAAAAGCAGAGTAGATGGAGAGAAGGAAAGGAGTGGGTAGATGAGTAAAGAAATGACAGGGGCGTCCAGCCTCGTGAAGTCATTAGAAGCCGCAGGCGTAGATGTCATGTTTGGAATTCCCGGCGGCGCGATTCTTCCCGCGTACGATCCGATCTTTGACTCAACCATTCGCCATATTTTGGTTCGACACGAACAGGGTGCTGGCCACGCGGCCACGGGATATGCCCAAGTCACAGGACGCCCGGGTGTCTGCATAGTTACTTCGGGCCCCGGAGCCACCAACCTCGTGACCGCCCTCGCCGATGCTCAAATGGACTCAGTTCCGATTGTTGCAATTACTGGACAGGTGCCATCTGCGGCGATCGGAACTGACGCCTTTCAAGAGGCAGACATTCGCGGAATAACGATGCCGATCACCAAGCACAATTATTTGATCACCGATCCCGCTGAAATCCCGCGAGCAATTGCAGAGGCCTTCCATATCGCCAGCACTGGTCGACCGGGTCCTGTTCTCGTTGACATCGCAAAAGATGCGCTGCAAAAGATGACGATATTTAAGTATCCGACAAAGATCCAATTGGCCGGGTACAAGCCGCAGGTTGAGCCAGATGACGAAGCAATCCGAGATGCGGCGGCCCTGATTGCCCGATCCTCGAAACCAGTTCTCTTTGTTGGCGGCGGTGTCATTAAGGCCGATGCGCATAAAGAACTGATGCGGCTTGCCGAACTGACCGGCGCGCCAGTTGTCACAACTTTGATGGCGCGCGGTGCATTTCCCGATAGCCACCATCTCCACTTGGGCATGCCTGGAATGCACGGCACCGTTGCTGCGGTCACTGCATTGCAGAAGGCCGATCTCCTGATCACCCTCGGCGCTCGCTTTGATGATCGCGTTACCGGCAAGCTCTCCTCCTTTGCCGTTAACGCCAAAGTCATTCACGCCGATATTGATCCTGCTGAAATCGGCAAGAATCGCTACGCAGATATCGCCGTCATTGGCGATTTGATGTACACGATTGAAGCGTTGATCCCCGCCGTCGAATTAGAGTTCAAGAAAAATAAACCTGACCTGGCTGCCTGGTGGCGATCGATGGATTCGCTGCGAAAGACGTACCCATTGGGTTACGCCAAACCTGAAGACGGCTCTCTGTCGCCTCAGTACGTCATCGAACGAATCGGTGCGATTTCCGGTCCAGATTCGATTTACGTTGCTGGGGTTGGTCAACATCAGATGTGGGCTTCGCAGTTCGTGAAGTACGAAAAGCCTCGGACATGGCTCAACTCGGGCGGACTCGGCACGATGGGTTACGCGGTTCCCGCTGCGATGGGTGCAAAAGTGGGAGCGCCAGATACGACCGTATGGGCCATTGATGGTGACGGTTGTTTCCAGATGACCAATCAAGAACTAGTCACATGCGCCCTCAACAAAATTCCAATCAAGGTCGCAATCATCAACAATGAAAGTTTGGGCATGGTTCGCCAGTGGCAGACCATGTTCTACGAGAGTCGCTACTCCAACACTTCTTTGCAGTCCAAGTTTATTCCTGACTTTGTGAAATTGGCGGATGCCATGGGCTGCGTTGGACTTCGATGCGAGCGTCCCGAAGATGTCGATTCAGTTATCAATGAAGCGATGTCGATCAATGATCAGCCAGTCGTCGTCGACTTCCGCGTTTTCAAAGATGCGATGGTCTGGCCGATGGTTGCTGCCGGTGCATCAAATGACGAAATTATGATCGCTCGGGGACTGGCCCCCGACTGGGATTCGCAGGAGTTGTGATGAGCAAACATACGCTGGCAGTTCTCGTTGAAAATAGCCCCGGTGTTCTAGCCAGGGTTGCCTCTCTCTTTTCTCGTCGCGCGTATAACATCGATTCACTTGCTGTTGGACCCACAGAAAACCCTGACCTATCGCGGATGACAATTGTCCTCAACGTCGAGGGTCACGTACTCGATCAAGTAATGGCTCAGGTCTACAAACTGGTCAATGTAATTGCAGTGTCTGAGATGCCATCTGCATCCACCGTTCATCGCGAGTTATTGCTTGTCAAAGTGGCGACAAACAAAATTGCTGAGATCTTGGAGATCGTCGAACGCTTCGACGCCAAATTGGTGGACGAGGAAGATCAGGCACTGACCATCCAATGCACGGCTGAAAGCGCCCATATTGAGGCGCTGCTTAAGGCTCTCACACCGTTTGGGATTAAGGAATTAGTTCAGTCAGGGTTGGTAGCACTCGAGCGTGGCACTGCCGCTCTTTCAGACCGTACGCTTAGCGCGCAAGGAATATCTACGCTCCACGAAATTGGCACCCAAGCCGATTACCAGAACTAAGACCAAAGACAAAAGAAAAAGAAAAGGGAGAACACCGTGGCAACGATGTATCACGACGAAGACGCAGACCTGTCCGTTATTCAAGGTCGAAAGGTCGCCGTCATCGGTTATGGCTCGCAGGGTCATGCGCATGCGCTCAACCTTCGTGATAGCGGAGTCGATGTACGTGTGGGATTGGCCGAGGGTTCGAAGTCGCATGCAAAGGCAGAGGCTGAGGGTCTTCGCGTTGTCTCTGTTGCGGAGGCCGTGAAGGAGGCCACCGTCATCATGATTCTTGCGCCAGATCCCGTGCAACGACATATCTACGCCGAATCTGTTCTTCCAAACCTCAAAGATGGCGACGCAATCTTCTTTGGTCATGGCTTCAATATCCGCTACGGCTACATTGCACCTCCCGCCAACGTCGATGTCTGCATGGTCGCGCCCAAGGGCCCTGGCCACTTGGTCCGCCGAGAGTTTTCGGCTGGTCGCGGAGTGCCGGTTATCGTTGCAGTCGAGCAAGATGCGACTGGTAGTGCTTGGCCGTTGACTCTTTCATATGCCAAGGCAATTGGCGGACTTCGCGCAGGCGGCATCCTCACCACATTCACGGAGGAGACCGAGACCGATCTATTCGGTGAGCAGTCAGTCCTTTGCGGCGGTGCTTCGCAGTTGGTGATGTACGGATTTGAAACTCTCGTAGAAGCTGGCTATCAGCCAGAAGTTGCTTACTTTGAGTGCCTACACGAACTCAAACTCATTGTTGATCTGATGTACGAAGGCGGAATCGCCAAACAGCGTTGGTCGGTCTCTGACACCGCTGAATACGGCGATTATGTTTCAGGACCTCGAGTCATTGATCCGCACGTGAAGGAGAACATGAAGGCGGTTCTTGCCGACATTCAAAGCGGTGCATTTGCCAAGCGCTTCATCGATGATCAAGATGCAGGTGCTCCGGAATTTAAGGCACTTCGCGAAAAGGGTGCTGCGCATCCAATCGAAGCCGTCGGCCGCGAACTTCGCAAGATGATGTCTTGGGTCAAGAATCCAAAGGATGACTACACCGAAGGTAGTGCTGCGCGTGGCTAAACCCGTCGTACTGATTGCCGAAGAACTTAGCTCAGCAACCCTTGAGGCGCTGGGACCAGATTTTGAAGTGCGGAATTGCGATGGAGCAAACCGTGTGGAACTTCTGGATGCTCTCGGAAAAGGTGTCGATGCTGTTCTTATTCGCTCTGCAACAAAGATGGACGCAGAAGCGATTGGTGCAGCAAAGGGTCTGAAAGTAATTGCACGTGCAGGTGTAGGTCTAGATAACGTAGAAATTCCTGCGGCAACTGCTGCGGGTGTCATGGTTGTAAATGCTCCGACTTCAAACATCGTCAGTGCGGCCGAGTTGGCTATTGCTCTCTTGCTGGCATCGGCACGCCACGTATCACAGGCCCATGCTGCCTTGCGAAATGGCAAGTGGGCACGCTCGAAGTACACCGGAGTCGAACTATTTGAAAAGACTTTGGGCATCGTTGGATTCGGGCGCATTGGTCAATTGGTGGCCGCGCGTATGCAGGCATTTGGCATGAAGGTCATTGCTTACGATCCCTACCTTCAACCTGCCCGGGCGGCACAACTCGGAGTTCGCCTCGTTGATCTGGACGAGCTTCTTGGCATCAGCGATTTCATCACCATTCATTTGCCTAAAACCAAAGAGACAGCCAACTTGATAGGCGTGGAAGCGCTGAAAAAGGTAAAGCCAACGGTGCGCATCATCAATGCTGCTCGAGGTGGAGTACTCGATGAGTTGGCTCTCTATGACGCAATCAAAGAAGGACGAGTTGGTGGAGCCGGACTAGATGTCTTCTCGACCGAGCCATGCACTGATTCACCTTTATTTGGACTCGATCAAGTCGTAGCGACTCCTCACTTGGGGGCTTCGACTGATGAGGCGCAAGAGCGTGCAGGCATTGCGGTTGCCGTATCTGTTCGCAAAGCCCTTGCGGGCGAGCTCGTGCCAGATGCCGTGAATGTTAAAGGCGGCATCATCCATGAGGATGTACGACCTGCGCTATCACTTGTTGAAAAACTCGCTGGCGTGTTAATTGGTTTGGCTGGAGAAGTTCCTGTAAATCTTGAAGTTGCGGTGCACGGCGAGATTGCCAAGCATGATTGCTCAGTTCTTGGCCTTAGTGCAATGAAGGGTGCTTTGCTCGGACTCGGCGCCGAAGATGTCACCTACGTAAACGCTCCTGGTCTCGCGTTGGAGCGGGGCCTTGCAACAACTGTTACTGCTGATGAAGTTTCCCCTGATCATCGAAACATCGTCACACTCAATGCTGCCCTTTCGCGAGGAGTCCAAATTACTGTGAGCGGAACGTTGATGGGAATTCGTCAGGTGCAAAAGATTGTGGCGATAGATTCGTATGATCTTGATCTAGTACCAACTGAGAACATGATCTTCATGCGTTACGCCGATCGTCCAGGTGTTGTCGGAACTGTGGGAAATATCCTTGGCAAAGCCTCCATCAACATCGGGGGAATGCAGGTTGCTCGTAATCACGAAGGCGGTGAAGCGCTGATGGCAATCACTGTCGACTCACCGGTAGTTCCTCGAGTACTTGAATCCTTGGCGCAAGAGACCGGTGCAAATCTGGTTCGATCGGTGACACTAGGTGTATGAACAGATGACAAAAAAGACGTTTGATTTGGGAGTCATTGCCGGGGATGGCATCGGCCCCGAGGTCGTAGCCGAAGGGCTCAAGGTCCTCGATGCCGTTGCTGCAAAGTACGGCGTGACTTTCACCAAGACTGCATATGATCTTGGCGCAAGCTTCTGGCATCGCACCGGCGAAGTCCTTCCACAAGCTGTCATTGATGATTTAGCTAAGCGCGATGTCATCTTGCTCGGCGCTGTTGGTGATCCAACAGTTCCAAGTGGTGTCCTTGAGCGGGGTTTGCTTCTCAAATTGCGTTTCACTTTTGACCACTACGTGAACTTGCGTCCGGCTCGTTTGTACCCTGGAGTCGCCTCTCCGCTTTCAAATGTGGAATCCATCGACTTCATTGTTGTGCGCGAAGGCACCGAAGGTCCATACATTGGCGCGGGCGGGGTTCTAGCAGAGGGCACCGATGCCGAAATTGCGACTGAAGAGAGCATCAATACTCGTCGAGGTGCGGAGCGAGTAATTCGCGATGCCTTCGCACGGGCAATGGATCGAAAGCGCAAGCACCTAACGTTGGTGCACAAGAACAATGTACTTACGCGTGCAGGTGGTATGTGGACACGAACCTTTAACGAAGTTGCTAAAGAATATCCAGAAGTGACAACCGACTACTTGCACGTAGATGCGGCGTCGATGTTCTTTGTGACCAACCCCGGTCGCTTTGACGTCGTGGTGACCGACAATCTCTTTGGCGACATCTTGACCGATATTGCGGCTGCGATTTGTGGAGGAATTGGTCTGGCTGCTTCGGGAAACATCAACCCAACTGGCACGTATCCATCGATGTTCGAACCAGTTCATGGGTCGGCTCCAGACATTGCTGGGAAGGGTCTTGCAGATCCAACGGCTACCGTGATGTCGGTGGCAATGATGTTGAATCATCTTGGTTTGACGCAGGCTGCTGCCGAAATCGAAGCGGCTGTCGCAAAAGATCTGCTGACGCGTGGAACGACGAAGAGAAGCACTAGCGAAATCGGAAGTGCTCTAGTTGAGGCACTGAAGGGATAGAAACATGACCATCAAAATCAGCACATCTACCCGCAAAGTTTCGGATGCAGAGCGAGCAGAGAGGATGAAGAAGCCCGGATTCGGAAAGTACTACACCGACCACATGGTTGTTGCCGAATGGTCGGAAGCTGATGGATGGGGGCAAGCAGAGCTAAAGCCGTACGGGCCAATCGTTTTGGATCCGGCTGCAGCCGTTTTTCACTACGGCCAAGAAATTTTCGAAGGCCTCAAGGCGTATCGCCAACCCAATGGTGGAATTTCGCTCTTTCGCCCGGAAGCCAATGCAGTGCGCTTTCAGCGAAGCGCTGATCGCTTAGCTCTTCCAGAATTGCCGACTGATACTTTTCTTGAAAGCCTGGATGCTCTGGTTAAAGAAGATGCTGCTTGGGTGCCAGGCAATGTTGGCGAATCTCTTTATTTGCGTCCATTTATGTTCGCATCGGAAGTGGGCTTGGGCGTACGCCCAACCAACCGCGCGCTGTATATGTTAATTGCCACACCCGCCGCGGCATATTTTAATTCCGATAATGCCGTCGCCGTCTGGATCTCCACCGAGTATGTTCGCGCCGTCCAAGGTGGAACGGGTGAAGCGAAATGTGGCGGCAATTATGCGGCCTCTCTGGTTGCACAGAAGGCTGCAGCGAAAGAGGGTTGCGATCAGGTTGTCTGGATCGATGCGAAAGAACGAAAGTGGGTTGAGGAAATGGGCGGCATGAACCTTTACTTTGTTAAAGGCTCAGGGGCCAATGCAACCCTTGTTACTCCAAAACTGACAGGTACGTTGCTACCAGGAATTACGCGCGACTCGATTCTCACTCTCGCGAAGGACCTTGGCTACAAATCCGAAGAGGTCATGATTAGCGTTGACGAATGGCGGGATGGAGTGAAGAGCGGAGAGATCAC
Organism: Actinomycetes bacterium; assembly: GCA_025355665.1. Lineage (GTDB taxonomy): Bacteria > Actinomycetota > Actinomycetes > Nanopelagicales > Nanopelagicaceae > QYPT01. The sequence continues at coordinate 8,333 of JANXZF010000022.1, forward strand.
TGAAATCTTCGCATGTGGTACCGCGGCCGTCGTAACGCCGGTTGGATCAGCAAAAAGTTCGATGGGGACTTGGGTTACCGGAGATGGTGTGCCTGGCCCTATCACTGGGCAGATTCGCAACGCGCTTCTCGGCATCCAGCACGGAACGATCCCAGATAAGCATCATTGGATGCGAAAAGTTCTGTAATGGTCTCTGACGCCTTTCACATATACGACACCACCTTGCGCGATGGCGCGCAACAAGAGGGGTTAAACCTTTCGGTTCATGACAAGTTGGCCATCGCGCGCCATCTAGATGATCTGGGTGTCGGTTTTATTGAAGGTGGCTGGCCAGGAGCAAATCCAAAAGACACCGAGTTCTTCGAGCGCGCCAAGACTGAACTCAAGTTGAAGAATGCAACCTTTGTCGCCTTTGGTGCCACCAGGCGACCAAACGTGAACGCAGCCGACGACGTTTTACTCAGCGCACTTAGAAATTCTGGTGCACCTGCAGTGACACTTGTCGCCAAAGCTTATGACCGCCACGTTGACTTAGCGCTTCGAACGACCCTTGACGAAAATCTGGCGATGATCGAAGACTCCATCAAGCATCTTCGCAGCGAAGGTCAACGTGTATTCCTCGACGCGGAACATTTTTTCGATGGTTATCGCTCTAATCGAGCTTACGCCCTTGAAGTAGTCCGAGTTGCAGCAGAGGCAGGTGCCGACGTTGTTGCCTTGTGCGATACAAACGGCGGCATGCTTCCAGATGAACTTTCAGATGTTGTTCACGATATTTTGAATAGCACTTCCGCCCGTCTAGGCATTCACTGTCACAATGACACAGGTTGCGCAGTCGCAAATTCGATGGCTGCTGTTGCTGCAGGGGCGACCCATGTACAAGGAACTCTCAATGGCTACGGCGAACGGACTGGTAACGCCGATCTTGTAACAATTATCGCCAACCTCCAATTGAAGAAAAAGCAACAAGTGCTGCCAGCCGGGGCCTTGGAAGAGGCCTTTAGAATTTCGCACGCGGTGGCCGAAGTCACCAACGTAGCGCCAAGTGCACGGCAGCCCTACGTTGGCTTTTCTGCCTTTGCCCATAAGGCTGGATTGCATGCCAGCGCAATCAAGGTGGATCCATCGCTCTATCAGCACGAGGATCCGGCCTCAGTTGGAAACGATATGCGCATGCTCGTTTCCGAAATGGCCGGTCGCGCATCAATCGAATTGAAGTCCCAAGAACTCGGCATCGATTTGGGCGGCAACCGCGAAGTAATCGGTCGAGTTGTCGAGCGAGTTAAAGATATGGAAGCGCACGGGTTCACCTTTGAAGCCGCGGATGCTTCCTTTGAATTGCTTCTTCGCGAAGAGGCAACCGGAACTCGACCAAGCTTTTTCGCCATTGATTATTGGCTTACAACCGTCGAACGCTCGGCTGATCAGCGAATCGTCACTAAGGCAGAAATTACATTAACTGCGCATGGCGAGAAGATCGTATGCAGCGGCGAAGGAAACGGCCCCGTTAACGCTTTCGACAAAGCCCTGCGATCCGGCCTTTTGCGCTTCTACCCAGAATTGGCTCAACTCGAATTAACCGACTACAAAGTTCGGATTCTTGAAGGACGGCTCGGTACTGGCGCTATTACTCGCGTTCTCGTTGAAACAAGTGATGGCAAAGCCGAGTGGAACACCGTTGGTGTGCACGAGAACGTTATTGCGGCCTCGGCTATGGCCCTTGAAGATGCGGTCACGTTTGGACTTCTTAGATTGGGCCGTGTTCCGGAGTAATCTGGTTCTTGTGCCAGTTACTGATTTAAACGAGGTCCTTGCCGCCTTCGAAAGGCATCTACGAGGTGAGCGACAACTTTCAGCTCACAGTGTCCGCGCCTATCTCGGCGATCTAAAGAGTTTGATCCATCATCTCGAAGCCCTGGGTCTCTCAGATATTTCTAATCTTGAGCTTTCACACATTCGATCATGGTTGGCCACGATGCAAGTTAAGGGGGGAGCTCGCACCTCTCTATCGAGACGAGCGGTGTCGATCCGGTTATTTACCAAATGGGCCCACAAATCTGGCCTAACGACAACGGACGTGGGATTCTCTCTAGCAATTCCAAAAGCCCATCGAACGTTGCCGGATGTTCTAAATATTCCAAATGCTCTCTTGGCGATGGAAGCCCTCGCAACTCGCGTAGGGGAGGAAGAAACCCCGGTTGCTCTTCGTGACTGCGCGATGGTTGAAGTTCTGTACGCGAGTGGAGCGCGCGTTGCGGAATTATGTGGATTGGATTTTGGAGACGTTGATTACGAAAGGCAGACAATTCGAGTACTTGGCAAGGGCAATAAAGAGCGGACCATTCCCATTGGTAATCCCGCAATGAGTGCTTTGAAAGCATGGCTGGGAGATGGGCGCCCATCCCTTGTATCGAAATCCTCTGAAAACGCGGTCTTCATTGGCGTTCGAGGCAAACGCATCGATCAGAGAACCGTGCGGACTGTGGTTTATCAAGCTTTGTCGGCCCTTGAGGGAGTCGAGCGAATGGGACCTCACGGGCTTCGCCATTCAGCCGCCACTCATTTGCTCGAAGGCGGTGCGGATCTTCGAACTGTTCAAGAAATTCTGGGTCATGCCTCTCTTGCTACGACGCAGATCTATACCCACGTATCGACTGAAAGGCTCCAAAAAGCCTTCAAGCAGGCTCATCCCAGGGCCTGATCGGCTCAATTAATGGGGAGTTTGCATACGGGCAGTTCAGGTAGGATTCACCCTGCATCACAAAGATTTGTGATGACTTCACGCACCTAGCTAGAACCACCTCGGTCCAGTTCGCTGGTCGGTGTTTTAGGTGCAGAGGGTCGGCAAATAGTTGGCCCAATAACCGAGAGCGAACTTCTACCAAGAAGTGCGCAAGAAGGAGTGTGCCGCGATGGCGGTTGTAACAATGCGAGAACTTCTCGACAGCGGAGTCCACTTCGGACACCAGACTCGTCGATGGAATCCGAAAATGAAGCGCTTTATTTTCACCGAGCGCAACGGCATCTACATCATCGATATCCAACAGTCACTTGGCTTGATCGATAGTGCCTACGAATTCGTCAAGGATGTTGTTGCTAAGGGTGGTCACGTTTTATACGTTGGTACCAAGAAGCAAGCCCAAGAGCCAATCATCCAGCAATCCGCGCGAGTTGGAATGCCTTATGTAACCGAACGTTGGCTTGGTGGAATGCTCACCAACTTCCCAACGGTCTACAAGCGCATTCAGCGTCTCAAGGAACTTGAAGCCCTTGAAAGCGCGAACGACCAGTTGCTGACTAAGAAAGAATTGCTTGTACTTCGTCGCGAGCGAGAGAAGCTAAACAAGAACCTCAATGGAATTCGCAATATGACCAAGTTGCCAAGCGCAATCTGGGTAGTCGATACCAAGAAGGAGCACCTCGCAGTTGCTGAGGCAAAGAAGCTTGGCATTCCTGTTATCGCGATTCTTGATACAAACTGTGATCCAGACGAAGTTGATTTCAAGATCCCTGGTAACGACGATGCCATTCGTTCTATCGGTCTTCTTACCCGCGTGATCACCGACGCCATTGCAGCCGGACTTCAAGCACGTGCGGCAAATGTGAAAGAAGAAGTCAAGCCAGATGCAGAGTCTGTTGCTGCTGGAGAGCCTTTGGCCGATTGGGAGAAGGAAGTTCTCGGAACAACAGAGGAGAGTGCGATAGAAGTTCGTCCAGAAGTTGAAACACCGGCAGTCGTAGAGACTGCTGCCGTTACGGAGGCTTAAATTGAATTACACAGCAGCAGATGTCAAGAAACTTCGCGAAGCGACAGCCGCGGGAATGCTTGATTGCAAGAAGGCACTAGATGAGGCAGATGGCGACTACGAGAAAGCAGTCGAGATCATCCGCGTGAAGGGCCTCAAGGGTGTTACCAAGCGCGAAGGACGAGCGACCTCAAACGGTCTCGTGGTCGCTAAGGTGCAAAACAATGTTGGAGTCATGCTCGAGTTGGCATGCGAAACTGACTTCGTTTCCAAGGGCGAACGCTTTCAAGCGCTCGCAGATGAACTTTTGGAGCACTTGATCGAATCGAACATCTCAGACCTTGATGCCTTCTTAGCTTCCGAAATCAAGCCTGGCCGAAAAGTTCAAGATGTCGTCGATGAAGCAAATGCAACACTTGGCGAGAAGATTGAAGTCCGTCGCATTGCTGTCATGGAAGGCCCCGTCGGTATCTATCTTCACCGCACGAGTCCCGACCTTCCACCGCAGCTTGGCGTGCTCGTTCAGTTGACCAAGGAAGTTGTCGATATCGGCAAGGATGTTGCACAGCACATCGCCGCTTTTGCTCCTTCATATGTAAGCCGTGAAGACGTGCCTGCAGATGTGATCGAAAACGAACGCCACGTTGCCGAGGAAACCGCTCGCAACGAAGGCAAGCCAGAGGCAGCCCTTACAAAGATCATTGAAGGCCGCATTACTGGCTTTGTTAAGGAAGTTAGCTTGATCGAGCAGGCCTTTGCGAAGGATGCGAAGAAGACGGTCAAGCAGATCCTTGATGAGGCCGGAACTGCAGTTAAGGCCTTCAAGAGATTCCGAGTGGGTCAGTAACGAAGGAAGGCTCAAAACCTTTACAATTTCGACAATAAGCGAGAGGAGCACTCATGCCCGGTACTAGAGGTAGTTACGGGCGGGTGCTCCTTAAACTTTCTGGCGAAGTTTTCGGAGGAGCCAAGGGCATCGGTGTAGATCCCGATGTGGTTCAAGATGTTGCCAAGCAAATTGCAGAAGTAGTGAACACGGGCGTGCAAGTCGCCATAGTGGTAGGTGGCGGAAATTATTTCCGAGGCGCCGAACTTCAACAGCGAGGCATGGATCGTGCACGTGCTGACTACATGGGAATGCTGGGCACCGTAATGAATTGTCTTGCACTTCAAGATTTTCTGGAGAAGCAAGGAATTGATACTCGCGTTCAAACGGCCATCACGATGGGTCAAGTTGCCGAGCCCTACATCCCAAGGCGTGCGATAAGGCATCTTGAAAAAGGACGCGTTGTCATATTTGGCGCTGGTGCAGGAATGCCGTTCTTTACAACTGACACAGTTTCGGCACAACGCGCTCTCGAAATCGGTGCGGAAGCTCTACTGCTCGCCAAGAGCGGCGTCGATGGTGTCTATTCAAGCGATCCAAAGAAGGACCCGAAAGCCACCAAATTCGACAATATTTCCTACGACGACGTCATTTCCAAGTCTCTAGCGGTCGCCGATGCGGCCGCTTTTAGTATCTGCAGAGAAAACGGTTTACCGATCATCGTCTTTGACCTTAAAGTTAATGGCAACATTGGCCGAGCGGTCCGAGGCGAAGTAATAGGTACTCTTGTTGCCTAAGGCTGTTCTGTACCCAAGATCGAAAATGTTATGAGGAGTAGTAATGAATGATGTTGCAAGCACCCTCAAGGATGCCGACACCAAAATGGATAAGGCAGTAGAGGTTGCGAAAGAAGATTTTGCGAGCGTGCGCACCGGCCGTGCCAACCCGTCACTCTTCAGCAAGATCATGGTCGATTACTACGGAACTTTTACCTCCCTTTCACAACTTGCCTCGATTCAGGTCCCCGAAGCTCGGATGGCTCTGATATCTCCATTCGATAAAGGCGCGATGGCGGCCATTGAGAAGGCCATTCGAGAATCAGATTTGGGAGTCAATCCTGGCAACGACGGTGTTGTTATTCGCGTGGCCTTTCCCCAATTGACTGAGGATCGCCGAAAGGAATACATCAAGGTTGTCCGCACGAAGGCGGAAGATGCAAAAATTTCACTCCGCAATATTCGCCGTGCTGCGAAGGAGACAATAGAAAAATTGGAGAAGGACGGACTGATCGGAAAAGATGACCTAACTCGCGGCGAGAAGGAACTTGAAAAAGTGACTTCGGAGCATGTTGGAAAGATCGACGATCTTCTTAAGCATAAGGAGATTGAACTTCTCGAAGTTTGAGAGTTCACTCATCCGCGCATGAATGATTTGCATTCGATCAATGAGGCGATAAATAAGAGGACGGGACGCAAGTTCTTTGCCTCGATTGTTGTCGGCGTTTCAATCATTTTGATCGTTTGGTTTGCATTGGCGTATCACCGCGAATTATTCGCAATCCTGGTTGCTATCGCGGTCATCTTTGGAATGAGAGAAATTACCCGAGCATTTGAACTCTCCGAGACATACATATCTCTTCCGGCTCTGATTATCGCCACCGTAGTTCTCACATTTGCGACGTGGCAGGGAAGTCTTGCAGGTCTCGCAATTGCAACTGCGTTCTGTCTGCCAAATCTTTTGGTCTTCCTTCTTTGGAAGGGTCCATCTGGCTTTGTGAAGAGCGCGACGTCCACGACGTTGGTATTGATCTACTTGCCCTTCCTTGCCGGATTTATCATCCTCTTGGCTCGGCCCTTTGACGGATTCGATCGGGTAATGACCTTTGTTGTTTTGATCGGCTGTAACGACACCTTTGGTTATCTCGTTGGAATGCTGATCGGTAAGCATCCTTTAATGCCGAAAATCAGCCCTAAGAAGACCTGGGAAGGTTTAGTTGGGTCCCTCGTCTTCACAGTCATCGGCGGCGCTCTCAGTTTCCATTACATGATGCACGAACATTGGTGGATCGGAGTACTGGTTGGCATAGTCGTCGTCTTTACGGCCACCAGCGGCGACCTCATTGAAAGCGGATTGAAACGCGATTTATCGCTCAAAGACATGGGCACAATTTTGCCCGGACACGGGGGAGTACTCGATCGCATAGATTCTGCTCTACTTTCAGGCCCCGCAGTTTGGCTGGCCTTTGAAGTAGTTAAGCGTTACATGTGATGGGAAACGACCTGCCCGACATCAAACTTGTCTTCGATGAACCCAAGCTAAAAAAGAAGACACCTCGCCACATTGCTGATTTCTCACCTGAGCAGCGGCGAGATCTCGCTGTCGAACTTGGATTGCCTGCGTTCCGAGCAAATCAAGTCGCCAATCATTACTTCACGCATCTTTCGTCAGAGCCGCAAACGTGGTCGGACATCCCAGCGGATTTACGCGAAACTCTTGCCGAACTCTTCATTCCTAAATTAATCGAACTCGTTCGATCAGTTACTTGCGACAATGGAACGACCCGTAAGGACTTGTGGCGTTTGCATGATGGCGTCCTTGTCGAAAGTGTTCTGATGCGCTACACGGATCGCACCACTGTCTGCATCTCATCTCAAGCTGGATGTGGAATGAACTGTCCATTTTGCGCAACAGGGCAAGCGGGGTTGACGCGTAACCTGACAGCCGGCGAAATTACCGAACAAATTGTTGCCGCCGCGCGTTCTTGTGCACGAGGCGAATTACCTGGAGGTCCAACTCGACTTTCCAATATTGTTTTCATGGGCATGGGCGAACCACTTGCCAATTACAACGCGGTGATGCGCTCACTCCGAAACATTACGGATCCAAATCCTCACGGGCTTGGAATCAGCGCGCGTTCGGTTGTGGTCTCGACAGTTGGATTGGTTAACGGAATCGAGAAGTTGATCGACGAAGGTTTGCCCGTGACGTTGGCGGTTTCACTCCACACCCCGGATGATGAACTTCGCAATTCTCTAGTTCCAATTAATTCTCGTTGGAAAGTCAAAGAAGTTCTCCAGGCCGCGGATGCCTATGCAGAGAAAACAGGCCGCAGATATTCAATTGAATACGCGATGATCAAAGACATTAATGATCAGACTTGGAGAGCGGACCTACTCGGGCGTTTGTTGAAAAACAGAAATGCACATGTGAATTTGATTCCGCTAAATCCAACTCCTGGTTCAAAATGGACGGCCTCTCGGCCGGAGGATGAAGCAGAATTTGTCCGTATCTTGGAAAGTTATGGCGTCCCCACCACGGTCAGGGACACTCGTGGCCGGGAGATCGAAGGGGCGTGTGGCCAACTGGCCGCTCTCGAGGTACAAAAGGGATAAATCCTGCCAAAGGGGCCGTTCAGGTCAGATTTATGTGGCTTTCGGGGTTTGTCCCCTATTTAATTTGTTAATGTCCACCAAATGTCCCCCAAAAGATTTGATCTTTGTCCCCTGAAACCCTAATATTCGAATAGTTTCTAAGTG
>JANXZF010000023.1 GCA_025355665.1 Actinomycetes bacterium
GACTTACTCTGATCATTGAAGGATGCAAGGCTAAGAAAATACGTATGGGTCCTTCTTAGGGTGGACATTACAGTTCAATCGTGGAGTTGATTGAGAATATGGACTAATTCCTGATGAATTCAGTAGACAACTTTGCTCAAATTAACTTGAGTCGTGGTGGACAAGAGTAGTTTTAATCGGACCTTAGTATTCAGCCTTACTTTTGACGGCGCACCGCGAGATGAGTCCCCGGAATTGGTTTCTTGCAGTGCACACCACGTGACGGCACAATACGAAGGTGCAGAGCGGACCCATAATTCGTCGTACGTCGCGAGTGCTCTTAATAGATGAACAAGGTCGGGTGTTACTATTTCAAGGACAAGACCCGTCCAATCCTTCAGATATCTATTGGTGCCCGGTGGGTGGAGGTATTGAGCATGGAGAATCGCCCGAGGACGCGGCTAGGCGAGAAGTGAAAGAAGAGACTGGGCTGTCGGATTTTGACCTCGGGTCTCGTGTTTGGAATCGTCGAGACGAATATTCATTTAACGGGAAGAATTATCGAGTGAACGAAACATGGTTTCTTTCTCACGTTCGCTATTTCGAGGTAGATACGACTGCGCTTTTTGGCCTCGAACACGTCTCATTCGTTCAATATCGGTGGTGGTCACAAAACGAACTCGATCAGACAACAGAACTCATGACGCCGCGAAATCTTGCTCCGTTACTCAGAGACTTGATACTCAATGGAGCTCCAGAAGTGCCCTTAGAACTTGGATAAGTGAGGAATTAGGCCCAGATTCCGCTAGGTCAGATTCCCATCCACTACTCTCATCAACATCATGGAAAAAGAAATCCCAATCTCTGGTGGACGTCTTAATCGAGGAAGGCTCGTTCGCCTCGGCGACTTCGTGCTTCGTCCGGCCGACGAAGATGTTGAAGTCGAGAAGGTAATCATTGAAGTTGGGAAAGTTTTTCGTGGCATTCCCAAGCCATTCGGTCGAGACTCGTCGGGTCGACTCAAATTGGAGTGGATTGAAGGCGAAATTGGTGAACTTGTTGATGAAGATTTGGGAAAGAGTAGGAGCCGATTGCTAAGCATCGGAGCCCTGCTTCGGGAATTACATGACTCAACAGAAACAACCGCCCAGGAAGTAGTTTCAACTTTTCGAGATTCATTGGACCCTTCCGGTGTACGAGAGGTCATTTGTCATGGTGATGCGGGTCCAGGAAATACAATTTTTCGAGATGGGGTTGCATTTGCCTTGATCGATTGGGAAATGGCATCCCCCGGTAGAAGGTCGTGGGACTTGGCCACGGCTTTAAGGTATTGGGGACCATTTAGAAATCCTGCGAATAGGAAGCCTTCAGAATTGCTGCTTGATTCGTGGCAACGGGCTGCATGGATCCTCGAAGGTTATTCCGCCTCGAATGATCTTCGAGCGGAGACTGTCGGGCTTTTTGCCCTAAACCAAAAAGTTCAGGCTGAATATGTGATCGGCAGAATCAAAGCGCGAGGCGACGCGGTTTATCAAGAGTGGGTCGAACATGGCGGCATTAGAAGGCTTGAGTTAGATGATGCTTGGTTGGGCGGGGAGAGTGAAAGACTCTTGCAAGGATGGCAACTTAAGTAGTCGGAATCTAGAAATTGCAATTCCGTATTACGCGATAAGTTGTGACGGTTCCTGAAGCATCTTTGCGATATCCGATAAGAATGTGGAGCCTTGAGCTCCGTCGATGAGGCGATGATCAAAGGACAATGCCAATGTCGTTACGGAGCGCACAACAATTTCGCCGTTGACTACCCAGGGACGCTCGACCACGGCGCCAAGGGAAATGATGGCAGATTGACCGGGTGGCAAGATTGGTGTTCCGGCATCAATTCCGAACACTCCGATATTGGTGATGGACATGGTTCCGCCGGTCATCTGCGATGGCTCAGTTTTGCCCGTCCGTGCTGCTTGGACAACATCTGCAATTGCGACGGTGAGTCCCTTTAGAGTTAATTGATCTGCGTTTTTTACGTTTGGAACGAGCAAGCCACGATCGGTCGCCGTGGCGATACCAAGGTTCACGTAGTGCTTTGTGACTATTTCTTGTGTGCTCTCGTTCCAGAAACTATTTACCTCTTGAGTCTTTGCGGCAGCGATGCACATAGCGCGTGCAAGAAGCGGCAGAGGGGAGAGTTTGATGGCAGCAAAATCTGGTTGATTACGCAGTTTTTCGAGAAGTTGCATGGATGCGGTTATGTCGAAGGTAGCCCACTCCGTTACATGAGGTGCTGTGAAAGCGCTTGAAACCATCGCTTCGGCCATTGCCCGACGAACACCGCGGATTGGCGTCCGAGTTTCACGAGAAGCCGACGCAGGTTCGGGTGCCATTGATTTAGTTTTGCCTTTATCTGCAACTTCCATGACATCTTCACGAGTTACTGCACCACCTGGTCCGCTTCCAACGAGGCCACTTATGTCGATGCCAAGATCTCGCGCGAGCTTTCGGACGGGTGGTGATGCTAACCCTGCTGACCCACTGGCGACTGCGGCGGCAGGTGGCGTCGGTTCGGCCGTTGTTTCGGTCATTGCCGGGTTGATGCCGAAGTTGCGTGGTCGACGTTGTCGACGACTTTCCTCTTTAGAGATTGACCCTACGAGGAATTCAGTTTTGCCAGAGTCGGACTTTGCATCCGTTTGCACGGAACCAGCAATTTGAAGTCGAATGATCGCAGTTCCGACTCGAACGATTTCTCCCTCTTTAGCGAGAAATTCAAGAACCGTGCCAGCGTAAGGGCTTGGCAGCTCAACGAGGGACTTTGCTGACTCGATCTCGACCATGGGTTGATTGACATCGATCTGCTGGCCTACCGCAACTTTCCAATTGACGATCTCGGCCTCTTCTAGTCCTTCTCCGACATCAGGTAGCAAAAAGTCGAATGTGGAAACGGTTGTCATATTAATAACTCATGCTCTTCTCGACCGCATCAAGAATGCGATCGGCGTCGGGTAGGTATCTGTTTTCATTTCGACTTGGTGGATACGGGGTGTCATAGCCAGTCACTCTAAGTACGGGAGCCTTCAAATGGTAGAAGCACGATTGCATCAAGCATTGCCCGACTTCTCCGCCGATTCCTCCGCTGCTCGAGGCTTCGTGCACGACTATCGCCCTGCCGGTCTTCATTACGGAAGTATTTAGTGTCGCCAAATCAAGCGGGCTCAGTGAGCGCAAATTAATGACCTCGAGATGGACACCTTCCTCGGCTGCCATTGAAGCCGCTTGAAGAGCAGTAGCCACTGTTGGGCCGTAACAAATCAGAGTGCAATCCGCGCCTTCCACCAATACTTTTGCCCCGTTCATTGGCACGGCTGAGGAAATATCTGCGGCCGTATCGACTTCGCCCTTCTGCCAATACCGTCTCTTCGGCTCCAAGAAGATGACGGGATCATCGCTGGCAATTGCCTGTTGAATCATCCAATAGGCATCCGAGGGATCCGCGCAGGTGACTACTCGCAAGCCCGGAGTTGAGGCGAAATA
>JANXZF010000060.1 GCA_025355665.1 Actinomycetes bacterium
GGAACAGAGCGTCGTGTCTCCGTGAATCACAAAGCTCACGCCAACTGTATTTACTGCCGGGCAATTGCCCCAACCGTTAAAGGTGTAGCCGGTTTTGAATAAAGTTCCGGGACCCGGATTCACGAATACGACGTCACCAGAGGAATAGGGACTGAGAGGATCTAGGGGCGGTACGCCACCGGAAGTTTGGTAAGGGAAATAGGTCACTGTATACGTGACGTTAGCAACCCAGACCGCAGTTAGTACTGTGTTGGAGACGATGGCAAAGTGCGCACCTGGCTGATAGACGGCTAAGCCACCGTTGGCCCAACCCGTGAAATGAAAACCCGGGTAATTCGCGTTTGGTGCGCCACCTACAAGGACTGGGGCATTGGGAGAGTAGGAGTTGCCATCAATCGGCACGGCGCCGCATGAGTTTGAACAGTTGCCGTCATACGTGACCGTGTACAGGTCTGGAATCCAGACGGGATCCAAGTCGGTTACTTTGAGAATGATGAAGGTGGGGCCTGTTGCAATATGGCTATCGGCATCTGCCCAACCTCCGAAGTGGTAGCCCGTCTTAACTAAGGAACCACCGCCCAAAACCGTGACCATTGCACCTGATACGTAAGGGCTATTCGGATCGCTCGGTGGGGTGCCAGTGGTGCTTCCGGTTGCAAGGTAATGAACAGCGTAAGGATTGATAGTCCAAATTGGGCATACGACTATGTTGGAAAGAATCGTGAACGTGGCCCCGTAGGGGGTGATGATGGGGCAGTTATGCCAGCCGCCAAATGAGTAGCCGGCTTTAGCCAAACTTCCTGCGCCTAGAACAATGACAGTTGCACCAGAAACGTAGGGCCCGCTCGTGTCAATCGGCGGAGTTCCCGTGGTGCCGGTACCGGCTGTATAGGTCATCGTGAATGTGGCGACCGCATTCCATACTGCGGTAAGTGTTGTGTTTGCCTGAATTGTGAAAGTTGTGACAACAGATGGACCGAGGCCTCCGCTGTAGGACCAACCACCGAATGTGTATCCGGTACGGGATAGTCCGTTCTGCCCAGCAACAATGACGGTGGATCCGAAGGCGTAAGAGCCATTATCGGTAGGGAGCGTTCCGCCCGTGAATCCGTTGCCGTTGTAGGTGACGGAGTAGGTGGCGGCATTCCAGACCGCGATTAGCGTTGCATTGCCTGCGATTGTGAAACTGCCTGAAACGATAGATGTTCCGAATGCTCCGCTGTTGTAAGACCAACCACCGAATGTGTAACCGGTCTTGTACAAACCGTTCGAGCCCGCGACCGGGACAGAATCGCCCGAGGAATAGAGTGCGGAATTGACGGGCACCTTTCCAGTGCCGCCATTGGCGTCGTAGGTAACTGTCAGAGTTACGATAGCCATCGCGCTCGGTGCTGTCGCAACAAGCGATGTAAACAGACCCAAGGAAAGAGCAAGGGCCAGGTATTTTCGTGACTTGAATAAAATGGGAATATTCAAAGCCTCGCCCTTCAGGAAAGTGGAAAAATATTTCGCACTACCTCAGGCATGGGCGGGAAAGGGACCAAGTCAGAACCAGTTGGCATAGCATGACGCATTACGGCCCATTTAGGAACAAAAAGAGTTAATGCCATCCCCCGAGAATGGCGCCCATCAAAACCAGATTGAGGAGGTCATTGGAAACTTCGATCCCCCAGACTTTGAAACCTTGACCTCCAAAGAGGCGATGACTCAAAGATGAGGCGGCTGCGACTCCGACTCCTGCGACGAGACCAACCAGCGCTCCTTTGCCCATATTGAGATTGCTCATGGAACTCAGAATGAGGGCGAGCGCGATTGCTTGCACGAATTGGGCGACGAAGGTGGAACCAAAGGTGACGCCCATATTCGTGTTCTCCGCGGGGTTGCGATCTTCGGCTTTACCCATCGCCTTCGACCAGGCTGGGTAGAACGTTTTGGGGCCAAACCAGATGGCACCGCTTGCGATTCCGACCAGGCCGCTCACAAGTACAGCAACCCAGTGAATATTCGAAAATGACATCTATCTCTCCTCATCTTTCGGTCTGACATCATAAATCTGGGCCACGGGGTCGGCAAGGAAATTCGAGGCCGTCTAGAAGATTTAAGACGAGTAACAGGTTAAATCTAAGCGTCGTTGAGCGTGTCGCTTACATCGGACGCTTCGAAAGTTCTACCGTTTTCTAGTCCGATCCCTACGAGCACAACTACACAGAATGCGAGAACCGGTTTGACTTCTCCGGCAAGCAAAAAGACATTTGTTCTCGATACCAGCGTTTTGCTGGCAGATCCCGGCGCGCTTACGCGCTTTGCCGAACATGAAGTCATCATTCCGATAGTTGTGATTGGCGAACTTGAGACCAAACGAGACCATCCCGAACTCGGGTTTTTTGCCCGTGCCGCTCTTCGTGCCCTCGACGACCTTCGAGTCACCCATGGTCGCCTGGATCAACCGCTTCGAATTACCCCCGAGGGCGGAACCCTGTCCGTCGAACTCAATCACTCTGATCTTTCCTCGCTGCCCCAAGGATTTTTGAGGGACGGCAGCAACGATTCTCGGATTTTGGCGATTGCCCGCAATCTCATGGCCGATGGTCGAGACGTAGTTCTAGTCAGCAAAGACCTTCCTTTGCGAGTCAAGGCTTCATCCGTTGGAGTCGAAGCCCAGGAGTACTTGGCCGAATTGGCATCCTCCAGTGGGTGGAGCGGGATGGTCGAACTCAATGTCGGGGCGAGTTTGATCGACGAACTTTATGCATCAGATCGAGCCGACCACGAAATCGCCTTGACCCTTCCGTGTCACACGGGCGTCGTCCTCCATTCTGAAAAGGGGAGTGCCCTTGCTCGAGTGACTCCGGAGAAGCAATTGCAGTTGGTCCGCGGAGATCGAACTGCCTTTGGTCTGCATGGGCGAAGCGCCGAGCAGCGAATTGCGTTGGATCTTCTACTCGATCCTGAAATCGGCATCATCTCCATGGGCGGTCGAGCGGGAACTGGCAAGAGTGCCCTCGCATTGTGCGCCGGACTTGAAGCGGTAATGGAGCGTCGCCAACACAAGAAGGTCGTGGTCTTCCGTCCACTCTATCCAGTCGGTGGCCAGGAGCTCGGATTCCTACCGGGAAGCGAGGGCGAGAAAATGTCGCCGTGGGCCCAGGCAGTTTTTGACACTTTGGGCGCCCTCGTTAGCCAGCCAGTGATCGATGAGATTCTCGATCGGGGACTCATTGAGGTCTTGCCTCTTACTCATATCCGCGGTCGATCTCTTCACGACTCGTACGTGATCGTGGATGAGGCTCAATCTCTTGAACGCGGGGTCCTTCTGACCGTGCTTTCCCGGATTGGCCAAGGATCTCGGGTCGTCCTAACGCACGACGTTGCTCAGAGGGACAACCTTCGGGTGGGCCGTCATGATGGAGTGGTCGCCGTCGTTGAAACTTTGAAAGGCCATCCACTTTTTGCCCACATCACCCTAACTCGAAGTGAGCGCTCGCCCATTGCCGCCCTAGTCACCGAACTTCTAGAAGGGCCGATGCCCTCGTAAGGAAGGCAAAAAGCCTCGATTTGGGGGTCAGACTCACATTTCGGGCAAATCGGACTTCCCCCTGTGCGACCTGCGTTTTTAGTTTTCCACAAAGGATGAGATTTCTGGGAGTTTTCTTCGCCAGCGTGTATTGATTTGCGCATATGCGCTCGGCTTGCCAATCTTTATGCATTCCCCCCACCCCCTAAAGCCCATTTGGGCTCCTATCGGGTTGGGGCCCGAGCGCGAAAAGATGCCGTGAAAGGAGAAGCCGTTGAGTTTGTCGAGTTCCATTGATCAATGGATAACCTCCGCTTTGAAGCGTCTTCTTAGTCTGGTCAACAAATCCCTAGCCGCTTGGGCCAGTGTGGCCATCCTTCTGGTCTTGGCTTCAGTCCAACCTGCTGCTTACGGTCTCGAATTTCCGATGACCTCTCGAATCTCTGTTCCAGATGAAGCAACCCCGGCTGCGGCCAACTTGTCAGTAGCACCGGCGCAAAATCCAGATACAACAGTTGCTCTCTTTACGCAGATGCAAACAACTGCGATGGTGTCATCGAATCAATTGGCGATGGTTGCATTGCAAAGTCAACAGATCGAAATGGCTCGCACTACCACTGGTGCGCAAATTGTCGCGAAAGAAATCATGGCGCTTGATTACAAATGGGGCGCAAGTCAGTTCGGATGTTTGAAAACTCTTTGGTCAAATGAAAGTCACTGGAATTACAAAGCGCACAATTATTCTTCGGGCGCACATGGAATTGCACAAGCACTACCCGCAGACAAGATGGATGTCATTGCAACTGATTGGCGCACAAACCCTGTGACGCAAATCCGTTGGGGACTTCACTACATTGATGTTCGTTACTCAACACCTTGCAAGGCGCTTCGAACATTCAACTGGCAGGGTTCGTACTAGAACTAGTCGGGGACCGAAGGCGGTTTCTACAGGTTAGGGTTCTTTCCGATCATCAGCGGCTTTGAAGTCTCCGCGTAGAAATCATTTCCCTTGTCGTCTATGACGATAAATGCAGGAAAATCAACAACATCTATCTTCCAGACCGCTTCCATGCCCAATTCTTCGAAGTCGAGAACCTCGACTTTTTTGATGCAATCAAGGGCCAAACGTGCTGCCGGTCCGCCAATCGATCCAAGGTAGAAACCACCGTGGTTCTTGCAGGATTCAGTCACGACTTTTGAGCGATTTCCTTTTGCCAACATTACAAGCGAGCCGCCACGTGATTGAAAGTATTCGACGTAGGAGTCCATTCGCCCCGCAGTAGTTGGACCAAATGAACCTGACGCGTAACCCGCGGGAGTCTTTGCAGGACCTGCGTAATAGACGGGGTAGTCGCGCAGATAATCAGGCATGGGCTTTCCTGCGTCCATGTCAGATTTGATTCGTGCGTGCGCAAGATCGCGAGCAACGATCAATGTTCCAGTCAGTGAGAGTCTGGTTTTGAAAGGATACTTACTTAATTCTGCGCGGACTTTTTCCATTCCTTGATTGAGGTTAATCTTGACTACGCTGTCGTCGCCTTCGATCAAATGCGCTGTCGTCGTGTCAGGAAGGAATTGGGCCGGGTCTAACTCCAACTCTTCTAAAAAGATGCCATCAGCAGTGATTTTGGCTTTCGCTTGACGATCTGCCGAGCACGAGACAGCGATCGCGATTGGCAAGGATGCGCCGTGACGAGGAAGCCGGATGACTCGTACATCGTGGCAGAAATACTTGCCTCCAAATTGTGCTCCGATTCCCAACGTGCGCGTAAGTTTAAGAACTTCATCTTCCATCTCAAGATCGCGGAATCCGTGACCAGTTTGTGCATCCCCTGATGTGGGAAGTGAATCGAGATATTTGGTGCTGGCTAACTTGGACGTCTTCACGGCATATTCGGCACTTGTTCCGCCAATGACAATGGCCAAGTGGTACGGGGGACAGGCCGATGTTCCAAGTGACCGCAATTTCTCATCAAGCCAGGCATAGAAACTAGTTGGATTCAAAACCGCTTTGGTCTCTTGATAGAGGAAAGATTTGTTGGCGCTACCGCCGCCCTTTGCGATGTAGAGAAATGAGTACTCGTCGGGATGGTCTGAGTCTGCGTAAATCTCCACTTGGGCAGGGAGGTTATTTCCGGTGTTCTTCTCTTCCCACATATTGATGGGCGCCATCTGCGAATATCGCAGATTTAAGCGTGTGTAGGCATCATAAATACCTTCAGAGATGGAGGCTTCGTCCTTGCCCTCTGTAAGGACGTGCTGGCCTTTTTTTGCCATCACGAGGGCAGTGCCTGTGTCCTGGCACATTGGCAGGACTCCGCCTGCAGAGATGTTTGCATTTTTAAGAAGGTCTAGCGCAACGAAGCGATCGTTGGGAGAGCTCTCCGGGTCATCCAAAATGCTCGAGAGTTGAGCCAGGTGCGCAGTTCGCAAGTAATGTGAAATGTCGTGATAAGCCGTCTCACTAAGTCGAGTGATCGCTTCTGGTGAAACATGTAGAAATGTTTTGTTGCCGAGGTGAACTGTTGTGACACCTTCGCTTCCAAGTCGACGGTATTGAGTTGTGTCAGGCCCGATTGGAAGAAGATCTGAATAGCGAAATTCTGGACTCATGATGTTGGCCTGATCGAGTCGAGTTTGGCGCGCGCACCGTCTAACCATTCTTGGCAGATCCCTGCTAGTACTTCGCCGCGTTCCCAAAGCAAGAGGGATTGCTCAAGTGTGGCGCCTCCCGTTTCAAGGCTGTTAACGACTTGCATTAACTCATCTCGGGCTGCTTCGTAGGAGAGTTTTTCAGTTTTCTTATCAGGTGACATGGGCGTAAATCTACTCTCAACCGCTCTCTACAACGGCCCCGATTTCTCCTAGAGCAAGTCTTAATCGAAGTCTCTCACCGGGAGAAAGAAGGCTTGGATCTCGAGCGATGCTGCCATCGCTTCGTTGCACGACTGAATATCCCCGATCCAATGTTGACTGAGGTGACAAAGATCGCACCCTCGCATAAAGGTGCAGTAATTCTTCTCGAGCAAGGTCCACTGCGTGAGAAGTGCTGCGATGTGATCTACCCCGCAACCCCTCGATGATTTCCCAACGGCTCGTGACAAGAACCATTGGATCCTTTAATACCGGTCTCTCGCGAAGGGAGGCAAGGCGGGAAGTTTCCATCTCGAGCATGTTCGTGAAGTGGCGATTGGCCCGTTCGCGGAGCTTATTGATCATTGCAATTTCCTCTTCAATATCAGGGACAACTTTTCTTGCGGCATCCGTTGGTGTTGATGCACGGACATCGGCTACTAGATCCAAAAGTGGGGCATCTTGTTCGTGACCAATAGCGCTGACTATCGGTGTTTTACATGATGCTGCAAGGCGCACCAATCCTTCATCCGAGAACGGCAAAAGATCTTCAAAGGAGCCACCACCGCGAGTGATGATGATGACGTCGACTTCTGGGTTTGCCTCCAGTTCACGTAGTGCCTCAGATACTTCGATGACTGCTGCTGCACCTTGGACCGCAACTTCGCGAATTTCAAATTGAACGGCCGGCCATCTTCGTCTTGCATTTTCGACGACATCTTTCTCTGCGGCGCTATTGCGACCACAGATCAAACCCACTCGCCTCGGTAATAGCGGTAATGGTTTTTTCAGATCGAAGGCAAAGAGACCTTCGGACGCGAGAAGTTGTTTGAGATGCTCAAGCCGTGCCAGTAATTCTCCAATACCAACTTGGCGAATCTCCTTTGCCGAAAGAGAAATGCTTCCGTTCTTTGTGTAGAAGGAAACTTTTGCCAAGATCACAACGCGGGCATTTTGAGGAAGTGGCGAAACGGCTGCCAATACTGTGCGATGGCACATCACAGAAAGGCTCATGTCAACACTGGTGTCGCGCAAGCGAATATAAGCCATCCCAGTGCGTTCATTGATCTCAGATATCTCGCCTTCGACCCAGATCGGGCCCAAACGATCAATGTATTCCTTAATATTTTCAGAGATGACTCGTACGGGCGCTGGAGATTCCGCTGAAGTTTCGAGCACGCATGGATCCTAATAGACTTAAGCCATGTCCAAGAAGGTCTTGCTTGCGGCTCCGCGAGGATATTGCGCAGGAGTCGATCGTGCAGTAATCACTGTTGAGAAGGCCTTGGACCTTTATGGGGCGCCGGTGTACGTTCGAAAGCAGATCGTGCACAACAAGCATGTTGTATCGACCTTAGAGGCGCGCGGAGCTGTTTTCGTGGATGAGACCGATGAAGTTCCTGAAGGTGCTTTTGTTGTTTTCTCGGCCCATGGAGTTTCCCCTCAAGTCCATGATGATGCGGCAAAGCGGAACCTTCGAACCATTGATGCGACATGTCCACTTGTTACGAAGGTGCACCATGAGGCCAAGAGGTTTGCATCCGAGGACATTGAAATTTTGCTAATTGGCCACGAGGGCCACGAGGAAGTTGAAGGCACTGCCGGTGAGGCTGTTGGCAAAGTCCAACTTGTCGATGGTTTGGACCACATCAAAGACATCAAGGTTAAGGACGAGAACAAGGTTGCCTGGTTATCGCAGACAACATTGAGTGTTGATGAAACACTTGCAACCGTTGCTGCTTTGCGAGAGCGCTTTCCTAACATTATTGATCCGCCAAGTGATGACATTTGCTATGCGACCCAGAACAGACAAGTGGCGATCAAGCAGATTGCACCACTTTCAGATTTGGTGCTTGTCGTCGGATCCACAAATTCCTCGAATTCCGTCCGCCTCGTCGAAGTCGCAAAGGAATACGGAACTCCTGCGGCCTACCTGATCGACTTTGCGGCCGAAGTAAAAGACGAATGGCTAGTCGGTGTCGAAACAATCGGTGTTACAAGTGGTGCATCTGTACCTGAGATATTGGTGGAAGACCTTCTTGCCTGGCTCGCGGCGCGCGGATATGGAGAGGTCGAAACAGTTAATGCAAAAGAAGAATCACTACTCTTCGCACTTCCACCCGAACTACGTAAGGATCTAAAAGCAGCCGGACAGGAATCAGTCACCCACAAGAAGTAGAGAAATTGATCACTTCGTTAGGACCATTGTTGTCGTTCGGCACACCCCGGTGAACCGGTCATTCGAGTCGTAGGCGCATATGACTAATTTCTTCGTAACCGACGCCTGACCCGCAATAGGGGTTCCCGATAATTCGCCTGTTCTGGAGTTGAGGACTAATCCCGTGGGAAGGAAATCACTTCCCGCTCTTAACCTGAAGGTGTAAGGCGGATTACCGCCCGATGGGTTGCTAGTTTTGGTGAACGGGCCGCACATTTGACCCTTAGGTGGAACCGGGTTGCAAAAATTGATGACGGGATATTTCTTTCCGATTTTTGCAGTGGGCAAAACGGATGGAATGCTAAAAATGAATTTGTCTCTACCAGTTGCTGTGAATCGTCCAGATATGGCTGCGCGAGCCGCAGGAAATGATCCGCCCAAGGTACCGCTGACACTTATGACACTCGTGGACGCATTTTTGGTGAAGTACGAGGTGATCGTCAGTTTTCCATAAGGCGCGATGTCCACGGACATAGCTGCCTTGCCCGCCTTGTTGATCACCGATCCCTGCGCCCAGCCAACGATGACGCCTTTGTGTACTGCGAGTTGGATAGGAACCGTCGATGTCTTAGAGATTTTTTGCGGAGGATTAGTTGGAACGGTGACGGTCACAGTGATTGTAAGTTTACCCGAGTACGTCCCATCGAAATCCGTGATCGGAGTAGCCGAGCTTGCGGTGGGTATGAGTAGAGAACTAATAACCATTATGAAAAGCGAAATATAAGAAACTTTTCGGGCCATGATGTTGCCTCCAAAGTAAGTCTCGACCTGCCTTATTGCAGCGTCAATTCGTTACGTGAGAGTGAGCCCTTACGTTTTAGTGAACTAAGCCTCGTTTGGAATCTGAGGTCTGGGTCCCGCACCGATATTTCCATATCGGTGATTGGTAATTGAGACGCTTTGTTCGAGGAGCCAGCGGGGCAACTCGATATCTCCTCTTTGCGCCACAGGTCTGCGATCCACTGAGATTCCCTTTTCTAGGAATTCGAGTGTCGGCGGTACACCCGCTGCAAGCCAGCGGATCTTGTCCTTGTGAGAGATTCGATTAACAAGTTGGGCTTCAGTTTCAATAATCGCAGTCGGGCAATTCTCTAACAACTCATCTGAACTGAATTCGATCCTGCTCTTTGTCTGCTCGACGACCCAACTGATGTAGTCGATCCACTTTGAATTTACCGTGGCATCCACACGCGCGACAATGCCGCGACGAGACGGCAGGTAGCGCTGGAAGTTGCGTTCGACTTTGAGCCCAGCACGCTCGATGGCAAAGTTGCCAGTTGTCACCCACCAATGTGATGACGACTCCATCGCCTTGAAGCGAGAACCTAGCTCTTCCCATTCGCGCAGATTGTTTACGTAGTTCGTCCCTCCGGCTTTCGAGGTTGGTCCCACGCTGCTGCGTTTCCAACCGCCGAATGGTTGTCGATTGACGACCGCCCCCGTTGTTCCCCGATTGACGTAAAGGTTCCCAGCCTCGATATGTGCGATCCATTGTTCGCACTCTTTCTCGTCAAGGGAATGCACTCCAGCGGTGAGTCCGTATTCGACGGCGTTCTGCCAGGAAATGCCCGTCTGGAAATTAGGGGCGACCATGACTCCGAGAACTGGGCCAAACCATTCGTAGCGGTGGCTCCACGAACCTGGGGCAACTCCTAATTTCACTCCTGGTGTCCAGAGGTGCCCGCTTTCATCTAACTTCTTTGGTTGTACGAGCCAACTTTCACCATCATCTAGTGTTGTAAGAGCGCGAAGCAACGAACCTGTTGGTGGATGGATGACTGGTCCAACAGAAGTCGAGTAACTCCTTCCCGCACCAACACTGAGACTTTCCACTGCGTCCTTTAGTTGAGCCAAGAACGAGGGGTTTTTGTAGACACTTTCCTCCACGATAGCCAAACTTGCAGCACTGCATTTCTGTCCTGCATGGCCGAAAGACGACTGCACTAAATCCTTCACGGCGCTATCTATATCTGCGGCGGCGGAGATCAGAATTGCGTTCTTTCCGCTTGTTTCTGCCATAAGGCGAATGTCCGGTTTCCACGATGTGAACATCGCGGCGGTATCAAAAGAACCGGTCAAGATAATTCCGTCTATGCCGGGATGAGTTACCAAATGAAGGCCGTCATCGTCATCTCGCGTGGGAACAAATTGCAGTACGTGGTGAGGCACGCCCGCATCCCAGAGTTGTCGAACAATCTGCCAAGCAGTAGCGACTGTCTCTGGCGCAGGCTTGAGGATTACGGCGTTGCCGGCAGCAAGTGCCGAACAGAGTCCGCCTACCGGAATGGCGTAAGGAAAATTCCATGGAGGCACAACAAGAACAACTCCAAGGGGTTTTGAACCTTCGCATTTTTCATACGAAGAGAGAGCGTAAAAGCGAGCGAAATCGATTCCTTCGCTTACTTCCGGATCAGCTTCAGCAACCGTTTTTCCAGCATCGCGAGACATAATTGCAATCGTCTCGGCTCGTTCATCGTTCATTAGAATTGCGGCAGCGCCAAGAATCTTTCCGCGACCGCGTGGTCCCAATGCGTCCCATTCACCCACGTGTGCTTGCGCTACCGCTACAGCATCATCAATGTCGTGTTTGCTCGCAATTGAATAGCTGTACCAAGGCGAACCATTGTCGCTTGGGTCTGTGCCAGTCTCGGTTTCGGTTCGAGTAAGAAATTCGCCAGCGATCTGGAGAGGGATGCGTAAATCGTT
Organism: Actinomycetes bacterium; assembly: GCA_025355665.1. Classification (GTDB taxonomy): domain Bacteria; phylum Actinomycetota; class Actinomycetes; order Nanopelagicales; family Nanopelagicaceae; genus QYPT01. Next base: position 11,292 of record JANXZF010000060.1, read on the forward strand.
GCTTGCGTAGTGACGCCCAAATGCGGCATCTATTTGGGAGCGAAAAACAGGATTGGTCGAATCCGCGTCACTTTCATTTTCGAACCTGTCGTCGTCGAAGGCGTTTTGCGCATCGTGTCTCTGGAGATGATGACGTCGCGATTCCGTGGAGATGGTGTGGCGTTCGGCGATCGAAATTACGAAGCGGTTCTGTTGCTCCTTGAACTTTTCATTGTTGAGCTCCATATCAAAGGAGGCACGAAGATAATTTTCCTCAGATGTGTTTTCATCCAGCCGGCGAACCAAATATGCAACTGCGGCAGGAAAGTCTTCATGTCGCGTCACTGGCGTGTAGAGAAGTACCCGACCAGTCTGTCCTGCAACCGCAAGGGCTTCTGAGTTTGCCATTCCCTCGAGCATCTCTATGTCGATCTGCTTTTCGACGCCTCTTGTCTTTGCAACTTCGATGGCCCAGGCGAGGTGAAATAAGTTGTGGCTGGCAATGCCAATTCGGACCGCGCCTGCGTGAGCGGGGTTCAATGCGACATCGATGAGACGGGCGTAACTGGCATCAACATCGGATTTGCTGTCATATGGGGCCGGAATCCAGCCGTGGAGTTCGGCCTCGGCCTTCTCCATCGCGAGATTGGCCCCTTTTACAAGGCGAATCTTGATGGTGCCACCAGTGCGTGCATGCCGTGCCTTTGCCCATGAAACAAGGCTGGCAAATTCGCCGTGGGACTCTGGAAGGTATGCCTGTAGGACGATGCCAGAGTTCATGGCCTCGAATTCAGGTTCGTCGAGGAGTTTCTTGAAGACGGCGACCGTGATTTCAAGATCTCGAAACTCCTCCATATCAAGATTGATGAAAGTTTCAGACTTTAAAGATGCGCGGTAGAGAAGTCGTAGGTGGTTTGCGACGCGCTCGATGGAACCGAGGTGGTCGATGGTTATTAACTGGCTTGCAATGGAGGATATCTTCACCGAAGCGTAGTTCACTCCCGGGCGTTGAATCATTTCAATGACGGAATTCAATCTCTGGGCTGCTTCGCCTTCGCCAAGAACTGCTTCACCGAGGACATTTAT
>JANXZF010000067.1 GCA_025355665.1 Actinomycetes bacterium
CCTCGATCTGTGTCGTTGAGGAGAGCAAGGACGTCATAGCCATCGAGCGAACACGCGAATTCCATGGCAAGTACCACGTACTCGGAGGAGCGATCAGCCCCATCGACGGCATTGGTCCAGACCAATTGAGGATTCGAGAACTCATGGCCCGCCTGGCCGATTCTGCTGTAACTGAAATTATTGTGGCGACCGACCCAAATCTTGAAGGAGAGGCGACAGCGACGTACTTGGCTCGCCTCATCAAACCTCTCGGCCTTAAGGTCTCGCGCCTTGCGAGCGGATTGCCGGTCGGTGGAGATCTCGAATACGCCGATGAGGTAACTCTTGGAAGGGCATTTGAGGGACGAAGAACGATTGAGTACTAATAATCTCAGTATGTGGTCGGTTACTCATCTCATTATTCGATATTAAGTACCAATACCTTTCGAGATAGTTCAGAATAAGCCTATGGGTCTGATCGTTCAGAAATATGGTGGCTCCTCGGTGGCAGATGCTGAGGGAATGAAGCGAGTTGCTGCACGCATTGTGGCCACCAAGAGGGCCGGAAATCAGGTCGTCGTAGTGGTGAGCGCGATGGGCGATACGACCGACGAACTCATCGATTTAGCCAATCAGATCACCCCGATCCCCCAAGGTCGCGAGTTGGACATGCTTCTAACCGCAGGCGAACGAATTTCGATGGCCTTGCTGGCGATGGCTATCTCCAATTTGGGCCATGAGGCCCGTTCTTTCACGGGGAGCCAAGCTGGCGTCATTACCGACTCTGCCCACGGCCGTGCCCGAATCATTGACGTTGCCCCTGGGCGAATTCGCGAAGCGATTTCCGAAGGCGCGATCGCGATCGTTGCTGGCTTCCAAGGGGTAAGTCAAGACACCAAAGACATTACAACTCTTGGTCGAGGAGGTTCGGACACAACGGCTGTGGCATTGGCCGCCGCCCTTGATGCCGATGTTTGTGAAATCTATACAGATGTTGATGGCGTTTTTACTGCAGACCCACGCGTTGTGCCCTCTGCTCGAAAATTGAAATCTGTGACGTACGAAGAAATGTTGGAACTTGCTGCATGCGGTGCAAAGGTTCTTCATCTTCGGTGCGTTGAGTATGCACGTCGTTACGAACTTCCTATTCATGTCCGTTCATCATTTTCTGCCAACGAAGGAACGTGGGTGGTTAAGAACCAACCCGAAGGAGACACCATGGAGCAAGCAATCATCGCTGGAATTGCACACGATAAGAGCGAAGCCAAGATCACCATCGTTGGGGTGCCTGATCGAACTGGCGTTGCTGCTCGCATATTCCAGGCAATCGCAGATTCCGATATCAATATCGACATGATTGTCCAGAACGTGTCGGCAGCATCGACTGGGTTAACTGATATTTCCTTTACGTTGCCAAAGAGTGAAGGAGCAAATGCCACGGCGACCTTGAAGCGGATTCAAGGGGAAGTTGGTTTTGCCTCAATTCAGTACGACGATCAAATTGGCAAACTTTCTTTGATTGGCGCAGGCATGCGCTCACATCCAGGGGTAACTGCGAATTTCTTTGCTGCGCTTTCAGAAGCCGGCGTCAACATCGAAATGATCTCCACTTCAGAAATTCGTATTTCTATTATTTGCCGTGCCGCAGATCTCGATCGAGGAGTTCGTGCAGCGCATACTGCTTTTGATTTAGACGGAGAACCGGGCGAGGCAGTTGTGTACGGAGGAACTGGTCGATGACACGTAAGCCATCCCTCGCTGTTGTCGGCGCAACTGGCGCAGTGGGAACGGTCATGCTCGAAATCCTTTCCGAACGTTCTGATGTTTGGGGCGAGATTCGCTTGATCGCATCTGCGCGCAGCGCTGGCAAGAAATTGTCATGCCGGGGAGAGGAATTAGTCGTCGTTGCTCTATCTCCAGAGGCGTTCGACAATATTGATGTGGCGATGTTTGATGTCCCCGATGAAATCTCTGAAATTTGGGCGCCTATTGCCGTCTCTAAAGGGGCGATTGTCGTTGACAACTCTGGGGCATTTCGAATGGATGTCGACGTGCCACTCGTGGTTCCAGAAGTAAACCCGGATGATGCAAAGAATCGACCCAGAGGAATCATCTCCAATCCCAATTGCACGACCCTTTCTATGATCGTGGCTATGGGCGCTTTGCACCGCGAATATGAATTGAAGGAACTCGTTGTTTCGTCTTATCAAGCGGCCTCAGGCGCAGGGAAGGCAGGCATCGATACGTTGCGTGCTCAGATGAGTGCGGTGGCTGATACCGATGCGGGTACGACCGCAGGAGATGTCCGTTCGAAAATATCCGACCTCGGACCGTTCCCTGCGCCGTTGGCTCTCAACGTTGTCCCTTGGGCGGGTTCTCTCAAAGAAGACGGGTATTCCTCTGAGGAACTCAAAGTGCGAAATGAATCGCGAAAGATCCTCGGATTGCCGAATTTAAAAGTTGCTGCAACGTGCGTACGTGTTCCCGTCATTACAACGCACTCGCTTACCGTTCATGCAGTATTCGGAAAGGAACCTTCGCGCAAGGCGGCGCAAGATATTTTACAAAATGCTGCTGGAGTGAAATTGGTGGATGACCCCGAGAACTTTATGTTTCCTACACCTGCTGACGCCGTTGGCACTGATCCAACGTGGGTAGGTCGCGTGCGCAAGAGCATCGACAATCCGATGGCTCTCGACTTATTTGTGTGCGGTGATAACTTGCGAAAAGGCGCGGCTCTTAACACCGCCCAAATTGCAGAGTTGCTCGCAGTGGAACTGACGAAGTAGTTCGAAATGACTTCAGATAAGAATCAAGATGATCATGTTATTTCCCATTTTGGTGGGGAATGGAAGGCGTTCAATTACCTAGATTCTGAACAACTCAAAGACGTGAGTCAGCAATTTGCCGCCTATATTAAGCCTCTTCCCGGGGAACTCTTGAAAACCGGCAGTCTCTCGATCGCCGATTTCGGAGCGGGCAGCGGTCGATGGGCTCACTTCCTATTGGAGTATGCCAGCAAGCTTTGGTTGATCGAGCCGGGTAAAGAATCTTTCGCGGTTTTGAAGCAACGCTTTGAAAGCAATTCTAAAGTGCACTTATTAAACGAGACAGTTTCGGAGAATGAAGTTCCAGCAAATTCACTCGACCTGGCCGTTTCACTTGGAGTACTGCACCATATCCCGGATACCAGCATGGGGATTAGGGATATTTCGACAAAGATCAAGCCGGGCGGTTATTTTCTTTGTTACTTGTATTACGCCCTTGAAAACAAGCCTCTTGCCTATAGAGCCCTATGGAATATCTCAAATTCCTTTCGCCTCGGAATTTCAAAATTGCCGTATGGCGCCAGACGAGTGGTCTGCGAAGCAATCGCTGGGTTGGTCTATCTTCCTTTGGCGAAGTTATCCAAATTGGTGGAGAAGGTCGGAGTTAGTTCAAAGAATATTCCTCTGCATCATTACAAAGATATGAGCTTTTACGTGATGCGAAATGATGCTTATGATCGGTTTGGGACTTCGCTTGAACAACGTTTTACAAAGGTTCAAATCACTCAAATGCTAGTGAATTCTGATTTCGATCTTGAAACTTTGAAATTTTCGGATTCCGAACCGTATTGGACTTTTTCAATCCAAAAGAGCACGTGAGTAGATTGCTCACAACCCCTAAACTCACTTCCAAGCCAGGCGTGGATCTATTCACACCTGGTATTAGTGCTAGCGGGGAGTGGCGCAGCTTGGTAGCGCGCGTCGTAAGGGATGGCAGTAAGTTCAAATCCCTGAGTAACACACCTAGTATTAGCGCAAGCGGGGTGTGGCGCAGCTTGGTAGCGCGCGTCGTTCGG
>JANXZF010000004.1 GCA_025355665.1 Actinomycetes bacterium
TTTTCGAGAAGAATGACATCGGCCCCTCCTTGTGCAGCTCCGATCGCTGCACAGAGCCCTCCGGGCCCTGAACCAACAATCACAATTGGGCCACGTTCTAGATTCTCATTCATGGTGACATCCCGCCTATCTCTACTTGTCCTTCCAATTCCGATTCGGCTCTTCTTCGAAAGCTTCCCTTAAGCGACATTCAGTTACCTACGCTGATCAGTTGCTGAAGATGGAGCCCTATTGCCCATGCACTTCCTTGATCGTTGGCTGAATCCAACTCTTGGAAAAAGACCCTCTCGCCAGCGGCTCGTGCCAATTCTTTAGTCATCGGATAGAGCATGTCCCTGGGGTCTGCACAAAGCACAGTAGGCACCTGTACTAGCGGCAGTCGTTGAACCGCGGAGTACTTGAATGAAGCGCGATACGCGAGCGAATAAGTTGGGCCACTTTTAAGAAACTCCACGAATTGGTGTTGTGTCCAGTCTGCAGAGGACGGGCCCGTCGATCGAATGTGGTCAGCGTCGCTACGAAACCACGGCCAGAAGAGTTGCATGTCGCGGAGCATGTGCCACGCGCGCACGAGGTGTTCGCCGTTCCTTTCAGGAACAAATGATGGAGTGTAACGATCCAACAGTTCCTCTCGCTCTTCGTCTGTGAAGCTAGGCATTCCTTCTGCCACTACCCCGATCACGCGCTCGGGACGGCAAATTGCCAATTCGATAGCAATCCCGGCTCCAGTGTGCGTACCGAAGACCACGGCGTTGATATCCAGAACATCCAGCACTTCTGCGAGTGACTCGGCGTAGAACTTCAAGTCGGTGTCAACCATCTGTGGCGCATCGGAGTAACCGTTGCCAAGGAAGTCCGGAGCGATCACAAAATAATCCGTGGCCAAATCCCTAATTAAAGTGTCGTAACTGTCGGCCGACCCAGGTGAGGAATGAAGTAATACCACCGTAGGCGCCGCGGGGTCGCCATCCATCCGAACATGGATGTTGCCCTTTGAAGTTGAAATATACCTCCGCGATGTTCCACCGCGATGTAATACCGATGGCGCTGGCGGTGCATGCTCTGCGGTTGCTCTGACGTTAAGCAAATCAACTAACTGCGCAAGGTGATCATGGTTGGACGTACTAGAAATAGTCAAATTCATAACGTCGGTGCCGAGGCGACTTAAGTGGCCATGGAGAGGGTCGGACTCCGCCGCGAGGAGAACACTCGGAACGCGAAGTCGATTAAGAGCTCGGTGGGTGTCGAATCGAAATGCCGCGCGATAGGAAAGACCCCAAAATGCTGTGGCGCGCATCTGATCGAAAACCATTTGATGAATTGCCTGTGGATCAGCGACATTATCAATCAGTCGGTGATCGACTTCCTGCCGAAACCATGGCCAAAAAATAAACATGCTCCTCATCGTGTGCCAGGAGAGTAGGAGATGACCACCGTGCCAGAGCGGTTCAATTGGCTGGGTATATCGAGCAAGCTGCTCGTCACGTTCAGCGTCCGTATAGGCGGCCAATCCATCCATCACAAGTTGGATCACCCGGTCAGGCGCTTGCACTGCGACACTCAATGCGATCTTCGAACCAGTGTGAGTACCAGCCACAAGGAAACGATTAATCCCAAGCGCATCTACAAAGCCGAGGATCGCCTTGGCATAGTCTTCGATTTCAGGCTGATCCAAAGGAAGTGGAGAGGACTGCCCGAAACCTGGAGTGTCTGGCGAAATGACCGTGAACAACTTAGACATCGATGTGATCCATGGCTCCATGGCCGCCGAAGACGTTGGCGAAGCGTGAATGAGGATCAACGGCACGCCACTTCCAGATCGTCGATAATGCATCTGTCTGCCTTCGACATCGACATAGAAGCGTTGGATCATTTCATTCTTCCCACCATCGCTAAGCGCCCCGAAGGACGGGCGTCGAACCTTCGCATTTTTGGAATGGCGTTTCAATCAACGGAAAGGATTCTGGGCCCTAAGCACACCTTACGCAAGGCAAATTCCACTCTGCATAACGACCCCGAAGCGAACAAGGCGAGAAAAATCCCCCGCCGATGAATAACACCGGCGGGGGATTTCCTAATGAGGTTGTCAGTTATTGCGAAGAATTGAAAGCAATCGCAAAACTTCCATGTACAACCAGACCAATGTGACCATCAGACCAAAAGCTGCACGCCATGATTCTGCTTCTGGCACTCCTGCGGCTACGCCCTTTTGGATCTGATCAAAATCTAAAACGAGGAACACGCTCGCAAGGCCCACACCTGCAACCGCCAAGAGCAATCCAAGTCCGTGAATTCCATAAAAGCCCATTCCGTTTCCAACATGTGCCATTGCCGCGAACATGCTGATTACGCCGAGGACTAGATAACCAATCACTGCACCCATCGCAATGCGAGTGAATCTTGGAGTTACGCGGACTTTGCCACTGCGATATGCGAAGAGAACCCCGACGAAGGCTGCCAACGTTCCGAGGACTGCTTGGCTAACGATTCCCGGATAAAGGGTGTTGTAAAAGTGGCTCAACGTTCCAAGAGCCAGACCCTCAACCGCTGCATATGCGATTGCAAGTGATGGATGAACGGTCTTGCTAAATGTGAGAACCATGGCGAGGGCGAAGCCGGCCAAAATGCCGATCATCATCACGCCCACCCCTAAATTCAGGGTCCATGCGAAGGCGCCGGCGATAACCAGTACCCCGAAAAGAATGCCCGTGCGCGTGACGACATCGTCGATGGTCATGCGACCGGTGCGAAGTGACGACGCTGCTGGGGCGTTGTAGAGATCCTCTAGCGTTGCAGACGAGCCCTGGGTATCCGTTGCGACTGAGCCCATTGAGGCGAAGCCCCGTTTGTTATTGAAGGCTCTTCCCAAGACAGGATTTGAACTTTGCATAGATTCATTTCTCCTTGACTAACTGCCATGACATCGATGGAGCATCCATCAATGGTGGAACAATCGTAAGGCCAGGTATCTTCCCCATAAGTGAGAATTGCTGAGAGTAAGCCGAGAAGAAGCGTCCAAACGTGCCCTCGGTGGGGGTCGAACCCACACTTGGAGGATTTTAAGTCCTCTGCCTCTGCCATTGGGCTACGAGGGCGCGCTATTTATTTAATCGCGTGGGCAAATCTACCTGCTTTCTCAAGAACCAAATCCAGCATTTCCCGAGTGAGTTTGCCGGTGAAAGTATTCTGCTGGCTGGGGTGAAAACTTGCGATTAGAAGATACTCCACGCCTTCGTGGATGTATCGAAACTCGGCACCGTGGGTGAA
>JANXZF010000112.1 GCA_025355665.1 Actinomycetes bacterium
GTCGTGAAGTGAAACGGCGAATCATTCTTGGTACGTACGCGCTTCCATCCGGCTACTACGATGCATATTACGGAAGCGCGCAAAAGGTCCGCACCCTAATCATCGAAGATTTCACGAAAGCATTTGCCAGCGTGGACGTCCTGGTTTCCCCAACGACGCCGACCACGGCGTTCAAGATCGGCGACAAAGTTGACGACCCACTTGCAATGTATCTCAATGACATCGCAACAATTCCAGTGAATATGGCTGGCATTGGAGGTATGAGTCTTCCTTGCGGACTTGCCCCTGAGGACGGCCTGCCAGTCGGATTCCAGATCATGGCACCCGCCATGCAAGATCAGAGGTTGTATTCAGTAGGGGCTGCACTTGAAGCCGAACTTCTCGCGAAGTGGGGCGCTCCGTTGCTCTCGCAAATTCCTGCGTTAGGAGGTGCGAAGTGAGTCTTACATATGAGGATGTGATCGCAAAGTACGAGCCAGTGCTCGGGCTGGAAGTGCATGTCGAACTCAATACCAAGTCGAAAATGTTCTGCGGATGCAGCACGATATTTGGCGCTGAGCCAAACACCCAGACATGTCCAGTTTGCTTGGGAATGCCAGGCGCATTGCCTGTGGTGAACGAGAAGGCAATCGAGTCAGCGATTCTGATCGGTCTCGCCTTGCACTGCGACATTGCGCCATATAGTCGCTTCTCTCGCAAGAACTACTTCTATCCGGATATGCCAAAGAATGACCAGATCTCGCAATACGACGAGCCGATCTGCATCAATGGTTACCTTGACGTTGAAATCGAAACAGACGAAGGCCCCAAGCAATTCCGAGTTGAAATCGAACGTGCGCACATGGAGGAGGACACGGGCAAGTCCCTTCACATGGGCGGAGCGACGGGGCGTATTCACGGAGCCGACTACTCGCTCCTTGACTTCAACCGCGCAGGAATTCCTTTGGTTGAGATTGTCACCAAAATAGTTCCAGGCACTGGTAAATACGCCCCTGAGGTTGCTAAGGCATATGTTGCAGAACTTCAGAAGATCCTCAGGTCACTTGGCGTCAGCGATGTTCGCATGGAACAAGGCTCGCTTAGATGCGATGCCAACGTTTCATTGCGGTTGATCGGTGAAAAGACTTTGGGAACACGTAGTGAGACAAAGAATGTTAACTCGCTTCGTTCGGTGGAACGCGCAGTGCGCGGGGAAATGATTCGCCATGCCGAACTTCTCAATGATGGCAAGAAGGTCGTTCAAGAAACGCGTCACTTCCAAGAAGAGACGGGATTGACCCGTTCGGGCCGCTCGAAAGAGCAGGCCGAGGATTACCGCTACTTTCCAGAGCCAGATTTGGTGCCAGTGGAGCCGAATGCGGCCTGGATCGAGAAATTGCGTGCGACTTTGCCAGAGGATCCAACAAAGCGTCGCAAGAGATTACAAGCCGAGTGGTCTGTGCCGGACAAAGAGATGGCGGCGATGATCAACGCTGACGCTTTGGACATTGTTGAGGCGACGGTAAATCTTGGAGCCGATCCTGCGCGTGCGCGCGGATGGTGGTTAGGGGAGATTTCACGCATTGCCAATGAGAAGGAAGTCTCAATTTCGGAACTTTCAATTTCACCTTCGGATGTCGCAGAAATCGTCACGCTCGTTGAAAAGGGAGACCTCACCGACAAGTTGGCGCGACAAGTTATTGAAGGCGTTATCAACGGTGAAGGAAAACCGGCTCAAGTAATTGAATCCCGCGGACTCAAAGTTGTTTCTGATGAATCGGCATTGATGGCTGCAATCGAGCGCGCAATCGCTTCGCAACCGGAGACTGCAGAGAAAGTGCGCAATGGACACATTCCTGCTGCTGGTGCATTGATTGGTGCAGTCATGAAAGACACCAAAGGCCAAGCAGATGCCGCCCGAGTAAGGGAGCTTCTACTTGGCCATCTGGGCCAATCAAGTGACTAGTTAGTGCGCTGAGGCGACAAGATCCGTCTCAACAAGGGATTCGCGACCAATTCTGATCGTGAACGCTAGAACAATTGCACCGAGAAGAAGTAGCCCTACGCCGACTTTGAATGACTCCGTGTACCCATGTGTCAGAGCGAAGAACTGCGCAGTCTTGGTGGCTCCTCCGTGAATTGCGAGGTAGCTAGCGGTTGCAGTTGCTGCGATGGTGTTAAGAAGTGCGGTACCCAACGATCCACCGATTTGTTGGCTGGTGTTGAGCATTGCACTTCCGATACCGGAGTCGTGACTTCCAATTCCGTGCAGGGAAGTAGATGCCATTGGAATGAAGACCAGCGCCATTCCTGTGCTCATAATTAGCAATGTCGGCAGCACGTGAGTGAAGTACGAAGTAGCGGGAGTGATCCGCGTTAGAAGAAATAGCCCGATGGCGGCCTGAATCAGTCCCCATAACATCAATGGACGTGGTCCCGTTGATGGAAGCAGCTTTGCGGCAAGACCAGCGAAGAGAATGATTCCGATTGAGAACGGGAGAAACGCAAAGCCTGTGTGCAATGGCGTGTAACCCAAGATAACTTGGAGATACAAGCCTAGGAACAAGAACATTGAGAACAGACCAGATGACACGAGCAACGAACCCAGGTATGAACCTGCTCGGTTACGTTCGGCCAGAATGCGCATTGGTAGAAGTGGGTTCTTCACGCGCATTTCAATGAATATGAAGACGGTGAGGAACAACGCTGCCAAGCCGAAGAACAAGAAGGTGTGACCGTCTGTCCATCCATCTTTTGCAGCCAATGTGAATGCGTAGACGAGTGAGAACAGACCAGCAGTTGCGGTGAGTACGCCGGGAACGTCGTAGCTACGATCACCGACTGCTTTGGATTCCTTGATGAATGGGCGAGCAAAGAGTGCGGCAATAATCGCGATAGGAACATTTACGCCGAGGCACCAACGCCAGTTGGCATACTCCGTAAGCACTCCACCGAGGATTAGGCCAATTGCAGCACCTCCGCCTGAGATTGCACCGTAAACACCGAATGCCTTAGCGCGCTCTTTTGGAACGGTGAAGGTGACGTTAAGAAGTGAAAGTGCTGCAGGTGTTAGGAGCGCACCAAACGCTCCTTGTAGACCGCGTGATGCGAAAAGAAGTCCTTGGGTTGAGGCAATTCCACCAAGAGCAGACGCTCCGGCGAAGCCGAGCAAACCTACGATGAATATCTTCTTGCGACCCACGTAGTCAGCAATCCGGCCACCCAAGAGAAGGAGGGAGCCGAAAGAAAGTGTGTATGCCGTAACGATCCACTGCTGGTTGGCACTCGAAATGTGCAACGAGATCTTGGCACTTGGGATTGCGATGTTCACGATTGATGAGTCAAGAATGACCATCAACTGAGCGATTGCGATTACAGCAAGGGCTCTCCACCTCGTCGGATCGAGGCCTTCTTCTGGGACATCCTTTTGAATGTCGCTGGTTACTTGGGACACGTGTATCTCCTTGCGAATCGGACTTGCGACGGATTAATTGCTTGTGTTGGTTAGAACTGGAATGAGAACATCATCGACGAGGTTCTCGATGTACTTGCGGCTTATTGGTTCACGAGACATGAAGACTTTAAAGCTGACGATCGCGGCGACAATTTGGAAAACCATTTCTCGCTTGGCATTTGAGGCAATTTCCCCACGCAATACCGCGCGATCGAATATTGCCGACCCTGCTGCGCTTACTCTCTGCGACATCGGTTCTAGTAGGAAGGCCGATAGGTCCGCATCATTACGGGCCGTACACATGAGTCCAGCAATTAGCTGGCCGTCTGCGCTCTTCATGATCTTGACCTTCTCGGAGACTGCCTCAATGAGGTCTCCGCGAAGAGTGCCTGTGTCGATGACTGGCATCGCACAGAAGGCGTAGTGGTGAACAGCATCTGCAACTAAAGCGGCTTTGTTCTTCCATCGCCTATAGATGGTTGCCTTACTAACACGGGCTCGAAGTGCGACAAGATCCATCGTTACGCTCTCGTAACCCACTTCGCGAAGCAGTTCTACGGTGGCCTTTTCGATGGCGACATCTCGGGACTTATCGCGGGGACGACCGACGCACTGAGTGATAGTCATGGCAGGCTCCTTGTCCTTACGAAACGATACCGTATCGTATCGTAAGGGGGAGCACTCATGCAAATTGAGCCTTACCATTGCCCAATGAGCACAATGAAGCCCCGGTCGGGCCTGGTTACAGATGGAATGGAACGAGCTCCCGCACGCGGAATGTTGCGCGCGGTAGGCATGAAGGACGGTGACTGGGTAAAGCCACAGATCGGCATAGTTTCTTCCTGGAACGAGATCACCCCATGCAATCTCTCCCTTGATCGCCTGGCCAAAGCTTCGCGTCAGGGCGTTATCGAAGCGGGCGGATTCCCGATGCAGTTTGGGACTATCTCGGTTTCGGATGGAATTTCGATGGGTCACGAAGGAATGCATTTCTCGCTCGTATCGCGCGAAGTAATTGCCGATTCTGTCGAGACAGTCATGCAAGCCGAACGTCTCGATGGAATGGTGACGTTCGCTGGATGCGATAAATCATTGCCAGGCATGATGATGGCAGCGGCCAGAATCGATGTCGCAAGTGTTTTTGTTTACGCGGGTTCTACATTGCCAGGACAAGTTGAT
>JANXZF010000120.1 GCA_025355665.1 Actinomycetes bacterium
TGTCAGGAAAAACGGGCGCCGGTGTGGCAGACCTTCTCGACCAGATAGTCGAGCAGATTCCTGCACCTCAAGGCGATCCCAATGCACCAGCACGTGCTTTGATCTTCGACTCTGTTTACGATGTTTACCGAGGCGTTGTCACCTATGTCCGCGTGATTGATGGCCATCTTTCCTCCCGAGATCAAATCCAGATGTTCTCGACCGGGGTTCGTCACGAGATGCTTGAGGTCGGTGTTATTTCTCCTGAGCCAATGCCTAGCAAGGGACTCGGTGTAGGTGAGGTCGGTTATCTGATCACTGGTGTGAAAGATGTTCGCCAGTCACGAGTTGGCGATACTGTCACCAACTACAACAACCCAACAAAGACGCCATTGGCAGGCTACAAAGACCCCAAGCCAATGGTTTTCTCCGGGCTCTATCCATTAGATGGCGCGGACTATCCGTTGCTTCGCGAAGCCCTCGATAAGTTGCAACTCAACGATGCGGCTCTGGTCTACGAGCCCGAATCCTCCGCTGCTTTGGGTTTTGGTTTCCGTTGCGGATTCTTGGGGCTTCTTCACATGGAGATCGTACGCGAGCGTCTCGAGCGCGAATCAAACTTGAGTCTCATCTCGACCGCGCCAAACGTTGTTTACAACGTCAAACTCGATGACGGCAAGTCGATCATCGTTACAAATCCCAGCGAATTTCCTGAGGGAAAGATCATGAGCGTCGAAGAGCCAATTGTTCGCGCAACGATTCTCGCGCCCAGTGAGTTCATCGGGGCCATTATGGAGTTGTGCCAGCAACGACGCGGCGCCTTGCTTGGAATGGATTACCTTTCAGAAGATCGCGTGGAAATTCGGTATACGTTACCGCTGGCCGAAATTGTTTTTGACTTCTTCGACAAATTGAAATCAAGCACCCGTGGCTACGCCTCGCTTGATTATGAAGCAATCGGCGATGCGGAAGGCGATCTTGTAAAGGTCGACATTTTGCTCCAAGGCGAAGCAGTGGATGCGTTCAGTGCGATCGTTCATCGCGACAAGGCATATGCATACGGTTTGATGATGACTGCAAAATTGCACGCGTTGATTCCACGCCAACAGTTTGAAGTTCCGATTCAGGCAGCCATTGGTTCGCGCATTATCGCCCGTGAAAATATCAGAGCAATCCGTAAGGACGTTCTTGCAAAGTGTTATGGAGGAGATATCTCACGTAAGCGCAAACTCCTTGAAAAGCAGAAGGAAGGCAAGAAGCGCATGAAGATGGTTGGACGTGTCGAAGTGCCACAGGAAGCATTTGTCGCAGCCCTAGCTACCGATGCCGATATTGATAAGGCGAAAGCTGCAAGGAAGTAATTTCGATGTCGGACTTATCTTTTTACGTCCACATTCCATATTGCGTGAAGCGTTGTGGCTACTGCGATTTCAATACTTACACGCCCTCTGAACTTCGAATAGGCGGAACGCTAGAGACAGTTTCTGGTGACTACATCGATGCCGTTCTACGGGAAATCTTGATCGCACGTGAAAAGACGTCCGTCGTAGACGTTTCAACGATTTTCTTTGGGGGAGGGACTCCAAGCCTTCTTCCACCGCGCGAACTCGGACGAGTTATTACGGCCATTCAAGAGAAATGGAATCTCGCATCCGACGCCGAAATCACGTTGGAGGCAAATCCAGACTCGGTGGATGCAGGCAAGTTGGTCGAATTGCGCGCTGCTGGATTTAATCGGATTTCATTCGGGATGCAGTCAGCGGTTCCGCACGTATTGCAAGTTCTTGATCGCACTCACAAGCCAGAAAACATTGCCAAAGTTGTGAGTGCCGCCCGCGCGGCGGGCTTTGAGAGCATTAGTTTGGATTTAATTTACGGCACACCTGGAGAGTCACTCGAGGATTTCCGAACCTCCGTTAATGCGGCCCTCGACCTAGGTGTCGATCACCTAAGCGCATATGCATTGATAGTGGAGTCGGGTACCAAACTTGCCGCGCAGGTAAGGCGGGGCGATCTCACGATGCCTGATGATGATTTGATGGCGGACATGTATCTTCTCGTCGATCAACTTTGCGAGAATTCGGGATTGTTCTGGTATGAACTCAGTAATTGGTCGAAACCGAATCACGAGTCGCGGCACAACATCGCCTATTGGCGAAATGCGAATTGGTGGGGACTCGGGCCCGGTGCGCACTCTCACCTCGATGGAGTTCGTTGGTGGAATGTGAAGCATCCGTCTGTTTATAAAAAAGCTTTATTTGAAGGTCAATCTTCGATTCAAGATCGCGAAGAATTGACGGCCCAGCAAATATCGGATGAATCAATAATGCTCTCCATCCGGATGCGCGGGGGAATTTCGTTTGGGAATTTATCCCCGACCCAGCTCGAAAAAGTGGCACCGTACCGTCAAAGTGGGCACCTAGATTCGACCCGGTGGGAGGAAGGTTCCCTGCAATTGACCCCTATTGGGCGCCTCATCGCAGATCGAATCGTCCGCGAATTAGTTGTGTAGTACCTTGTAGTCCTATGCATACCGCACACGTCATCATTTCCTCCCTGATCGCATTGGTTTTTGTTATTGCCGGATTAGCAAAGGCCAGTGGCAATCCGAAGGGCCTTGCCGTCACGCGCGAAGTCAATGTCAGTGACGGCATCGCTCGTTTTGTCGGCGGGATTGAGGCCATTGCCGCCCTAGGAATAGTAATTGGTCTTCGAAACACCTTTATCGAGTGGATCGCACTCGTCGTACTCTGGGTCGATATGAGCGGAGCAATGTATTTCCATTTCCGCGCAGAGAAGATCAAGTCATCCTTTCCGCCATTCTTTTTCCTTACGCTGGTCTCAATAGCCCTCGTCACCATCTAGCTGACTGCAATGGAATCTCGCCGCCTAGAAATTCTGCGCGCAATTGTCGATGAATACGTTGCGACGCAAGAACCCGTCGGCTCGAAAGCAATTGCTGATCGGCACAGTCTTGGGATATCACCTGCAACTATTCGAAACGAGATGGCTCTTCTCGAAGAACAAGGTCTGATTACCCATCCTCACACGAGTGCAGGGCGAATTCCAACCGATCTTGGCTACCGAGTATTCGTCGACAAATTGGCCACCATTAAGCCGTTGTCTTCAGCTGAACGGCGAGCAATAGAAAGTTTTCTGGAAGGAGCGCACGACCTTGACGATGTCGTGATGCGTACCGTGCGATTGCTTGCTGATGTAACCAAGCAAGTTGCAGTTGTCCAATACCCCTCGTTGGTGAAATCTCGGGTTCGACACCTCGAATTCGTCACCCTCACCCGCTCCCGCCTGGTGCTCATTCTCATCACAGATTCTGGTCGCGTTGAACAGCGAGTCATCGAGTTTGGCCATGACCTTGAGGAATTATTTGTCGTCGGATTGCGTTCTCATGTGAATCAAGCCATTTCTGGAGTTCGCTTGCTAGAGGTCGCCGAACGCCTTTCAGGGCTGGTGACGGTTCATGCGGGGCGAGAGCGCGCTGACGTTGACAGTATTTTTGCGACCTTGACGGAGATGGCATTAGAGAAACCGGAGGAACGGGTGGTACTGGCAGGAACTGCAAACCTGGCTCGTTTTCGCGAGGATTTTTCTGCGCAAATTCATCCGATCTTAGAGGCACTCGAAGAACAGGTTGTCTTGTTGCGTCTATTGGGAGATGTCGGGGAAAACGTGCAGGTACGTATCGGCCAAGAACAGAGCGAGCAGAATTTGCGCCAGACCAGCGTTGTATCCGTTGGCTATGGAAGCGATATGACCCCGTTGGGCGCACTTGGAGTAATCGGGCCAACACGGATGGATTACGCCGCCTCGATTGCCGCTGTTTCGGCAGTAGCCCGCTATGTCGGGCGATACATGAATGAGGGTTCGTAGTGGCTGATTTGTATGAAGTCTTGGGTGTCACTCGTGATGCCGACCAAGACCAGATTAAACGTGCCTATCGAAAACTGGTTCGTGAATTGCATCCGGATGTAAATCCTGATCCCCAAGTTCAAGATCGCTTTAAGGATATTACTGCAGCCTATGAAGTCCTTAGCGATCCGCAAAAGCGCTCCAATTACGATTCGGGCGGGTCAAGTGCCTACGGAAACTTTGGCGGCGGGGCCAATTTCGGTTTCGGCGACATCATGGACGCATTCTTCGGCGGCGGCGCAAGTCGTGGACCAAGATCGCGAAAGCGTGCAGGCCAAGATGCACTCATTCGAATTGAAGTTGATCTCAACGAGGCGTGCTTCGGAACTGAACGTGAGATTACAGTCGAAAGCGCCGTCGTTTGTAGCAAATGTGATGGCTCAGGCTGCGCCGATGGTGCGCAGCCAACCATGTGCGAAATTTGCAAAGGTCGGGGCGAAACCCAACATGTCACTCGATCATTTCTCGGCCAGGTGATGACAAGTAGGCCATGCGCCAATTGCCAAGGGTTTGGAAGCGTCATTTCAAATCCTTGCCGTGAGTGCGCCGGTGATGGACGGGTGCGATCTCGCCAAACCATCCCCGTGAAAATTCCTGCAGGCGTTGAAACCGGAAACAGGATTCAATTAAGCGGTCGTGGTGAAGTTGGTCCAGGGGGAGGCCCAGCAGGCGATCTCTATGTAGAAATAGTTCAGACTCCGCACGAATTCCTCGTTCGCGAGGGAAACACATTGCATTTGGCATTAGGTATAACGATGGCTGCAGCAACACTTGGTACGACACTCACCGTCGAAACCCTCGATGGCCCGATTCCTCTCACAATCAAACCAGGAGTTCAAAGCGGCGCGGCGATCCCCATCAAGGGCAAAGGTGTGACGCATTTGAGAGGCGGCGGGCGTGGCGATCTCATAGTGCACGTAGAAGTGCATACGCCCACTAAACTAAACAAGGAACAAGAAGAGTTGCTACGTAAATTCGCGCAATTGCGCGGAGAGAAAGAGGGCGAGTCTCAGATGCAACGCCAAGACGGAGGATTCTTTAGTAAATTCCGAGACGCTTTCGGTCGATAGATGCTGCCACTTTTTTACGTTGCCGACCTACCTACCAAAGTCAATGAGCGTTGTCGACTCGTCGGGCATATCGGTCACCATATTTCTCGTGTTGTACGTGCCGTTCCTGGCGAAGAATTGTTGCTTTCAGACGGCAAGGGTCATTGGTCGCGGGTTTCGGTGATCACGCTAGATAAGACCTCAGTCGAACTTGCTGTTCTTGAGTCGGGTTTTCAAGCACCGCGCGACATAGCAATTACTGTCGTACAAGGAATAACAAAAGGCGATCGCTCGCGTGAAAATATTGAATTGTTAGTTCAAGCAGGCGTCGATCGCATTGTGCCCTGGAAAGCATCGCGTTCAATTGGCAAACTTCCAGATGGAGTAGACAAACTCAAAATTGCCGTTATTGAAGCCGGCAAACAATCTCGTCGTTATTTCCTTCCCGAGGTCGACGATGTCGTCAACATGGAACAACTTCAATCGATCATTCGAAGCGCGGATCTTTCGGTCGTTCTTGAGGCGCACACCGAAAAGAAACTCTCCGAGATCGTCGATAAGAATGCCCACTTAACATCCGTAGTTCTCATCATCGGCCCCGAGGGCGGAATCTCCGAGCAGGAGCTCGAGATGATGGTTGAGGCGGGCGCGGTTCCAGCCAAATTGGGCCGAACAATCTTGCGGTCAGCCCATGCAGGTATCGCTGCGGTTTCAGCGCTGAGCGTCTCGCTCGGACTTTGGTAAGAAGGAATTGAAATGTCTTTAGACGCAAATTGCTTATTCTGCAAAATTATTGAAGGCGACATTCCAGCCGAAATTGTTTACCGCAATGACAATGTTGTTGCATTCAGGGATATCAATCCTCAAGCTCCAACTCATGTTGTGATTGTTCCGACTGTTCATGTTGAGAATGCTGCAGGGCTGGCAAGGATGTCTTCTGTCATCACGGCTGCTCTCATGCTTGCGGCGGATGAGATTGCAAAAACGGAAGGACTTGACGGTTATCGCACGGTATTCAACACGGGCGCATCCGTTGGGCAGAGCGTTTTTCACGCTCATTTACATCTTCTGGGAGGCCGGTTCTTCGCCTGGCCACCAGGCTAAAGCCGTAACCCGTAGAATATTAGGGATGGAAAGAACACTCTTCGCGGTTCCAACTGCGATACCTATGGTCTCGCTTTTGGGTGCAACAGACGCACACTTGCGGATAATCGAAGCGGCATTTCCAACGTTGACGATCACCGTCCGCGGTAACGAAGTCACCTTTCAAGGCGATTCCAACGAAGGATTGCGGCTAGAGGCACTTCTTAACGAATTGCTTGTTGTGATTAGGTCAGGCCAGACGTTGACGAGTGAATTGATTCTCCGCTCGATTACAATGTTGCGCTCTATTCCACAAGAACATCCAGGCGAAGTTCTCTCGCTTAACATATTGAGCAACCGTGGTCGTTCTATTCGACCCAAGACTGCCAACCAGAAGCATTATGTGGATGCCATTGATGAACACACCATCACTTTTGGAATTGGCCCTGCAGGAACCGGAAAGACATACCTTGCAATGGCCAAGGCCGTTGCCGCCCTTCAATCTCGCGAAGTCAACAGAATTATTCTTACTCGCCCTGCGGTTGAGGCGGGGGAGCACCTAGGTTTCCTACCCGGTACATTGTCCGAGAAGATCGACCCATATTTGCGGCCGCTCTTCGATGCCTTGCATGACATGATCGATCAAGATTCGATTCCACGTTTGATGCAAACAGGAATAATTGAAGTAGCACCTCTGGCATACATGCGAGGCCGAACATTAAATGATGCCTTTATTATTTTGGACGAGGCTCAAAATACTTCGCCGGAGCAGATGAAGATGTTTCTCACACGTCTCGGATTTGGATCGAGGATGGTGATCACTGGAGATGTAACTCAGATGGATCTTCCATCTGGTGCGAAGTCTGGTCTGAAAGTAATCCGCGACATTTTGTGCGAAGTAGATGACATCGCCTTTATCGATCTGAGTTCGCAGGACGTTGTCCGCAATACCCTTGTCGGTGAGATTGTTGAGGCATACGGCCGATACAACACCGAAGGCGATTCACATGGGCAGCAAGCACCACGCCAACTTCGTCCTGGCTCCTAAATTATGGCCATAGATATCATTAATCGTTCTGGAGTTGCATTCAGTGACGACGACCTCGAATCCTTACTTCATTTCGGCATAGCCCAGTTAGGGCTTAATCCCGAGTGCGATCTTGATGTGATGCTGGTCGATGAAGAAGAGATGACCCAATTGCACATCAAATGGATGTATGAACCGGGTCCGACGGACGTTCTCACTTTTCCGATGGACGAATTGCGCCCCAACTCGCAAGAGGCAGGAATTCTCGGCGACATCGTGATCTGCCCTCGTGTTGCTATGCGCCAGGCAGATCAGGCGGGTCACTCTTTCAACTATGAAATGTCGATTCTCGGAGTCCATGGGCTGCTCCATATTGTTGGTTATGATCACGAAACAAAAGAAGATGAGAAGGAAATGTTCGACCTCCAAGACGGAATAGTTGCAAGGTGGAGCAAATGACGCCCGTATTGATTCTTGCGATTATCGCCCTCCTGGCTTTCGCGGGATTCCTCGCAGGCAGTGAAGCGGCGTTGACCTCTATTTCACGCGTAAAAATCGATGAACTTGAATCAAGACCGGGTGGAGCAATTCTTCGGCGCGTGACTTCAGATCAGGCCCGTTATCTCAACGTGCTTTTACTTGTGCGAAAAACTTGCGAACTCACCGCCACGGTTTTGTTGGCGGTCATCCTTTCCCGCGACTTTGATGGTGGCCAGGCATTGTTCTTGACCGTTGTCATCATGGTCGTACTTTCATATGTCATCGTTGGAGTTGGTCCGCGTACTCTCGGAAAACAAAATCCGCACGTATGGGCTCGATCTGGCGCTGTCGTCGCGTTCTACTTGGCAACTTTTCTAGGACCGATCACCTCACTTCTTATTGCACTCGGCAACGCGATTACTCCCGGAAAGGGTTTTCGCCAAGGACCCTTTGCAAACGAAGCCGAACTTCGTGACCTCGTAGATCAAGCCCACGAACGTGGCCTGGTCGAATCCGATGAACACGAAATGATCCACTCTGTCTTTGAGTTGGGCGATACATTGGTTCGCGAATTAATGGTTCCACGCACGGACATGGTCTGGATTGAGCGAGATAAGACCTTGCGTCAGGCTCTTACGCTGGCATTGCGTTCTGGTTTTTCACGCGTTCCGGTCGCCGGCACCGACATCGACAACATCATCGGGATTGCCTACGTCAAAGATTTAGCAAGGCGTGCACTTGACCACCACGAGGCCGAGCAGTCAGAGAAGGTTGAACAGCACATGCGGCCCGCGACTTTCGTCCCCGAAAGCAAGACAGCCGTCGAACTGCTCAAAGAAATGCAGCGAGATCAGATCCATTTGGCAATTGTCATTGACGAATACGGCGGCACGGCGGGGTTGATCACCATCGAAGATATTTTGGAAGAGATCGTCGGGGAAATTGAAGATGAATACGACGATGGTGAGGAAGGATTTGCTTGGCTCAACGAAGACAAAGCCAGAGCACAGGCGAGCCTGCATGTTGAAGACCTTGCTCGTGGATTGAACACCACAATCGCTGAAAGTGAGTATCACGATGTTGATACCGTCGGAGGATTGATGGCCAAGAAATTAGGTCGAGTTCCGATTCCCGGAAGCACTATTTCGCTGAACGGCTGGAGCATCACGGCAGAACGCCCCATGGGTCGTCGACGCCGCATCAGCAGCGTAATTGTCGAGCGAGAAGTTCCTGAAGACGATGGCGAGCGGGATGAGCTCTAAGTTCACAGATCCTGAAGACGCAAAACTAGAAACACTCGCCATCGCAACTCAGCGACGAACCGGTTCTGAGCAAGCCGCAGCGCTTCGTGATTCAACTGGTCGTACATACGTCGCGATAAACATTTCCACTTCATCGCTTTCACTCGATTCCATTGCCGCGGTCTTTACGGTGGCGATGGCGAGCCAGATTTCGGGAATTGAAGCCGTGATTGTTGTTGGTACGGGACCGATAGATGTGGGACCCGTACGGGAATTTGCAACAGATTGCTTGGTCTGGCGCGTAAATATTGATGGTGAAATTTCCGCGCTTTGAGGCGCGATACCCTAGCCCCATGCGAATAGTCCGATTCTCACCCGCCTTGGCAGACCCAGTGTTGGATCTTGGAAAGGACCCATTATTTGGCGTCCTTGGAGATGGTTCGATCGCCGTTATCACGGGAGATCCGCTCTACTCAGGCGTGAAGCCCACGGGCCAAGTTGTTCCCCTCGCACAGGTGCGTTTGCTCGCCCCCGTGCTTCCTCGGAGCAAGGTCGTCTGCATCGGAAAGAACTATGCCGATCATGCAAAAGAGATGGGCGGGGAAGTTCCTGAGGAGCCGATTATTTTCTTAAAACCCAACACATCAGTTATTGGCCCCGATGACACCATTGCGTGGCCGGCTATGAGTGATCGCGTCGACTTTGAAGGCGAACTCGCAATTGTCATTGGTCGAATCTGCAAAGACGTCCCGAAAGAGCGGGCTCACGACGTGATCTTCGGTTACACCATCGGCAATGACGTGACCGCGCGCGATTTGCAGAAGAAAGATGGTCAATGGACTCGCGCTAAGGGCTTCGACACATTCTGCCCACTTGGACCGTGGATAGAAACCGATTTTATTCCTAGGGATCAGAAAATCACGACAACCCTCAACGGTGAAGTAAAGCAGTCTGCAAGATTGTCAGACATGATCAACAATGTGCCTGACATTATTCATTTTGTTACGCAGGTGATGACTTTGCTTCCTGGGGATGTCATCTTGACCGGTACTCCTGCGGGGATTGGTCCCATGCCCGAAAGAGCATCAGTAACCGTTTCAATCGAAGGCCTCGGCGAACTAACGAATAAGGTAAGCATTCATGGTTGAAAGACAAGTTCGGGTGCGATTTGCCCCCTCGCCAACTGGCGATCTTCACGTCGGAAATATCCGTACGGCACTTTTTGATTGGGCCTACGCCCGACACACGGGTGGCACATTCATCTTCCGCATCGAGGACACCGACACCACTCGCGTCACTGATGAGTACATTGCTGCGGCAATTGACACTCTTCGTTGGCTTGGGCTGCAATGGGATGAAGGTCCCGAAGTTGGCGGCGCATACGGTCCTTACATGCAGTCGCAACGACTCGATATTTATGCCGAGTGGGCGGAGAGGTTCCTTAAGCAAAAAGACGCGTATTACTGTTTCTGTACAGCCGAGGAACTCGAGGCCCGTCGCGAGGCACAGCGTGCGGCCAATGTCGCCCCCGGCTACGACGGACAGTGTCGCAACTTGAGCGAAGACCACATCGCGGCATTTCGCGCCGAAGGTCGAAATCCCGTTATTCGCATGCGAATGCCAGATGGGCAAACCACTTTCGTCGATCAGATTCGTGGCGAAGTTTCTTTTGATCACAAATTCGTTCCTGACTTCGTCTTGGT
The DNA here is from genome assembly GCA_025355665.1 of Actinomycetes bacterium. Taxonomy (GTDB): domain Bacteria; phylum Actinomycetota; class Actinomycetes; order Nanopelagicales; family Nanopelagicaceae; genus QYPT01. Next base: position 10,490 of record JANXZF010000120.1, read on the forward strand.
TCGTGGGGATGGATCACCGCTGTATACCCTCGCCGTTGCAGTTGATGATGTGATGATGAAGGTGACCCACGTTCTGCGTGGTGAAGATCTGCTTTCATCGACTCCCCGACAGATCCGCGTTTATCAAGCCATGGGGCTCAAAGAAGAGGATTTTCCGACTTTTGCCCACTTGCCGTTTGTTATGGGACAAGACAATGCAAAATTGTCGAAGCGAAACGGTGAAGTCTCCATTGCTTGGTATCGCGAAATGGGATTTTTACCCGAAGCCATCTGCAATTATCTCGCGCTTCTTGGCTGGTCGCCAGGGGAGGACCGTGAAAACGTGACGATGAAGGAACTTACTGAGCTCTTCACAGTAGAACGCGTTCACAGTTCGCCTGCCAAATTCGATATGAAAAAACTTGAAGCAATCAACGGTGACAAGATTCGCGAACTTACCCTTGATGATTTCCTCACTTGGGCTCTGCCATTTCTTAAGAATGCAAAAGTGATCTCCGGTTCAGAGGAAGAAATCGCTCTTGTAAAAGCGGCACTGCCGATCATTCAAGAGCGCATAACAAAGTTAAACGAGATCCCAGCAATGCTGAAATTCCTTTTCGTTAAAGACTTCACCGTTGATCTGGAATCGGTTGCAAAGATCAGCGACGTCGCATCCAAAGCTGTGTTGACGAGAAGCCTTGAAGAATTGATTCCGCTCTCCGAATGGACCCATTCGTCTATCGAATCTGTGCTTCGATCTTCACTGATCGATGAGATGGGGCTCAAGCCACGGGTGGCATTTGGCTCGGTGCGGATCGCCGTTACTGGAAGCACGATTTCGCCTCCACTATTTGAATCCATGGAATTACTCGGCAAAAGTGCTTGTCTGGAGCGGATTTCATCGGCCTTGGCCCTGTAGTTTCTACGGTATCCTTGCGAACGCCTTTTGGGGTATGGGGTAATTGGCAGCCCTGCTGATTCTGGTTCAGTAAGTCTAGGTTCGAGTCCTGGTACCCCAGCGAAAGACGCACCACTACTAGGGCCCCGTCGTCTAGCGGCCTAGGACTCTGGCTTCTTAAGCCAGCTACGAGGGTTCGAATCCCTTCGGGGCTACCAACGTCGTCATACCCATTTCTCCTACAATCTCCTACATGGATATCAACGATTACGCTCGAGAGTACGAAGCATCGACTGAGTACTTCTTTGAAAAATTCGCGGTCGTTACACCTGCCGATCTGGATAAGCAAATTCCTGATGGTTGGTCCCCACGACAGATCGCTCATCACATGGCCGACAGCGAAGCCCAGTCATACGCACGCCTTCGTAGATTGATCGCTGAACCAACTGGCTCAGTCATCCAGGGATATGACGAGGCGCTCTGGGCGCAGAACCCGACCCTTGGATATACAGAACTTCCGATCGAGCATTCCATCGCGGTATACAAGGCAGTTCGTGCGGCGAGTGTGGACATCCTAAAGCGACTGAAGATGGAAGATCTCGAAAAT
>JANXZF010000024.1 GCA_025355665.1 Actinomycetes bacterium
TAATGCTCCAGTTAGCGGCCAACCCAAGAAAGGGTGACGTCGCACCCTGATTCGGAGAGGGGGGACCCGTGCGAGGTTCCGTTGATTTCATAGGCCCACGGCTTAAGGAAATTCGGCAGAAAGCCGATCTTTCCCTGCGCGAGGTCGCCCGGCAGCTAGACGTTTCCCCTTCCTTTGTCTCGCAGATAGAGAATGGAAAGTCCCAGCCGTCGGTTGCGACCCTCTACGGTTTTGCCAATCTCCTTGGTGTCCCAATGGACGCTCTTTTTGAACCTGATTGGAACGGAATCAGCGCGTACAGCCCCCCTTCAGCTCCCGACGTAGTTCATACCGACGACCCTGGACATCCTCACGCTGTTTGGGATGAATCTCAGGCACGAATTTCGGCCGTTAGTCCAGGAAATCGAAGCCTTATTACAACTGAATCTGGAATCCAATGGGAACGTCTCGCGGCCACCTCCGAGAAGTCCGTGAACTTCATGGAAATTGTTTACGAACCCGGCACCGAATCCCTGGATTCTGGAGCCCTGGCCACCCACCACGGATACGAATATGCCTACGCACTAGAAGGTGAAGTAGAAGTTGTCATCGGAGACTTGATGCTGACTTTGTCCAAGAACCATTCCATTGGTTTCGACTCCTCCATTCCCCATAAATTCAGAAATACTGGTTCTGTAACTTTCCGCGGAATTTGGTTTGTTCACTGGTGCGATGGCCCCAGAAACTGGAAACTGATCAAATAGTTTCTAAAAGCAAAAGGCCGAGTCCCCTTTCGAGCTCGGCCTTTCACTTTTTCCGATTATCTAAAGTTGTGCTTTTAGCCTTTCCAACTGCACATTCAATTGCTTGGGAAGTTTCGCACCGATCTTTGCAAACCACTCCTCGATCAGCGGAATTTCTTCGCGCCACTCGTCTTTGTCGACTTTAAGTGCGATAGCCATATCTTCATCGCTTACATCAAGACCTGCGACATCCAAAGATCCTGGTTTTGGAGCAAGACCAATGGCGGTGGGAACAGATCCATCGGCGCCTTCAATTTGCTCGATCGCCCATTTGATAACTCGCGAATTCTCGCCATAACCGGGCCATACGAATTTCCCACCAGCTCCTCGACGGAACCAGTTGACGTAGAAAATCTTTGGCAACTTCGACTGGTCGGCCTTTTCGCCAAGAGTTAGCCAGTGCCTCAAATAATCCCCGACGTGATAACCGATAAACGGAAGCATCGCCATTGGATCTCGTCGCACGATCCCAACTTGTCCGGTTGCAGCGGCCGTAGTTTCCGATGACAATGTCGCACCAAGGAAGACGCCATGCTCCCAATCTCGGGACTGAATCACTAATGGCACAGTTGTCTTTCGACGACCACCAAAGAAGATCGCCGAAATTGGAACGCCGCTTGGGCTCTCCCACTCAGGAGCAATAATTGGACATTGCGCGACGGGAGTGCAAAAACGTGAGTTTGGATGCGAGGAAAGTTCGCCAGACTCAGGAGTCCAATCGCGCATCTTCCAATCGGTTAAATGGGCTGGCGGTTGATCAGTCATACCTTCCCACCAGACGTCCCCATCATCAGTAAGGGCGACGTTTGTGAAGATCGAGTTGCCCTTTTCGATAGTCCGCATCGCATTTGCGTTGGTGCCCCATCCGGTGCCAGGTGCAACACCGAAGAACCCCGCCTCCGGATTCATTGCATAAAGGCGACCGTCTTGCCCAAAACGCATCCATGCAATGTCATCGCCGAGAACTTCCACTTTCCATCCGGGGATGGTTGGCTCCAGCATTGCCAGGTTGGTCTTTCCGCATGCCGAAGGAAATGCAGCTGCAATGTAGTGCGGGTTTCCATGTGGAGGTGTGATCTTAAGTATGAGCATGTGCTCAGCGAGCCATCCTTCGTCGCGACCAATTACAGAGGCGATTCGGAGTGAATAGCACTTCTTTCCAAGCAGTGCGTTTCCGCCATATCCAGAACCGTAGGACCAAATCGCGTGGTCCTCTGGGAACTGAACAATGTACTTGGTCGGATTACAAGGCCATGGAACATCCGCAGCACCATCGACGAGTGGTGCTCCCACAGAATGCAATGCAGCCACGTAGCTTCCGTCACTTCCCATCGCTTCAAGTGCAGCATCACCCATTCGGGTCATGATCCGCATGGAAGCCACGACGTATGCGCTATCGGTTATTTGCACACCAAACATTGGATGTTCAGAATCTAGAGGTCCCATGCAAAAAGGAATGACATACATTGTTCGCCCGCGCATGCTGCCTCGATAGAGGTCAGTAAGGATTGCCTTCATCTCATTTGGATCCATCCAATTATTCGTTGGACCTGAATCCGCTTCATTCTCCGAGCAGATGTACGTGCGGTCTTCTACTCGCGCGACATCGGAAGGGTCTGAAGCACACCAAAATGAATTAGGCTTCTTTTCAAGGCGGACAAAAGTTCCGGCTTCAACGAGCCCGGCAGTAATTGCCTCCCATTCATCTTCGCTCCCGTTACACCAGTAAATATCATCGGGTTGGGTCAGGGCGGCTACTTCGTCCACCCATAGCAGCAACTTTTCATTCGTTACCGTTGATGTCGTCATTGACTCTCCTTTAGCGATCAGCGGTGGGAAGGGGCATAATCTACCTATTCACGAAGTTTGAGCTAACCAAAAGTGTCGTGATGTTCATTACAAGGAAACAGAGTTACCAATCGGTATCTCAATATTTGAGTGAGATTAACTCACTTAAACTGCGATGATAACGATCTGAGACATACCAATGAGTAGATGAGGAGATCTCAAGTGGCATCAGATAGCAGTTTCGACGTCGTCTCGAAGATAGATCGAATGGAGTTAGACAACGCCGTGAATCAAGCGGTCCGCGAGATTGATACTCGTTTCGATTTCAAAAATACTGGCTCCAAACTTGATCTCGAAGGCGAAAAGATTTCTATTGAAGCAAATACCGAGGAGCGCGCAAAAGCAGTTCTTGATGTGCTCAAAGATAAGTTGGTAAAGCGCGGTGTTTCACTAAGGCATATTGACCCAAGTGCGCCATCACTTAGTGGCAAAGTTTACAAAATAAACTGTCCACTTAAAGAAGGCATTACAACTGAGAATGCGAAGAAAGTTGCCAAATTCTTGCGCGATGAAGGGCCAAAATCCATCAAGACACAGATACAAGGCGACGAACTTCGCGTGACAAGTAAGAGCCGCGACGATCTACAAACAGCGATTGCCATGATCAAAGACGCAAAGTGGGATTTTGCCGTCCAGTTCACGAATTACCGGTGATTTGAATTAAAGATAAAAGTCATCACACGACCGGGCTGATATATGGAATCAGTGCAAACGTATTATGGGGCCTCCTACCGCTCTACTGGAAATATCTACATAAGGCGAGCGCCTTCGAGATTCTGGCCAACCGAGGAATATGGTCTTTAGTATTTTGTTTTATTCTTCTTTTCTTCCGCAACGAATTGAAATCGACCTTCGCGGTATTTCGCAATAAGCGCGTTCTGAAAATGTTGTTGGCTACATCCTTACTCCTTGGGATCAACTGGGGAACGTACATCTGGGCGGTTAGTGTCAACCGAATTTTGGAAGCATCCCTTGGCTACTACATAGCGCCATTGATTAACATCGCATTTGGAGTGTTTATCTTCCGCGAGAGTCTACGTAAATTCCAGTGGTTGGCCGTCGTTCTTGCGGCAATCGGGGTTATTGCAATAACCATTGAATATGCCGCATTGCCATGGATTGCCCTCGTTATCGCCATTTCTTGGGGCACTTACGCTTTGCTCAAAAAAACTTTGAATTTGGGGGCCCTTGAGGGGCTTTCCATTGAGACCGCATTGGCTTTTCCGCCATATATGATCTACCTCCTTTGGATAGAGCACCGAGGCACGGCCCAATTTGGAGTACATCTCGGTTTCACACTTCTTCTTGTCTCCGCAGGAATCATCACCGTCGTTCCATTGTTGCTTTTCAACGGCGCAGCAACTCGACTACCGCTTTCGATCACCGGTCTACTCCAGTACATAATCCCGACAATCATGTTCGCCATTGGAACACTGGTTAACCACGAACCGATGTCACTAGGTCGCATCGTCGGCTTCGCTTTTATTTGGGCGGCTCTGACCTTCCTAGGAATGGATCTAGTCAAATCAAGCCGCAATTCTTCTTAGACGGTGCTTGATCCTGCCAAACTTTTTATGATCTTGGCCCGTCCGCTCTCAAGTCTTGCAACCGGGACCCGGAACGGCGAACACGAAACATAATCAAGCCCAAGGTCATGGAAGAAGTGAATGCTTCGCGGATCTCCGCCGTGCTCGCCGCAGACCCCCAGCTTGAAATCCGGACGAAGGGAGCGAGCCAATTGGGTCGCAGTTCGAACGAGAATTCCCACCCCTGCCTGGTCAAGAGACTCGAACGGACTAAACGGCAGTAACTCAAGATCTAAGTAGCGCGGCAAGAAGGATGACTCCACATCATCGCGACTGAAAGCCCATGTAAGTTGGGTTAGGTCATTAGTTCCAAAGGAGAAAAAGTCGGCGTAGTGTCCGAGTCGATCCGCTGTGATCGCTGCTCGCGGTGTCTCGATCATTGTCCCGATCGGAATATCCAGACTCTGGCCAGTCCCAACAAAGGTTTTCCGAATTTCTTCCTCTAAGGTCTCACGCAAATAGAGAAGTTCTCGCTGTGTTGCCACAAGTGGGATCATTACTTCCGGCATCGGATTGTGCCCGAGCTTTCGAACTTCTAGATACGCGTGCACCAAGGCGCGAACCTGCATCTTGTACAGATCGGGAATCAATATTCCAAGACGAACTCCGCGAAGTCCAAGCATTGGATTGGACTCATGATGGCGCTTTACAGCGGCAAAGATTGCCTGATCTCGAGCTGGAATCTCCTCACCGAGGGCCTCAGCACGAGCCATTTGCGCTGATAATTCCGAAAGCGGAGGTAGGAACTCATGCAAGGGTGGGTCCAACAAACGAACGGTGACGGGCAATCCAGACATGGCCATCATGATCCCGACGAAATCGGCTCGTTGTAATGGTTCCATCTCGGCAATTACACCGCGTTGGACATCTTCATTTTCGGCGAGCACCAAGCGCTCGACAAAAGACCTTCGCGGTCCAAGGAACATATGTTCAGTGCGGCAGAGTCCCACGCCTTCGGCTCCGAGAATTCGCGCTCTGATCGCATCCTCTGGGGTGTCCGCGTTTGTGCGAACACGTAGCGTACGAATTTCGTCGGCGTAAGTCAGAATTCGATCAACCGCCTTTACCAAAGGCGAGGCGGAATCACTTGATGCTGCCAATCGTCCCTCAAGGTATGAAGTGACGGGCGAGGCCACTACCTGAACAACTCCGGCATATACCGCTCCGGTTGAACCATCTATCGAAATAGTTTCACCTTCATACACCGTAAGACTTCCGGCCGTGAACAAATTGGCACGCTCGTCAACGGATATACCTTCAGTGCCACATACTGCAGTCTTTCCCATCCCTCGCGCAACAACGGCAGCATGGGAAGTCTTCCCGCCACGACTCGTCAAGATCCCTTCGGATGCCACCATGCCAACTAAGTCATCGGGGCTCGTTTCGCGGCGAACAAGAATGACTTTCTTTCCGCTGCGAGCCAGATCAAATGCTCGCCTGGAATCAAAGACAACTTCACCGACTGCCGCGCCTGGCGAGGCGGGAATGCCGCGTGCAATTTCCTTGACAGAGGTGGACAAATCAAATTGCGGGAACATCAGTTGAGCAAGTTGATCCCCAGACGTTCGAAGGAGCGCCTCGTCCATCGAGATCTTGCCCTCGTCGACTAGTTGCGTTGCGATTCTAAACGCAGCCTCTGCTGTTCTTTTTCCTACGCGAGTCTGCAAGATCCAAAGTTTGCCCTTTTCGACGGTGAATTCGATATCGCACAAATCGCGGTAGTGATCTTCGAGAATAGCCATAACGCGATCCAATTCAGCGGCTACTTCCGGCGATTTTTCAGCAAATTGAGCCAGGGACATGGTGTTTCGTATACCTGCGACTACATCTTCACCCTGTGCGCGTTCGAGATAATCGCCGTAGCTACCCGTGGACCCAGTTGCCGGATCTCTTGTGAATGCAACGCCCGTGCCAGAGTCCTCACTGAGATTTCCAAATACCATGCTCTGAATATTGACGGCAGTTCCGAGATCGGACGGAATTCGCTCTCTTCGGCGATATATCTGTGCGCGCTCAGAATTCCATGATCGGAATACTGCTTCCACAGATTGAATCAAATGTTCGTGAGGATCACTTGGGAATGGCTTGGCCGTTATGGCCTCCATTTCTCTTATGTAGCCATCGGCTAGCGCTTGAAGGCCAGCGACGTCAAGTTCTTGAATACTCTGTGCGCCATGAAGACCAAGGATGCGCGCCTCGACTCGGTGAAACTCTTCCGGTGATATCCCACAAACGGTTCGACCGTACATATCAATGAACCTTCGATAGGAATCCCACGCAAAGCGTGGATTGCCGGTTTGTACCGCAAGGGCCGCAGCGACCTCGGGAGTCATTCCCACGTTAAGAACTGTCTCCATCATGCCTGGCATTGAAAACTTTGCTCCGGATCGCACAGAAACCAGAAGAGGTTTTTGTGCATCACCAAATACTTTCCCGAGGGAACTCTCCAAATCTTTTAATGAATTTTCGATCTCAAGATTAAGACCCGTTGGCATCTCACCCGTTGACAGATATTCCCGGCAAGCCTGCGTTGTGATCGTAAAACCTGGCGGAACTGGGAGACCGATGCGGACCATTTCGGCAAGATTGGCACCTTTGCCACCGAGTAAATCCGATTGGGTGCGATCCCCGAAAGTAAATGGGTGAATAAGCGGCGCTGTCATAGCGATCCATTCCGTAGGGCTTGCAAATAGCCTAGCGGATTAGTGAAAACGTGCGAACCACCAATTAGTGGGATCGATCAATAACCGCATCACATAGTGAGAAAAGCGCCGCGGTTGCATCACAAATTGGTAACGGCCTCAATGCCAGGCGCGCTTCGCCGGCAACTTTGAGCAATTGTTCTTGCGATTCTTCCAAGGCAGAGTGCGAACGTAGCGCCACTAGTACTTCTGCAACAAGTGTCTCAGATGCAATCGGTCCCCTTAACAATTCCTGCAATTCTCGGTCCTTAGGATCACTGGAAGCCATAACGCGGAGCGTTACAAGGGTTGGCACTCCCTCTCGCAAATCTGTACCGGGAGTCTTACCTGAATCCTTGGATTCACTCGATATGTCTATCACATCATCTGCGAGCTGGAATGCGATGCCAATTGTTTCACCAAATTTCGTAACCGTCTCGGTGATCTCATTGCTCGCACCAGAAAAAAGTGCGCCATATCGCGCGCTCGTTGCGATCAACGAACCAGTCTTATCGGCCACGACTTGCAAGTAATGTTCTAGAGGATCTTGATCTGCATCGGGACCCTGCGTTTCCATAATCTGACCGATGACAAGTCTTTCAAAAGTCTGTGCCTGAAGGCGGACTGCCTCTGGACCAAGAATGGCTAGGAGCGCGGAGCACTTCGCAAATAGGTAGTCCCCTGTGAGGATCGCGACTGTGTTTCCCCATCTTGAATTGGCGCTTTCAACGCCGCGACGCAATAGCGCATCATCCATTACGTCATCGTGATACAAAGTTGCTAAGTGTGTTAACTCTGCGGCAACCGCCGCCTGAATAACTTCATACCTGGTTGGATCGCCATATTGAGCAGCAATTAGCGTCAGAAGCGGACGCAATCTCTTTCCGCCCGCAGCAACGAGATGCCGTGATGACTCCTCCACCAATGGGTATTTACCTTTAATGTGAGTGCGGAGCAGATCCTCGACCTTTCCCAATCCCTCCAGAAGATCTTTTTCAAGGGATGGCGAGAGATCGGGTATTCCAAAGGCGGTCATTAGCGTAAGAAAGTAGCCGTGCTGGAGATGAAGTTAAGCAGTGGCGTTGGAAATACGCCAAGGAAGATAGTAACCGCAAAGGAGGCGATTACTGTCACTCGCGTCAAGAATGAAGGAATAACAACGCTAGTTCCATCCTCCACGGGATCACTAAAGAACATAAGCACAATAACTCGAATGTAGAAGTAAGCCGCTATTGCGCTGGAGAGCACACCAACTACGACCACTGCCTTATTACCGCTTTCGAAAGCAGCGGAGAAAATGGTGAATTTCCCAATGAATCCGCTTGTTAGAGGAATTCCGGCAAAGGCCAAGAGCAATGTCGCAAAGACTGTGGCAATGAAGGGAGAGCGCTTGCCCAGACCGGCCCAACGATTCAGGTCGGTTACCTCACCGGAGGAATCCCGCACCAATGTCACTATGCCGAATGCTCCAATTGTGGCAATACCGTAAGCAAAGAGATAGAAGATGGTGGCATCAAGTCCTGACTTGTTCAATGCCAGAATGCCTGTAATCAAGAAACCTGCGTGCGCGATTGATGAGTATGCAAGCATGCGCTTGATATCGCGTTGAGCGATGGCAACGATGGCTCCGAAGAGCATCGTAATAATCGCGATTACAGTAAGGAGAGGACGCCAATCCCAATAGGAATTTTCAAAGGCGGTGTAGAAGATTCGAAGCATTGCGCCAAATCCTGCAACCTTTGTTGCAGCCGCCATAAATGCAGTTACTGGCGTTGGAGCACCCTGATAGACGTCCGGTGTCCACGCATGAAATGGAACGGCGCTAACTTTAAAGAGAAGCCCGACAGATAGAAATGACATTCCGATAAGTAGAAGGACGATATTCCCCGGGCTTGACTCTATGGCGTCATGGATACCTGCCAACGATACCGAGCCGGAGTAACCGTAAAGGAATGCTGCACCAAAGAGGAAGAAGGCCGATGAAAAGGCGCCAAGCAAGAAGTACTTAAGTGCAGCTTCCTGCGAAAGGAGTCGACGGTGACGAGACAGGCCCGCCATCAAATACAGAGGTAAAGAAAGCACTTCGAGTGCCACAAAAAGAGTTATGAGGTCATTTGCAATTGGAAAAAGAAGCATGCCGGCCACTGCAAAGAGAGTTAGAGGGTAGACCTCAGTTACCTTTTCACCGCTCTTAACTGCCTCGCGCTCCTCAGAAGAACCAGGGATCGCAGCGGCCAGGCCGGTGAAATGCTCTTGATCTGCAATCAGGAAAACACCAAGAATTGCGATTACAAGAATGGAACCCTGAAGCAAAATGGCCGGACCGTCGATTGCGACAGAGCCCATCGCGGCGGTCAATGAAGACGCGTGGCGGATTCTGAATACTTGCGCAAGAGACAAGACCAGGGTACCTAGTGTGATGCTCAACTGTGCAACTGGGCGGATTAGTCGAGAAACAAAAGCCTCTACTAGGACGGCAAGCACTGCGCCACCGAGAACAATCAAAATGGGTGATAGAAGTGAGTACGACAGTGCCGGAGCGACGAACGTATCCATTTACTTACCAGCCTTGTCGATTGAAGGAAGCGGATCGCTGTAGCCTGCTTGTGCGATCGAATGCGCCGCTGCAGGATTAATTACTCGAAGCAGAGGTGAGGGATAAAACCCGAGGAACAAGATCACGGCGATTACCGGAGCGATTGCCACCTTTTCGCGGAGATTAAGGTCCAGCAAATGCTCGTTGCCTTCAGTCACTGGTCCGTGCAGTGCGCGTTGCACTGGAATCAAGATGTATAAGGCCGCTAGAACAATTCCGAAGGCACCGATCACCGCGGCAACTGGGTAGCGTGTATACGTTCCAACTAGAACCAAGAACTCGCTTACGAAACTTGAAAGACCAGGAAGAGCCAGACTCGACATTCCAGCGAAGAAGAAAACCCAAGCCATTACGGGAGTAACTCGCTGAAGCCCGCCAAAGTCAGCAATCCTCGAGGAACCTCGCCGTGAACTCATCCAGCCTGCAACCAAGAAAAGGGCTGCTGTCGAGAATCCATGGTTGAACATATAAAGGGTTGCACCCGAATGACCTTGCGAAGTCATTGCAAAAATTCCCATCATGATGAAACCGAAGTGGGAAATTGAAGTGAAGGCAATCAGGCGCTTGAAGTCGGTCTGGCCAATAGCCAAGAAAGCCCCGTAAATAATGGAAATTACTGCCAACACCAAGATTACCGGAGTGAAGGTCTTGGTTGCGTGTGGGAAGAGAGTCAGACAGTAGCGGATCATTCCGAACGTTCCGACTTTATCAAGGACACCAAGTAGCAAGACGGATGTTCCAGGGGTCGCCGCCTCGGCTGCATCTGGCAACCACGTGTGGAACGGCCATACCGGCGCCTTAATGGCGAATGCGATGAAGAATCCGATAAACAGAACATTCTGCGTCATCGAACTCATGTGAAGATGCGCAAGGGCATTTATGTCGAATGTATGTCCACCTTGCTCGCCGGAGAGAACATAGAGTGCGATGATCGAGGCGAGCATCAGCAACCCACCAAAAAGACTGTAAATAAGGAACTTCACCGCCGCGGCAGATCGTGCGCCGGTTCCGTATCCGCCAATGAGGAAGTAAACCGGCACGAGCATTGCCTCGAAGAAAACGTAAAAGAGGAATACATCAGTCGAGGCAAATACCCCGATCATCATGGTTTCAAGAACAAGCATGAGAACGTAGAAAGTCTTAACGCTCCATCGCCCACCGACTGCTTCGTTCCAGCCAGCCAGCACAACGATTGGAGCTAACAAAACCGAGAGCAAAATCAACACCAGAGCAATGCCATCTACGCCAACAGCATAGTTAATGCCGAGTGAAGGTATCCACGAATGCGTTTCGACGAATTGGAAATTTACGTTGTCTCGCTGGAACTGAGTGGCCATCGCAATAGCTGTCCCCGCTACAACCAGGGTCGTGGCTAGGGCCACGCGCTTAACCAGCAAGTCGTTCGCCTTCGGAAGCACGCTAATCAAAACCGCGCCAAGCAATGGCAGCACGCCAAGAGATGTTAACCAGTTAGCGCTATTCATCACAGTGTGACCACCCATATCGCGGCAATTAAGCCGATTGCTCCGAGCAAAATCCACATGGCATAACTTCGGACAAAACCAGTCTGAGTGTTTCGAAGCGTCGAGCCTGTCCCCACAGTCATTCGCGCAACACCTCGAACAGCCCCGTCAATTAAGGCTTTATCAGCTACTACGAGACCCTGAGTGAGTTTCTGTCCCGGGCGCATAAAGACGGCCTCATTGAAGTCATCTTGCAGCAAGTCCCTTCGAGCAATCTTGGTGAAGATTGAAACATTCTCGGGAGCGACGACCGGCACGTCCTTACGCAGATACTTCATGATTGCAATTCCTATGCCGATCAACACCGCCACCAGAGCCATAATCGAGACGACTGCGGGCTTCAACATTTCGCTGTGATGCTCTGGGTTCGGAGCCACAACTGGTGCCAACCAGTTAACTAGCGAATTTCCGTGAGTGAAAATGAATCCGGAGGCAACCGAGCCAACGGCGAGAAGAACCATCGGAATCCACATCATGGCAGGAGATTCGTGGGGATGTGCTTTCTCATCCCAACGCTTGTTTCCTGCAAAGGTCATCACTACAACACGGGTCATGTAGAACGCGGTGATTGCAGCGCCCAACATCGCGGCGCCACCGAGAGTTACTCCCTTAATCCCACCCATATTGAAGGCGACCTCAATGATCTTGTCCTTCGAATAGAAGCCCGCGAATGGCGGAACTCCGATGATCGCTAGGTATCCAAGTCCAAATGTCGCAAAAGTGATTGGCATAAATTTTCGAAGGCCGCCGTAACGACGCATATTCACTTCGTCATCCATACCGTGCATGACTGATCCTGCACCTAGGAACATTCCTGCCTTGAAGAAACCGTGAGTGAGCAGATGCATGATCGCGAAGGCGTAACCAACGGGGCCAAGACCGGCGCCCAAGATCATGTATCCAATTTGCGACATAGTGGAAGCGGCCAGTGCCTTCTTAATGTCATCTTTGGCCATGCCGATCACTGCGCCGAAGAGAAGCGTGATTGCACCGATAATGGCAACCAGAAGTTGAGCAGTTGGAGCGGCATCAAAGATAAAGTTTGAGCGAACAATCAAATAGACACCAGCTGTAACCATCGTTGCCGCATGGATCAATGCGGACACTGGGGTTGGGCCAGCCATTGCGTCCCCGAGCCACGCCTGTAAGGGGAATTGGGCCGATTTACCAGTAGCGGCGACCAGCAACATAATTCCGATTGCTGTTAACGACGCGGTGGATGCTTGGCCAGCATGCGCCTTAACCCCTGCAAAAGAAACGGTGCCAAGGGTGGCAAAGGAAATCATGATGGCCAGCGAGAGTCCGAGGTCACCCACGCGGTTTGCAACGAAGGCCTTCTTTGCCGCAGTCGCGTACGTGGGTTTCTGATTCCAAAACCCGATAAGTAGATACGAGGCAAGGCCAACGCCTTCCCAGCCGACATAAAGGTTGAGGTAGGAATCGCCCAGAACAAGCAAAAGCATCGCAGCGATGAAAAAGTTCAAGTAAGAGAAGAAACGTCGACGATCTAGGTCATGAGACATGTACGCGATCGAATAAATATGAATCAGGGTACCGACTCCGGTGATAAGAAGAACGAAGCAGATAGAAAGCTGGTCGAGCATCAAGCCGGCATTCACCTGGAAGGTCCCAACGGAAATCCAACTAAAAAGATTTTGAGTTACAGCGCGGTTGCCACCCGATCGCGAAAGCATCTGCGAAAAGAGATAGAGGCCAACCCCGAACGAACTCGCGGACAACGCAGTGGCAAATAGATGGCCCCACTTATCGGATCGACGTCCTGCCAGCATAAGTATTGCCGATCCAAAGAGCGGCAATGCAATCAGGTAAACGAGCAAGTTACTTGTCATCGGGTCACCGCTTCAGCAAACTGGCATCGTCAACTGATGCCGAACGACGTGATCGATATATCGTCACGATAATTGCAAGGCCAACAACGACTTCACACGCGGCAACCACCATCGTGAAAAAAGCCATCACTTGCCCATCAAGATTTCCGTTAATTCGGGCGAAAGTTACGAACGCCAAATTTGCCGCGTTTAGCATGAGCTCAATGCACATGAAGACGACTATCGCGTTTCGACGAACTACCACGCCGATTGCACCAATAGTGAAGAGAAGTGCTGCTACGTATAGGTAATTGGCTGGATTCACTTGTCTTCCCCTTCCGACTCTTCTGCTTGGCCAAGTTGGAACGGGCTTGAGTCGATCACGTCCCCACGAGCTTCCAGCATTGCTGAAATCGATGTGGGCGCGGCGCTTCCATCTGGTAGGAGCGCTGGGACGTCAACGGCATTATGTAGTGCGTAAACACCTGGATTCGCCAGGCCCGCAGTTTCCGCGAGCGATCCAGTGCGAAATCGCAAGATTGAAAGGTCGCGCTGGGTTGGTCGCTGGTGAACTCGGTGGTTGTGGGCCAGAACCATCGCTCCAAGGGCCGCGGTAATAAGCAGTGCAGAGACAACTTCAAATGCCCACACATACTTTGAGAAGAGAAGTTCGGCCAAAGCCGGAACATTTCCGTTGGCGTTCGCACTATCCAATCCCACGATCTGGTGACCAAGAGTTGCCCGGCCGATCAATGAAACGAGTAAACCGCCAAATCCGATGAATGCCAAAATCGCGATTGGACGGAGCCCTTTAATTGTCTCCTTCAGCGAGTCGGCAGAATCGACTCCGACAAGCATGAGGATGAAGAGGAAGAGCATCATGACTGCGCCGGTGTAGACAACAACTTGCACGATTCCGAGAAAAAGGGCGCCTTGAGCAATGTAGAAGATGGCCAAAGTGATCATGACCCATGCCATCAAGATTGCCGAGTGAACGGCCTTCTTGACTAGAAGCATGCCAAGAGCCGCGATCACGGCAAACGGCGCCAGAATCCAAAACATTGCCGCCTCGGGCGCTGCAGTCTTACCGACCTCAAGTGCAAGGCTTATCACTTCTGCACCTCCTGCGACGGATGAAATCCAAGTACATCGCCCTTGTAGTAATTCGTGTCGTCCATGTTTGGATACATGGGGTGCGGTGGCATCAGCATTCCATCGCGTAATGGGGCAAGAAGATCGGCCTTTTCAAAAATCAACTTGCTACGAGAATCGTCAGCAAGCTCGTATTCGTTGGTCATCGTCAAAGCCCGAGTCGGACAGGCTTCGATGCACATTCCGCAAAAAATGCAGCGTAAATAGTTGATTTGATAAACCTTGCCGTAGCGCTCTCCTGGAGACATGCGATGTTCTTCAGTGTTTGATTCACCTTCAACATAAATGGCATCTGCAGGACATGCCCAAGCACATAACTCGCAGCCGATGCACTTTTCTAATCCATCTGGGTGACGATTGAGTTGATGGCGTCCATGGAAGCGAGGCGCGGTCGGTTCCTTAACATCGGGGTATTCAACAGTATTTACCTTCTTAAACATTGTTTTGAAGGTAACCCAGAAGCCCTTCATCTGCTTAGGGAAACTCCTTGCGCCTTCGGTTGTAACAGGTTCGGTAGGCACTGCCACTAAGCCGAGATCTCGGTAAGTGCGCTCTACTTCATGGTTCTCAGCCATGCGAGACCTCCGATTGTGCACTTGGCCCATTTGAAGTCGGAATGGCAGGTACCGGGAATGATGGCTCTGGGATTTGCGCTTCGGGAACTAACTCGCTTCGTTTCTTTGCCGAGTCGTAGGCGAAACTTCCTATCAAGACGACGAGAACAATTCCCACTGCAAATCCGAGAACGCCTCCACGTGATGTGCCACGCAAAGACATGACTCGCATTGTCGCCACAATCAAGATCCAGAACAAACTTGCCGGGATCAATACTTTCCAGCCAAATTTCATGAACTGGTCATAACGAAGGCGTGGCAACGTGCCGCGCAACCAAACGAAGATGAAGAAGAAGAAAATCACCTTTGCAAAGAACCAGACGATTGTGAACCAGCCACCAAGCCAGCTTTCAGTAAATGTAAGGCCAGGAAGAGCGTGGTAGCCACCGAGGAAGAGCGTGGTAGCCAGTGCAGAGACTGCGACAATATTTACATACTCAGCCAAGAAGAAGAGTGCGAACTTCAAAGATGAATATTCAGTGTGGAATCCACCGACAAGCTCGCCTTCGGCTTCAGCTAGGTCGAACGGCGCTCGGTTGGTTTCGCCCACCATGGAAATCGCATAGATAACAAAGGATGGGAAGAGAACTATGGAATACCACCACTTTTGTTGGGCGGCCACAATTTCTGAGGTCGACATCGAGCCGGCGTAAATGAAAACTGCAACCAACGAAAGGCCCATCGCAACTTCATATGAAATTACCTGTGCACTGGATCGAAGGCCGCCAAGAAGTGGGTATGTCGAACCTGACGACCAACCCGCGAGGATGATTCCGTATACGCCTACCGATGCAATCGCCAGAACGTATAGAACGCCAACCGGAAGGTCGGTCATCTGCATCGCGGTCTTGTGACCGAACAATGAAACCGGCCCACTCATCGGAATAACAGCGAAGGACATAAAGCACGTTGTCGCGCTAATAATTGGGGCAATAATGAAGACGATCTTGTCAGCAGCGGCAGGAATCAAATCTTCCTTCAGCGCTAACTTCACGCCATCCGAGAGACTTTGAAGCAAACCTTGAGGACCAACTCTGTTGGGTCCGATTCGCATCTGCATGCGAGCAACAATTCGACGTTCTGCCCAGATGGCCATCAGTGTTGCCAGCACGGCAATAAGGAAAACGAAGACGCCCTTAACTAGAATTATCCAGCCTGGGTCTTGACCGAGGATTTCTGCTGTAGTCATTAGTCCTTCACCACCGTTACGAGAGAACCGCTTGCGACACCAAGAGTTGCAAGTACATGTGAGCCACGCGAATTGCGTGGCAACCAAACAGCATCATCGTGAATTGCCTCAATAAGAACGGGCAAAACTATCGCACCGTGCTCGTTCGAGACTCGCACGGAATCGCCATCGGCTACTCCAAGGGCAGTTGCTCGCTTTGTCGAAATAACAACGACACTCTTTCTAGCAGTGCCAGCCAAATTGTCTTCGCCTTCTTGCAATGAGCTTTCATCAAGCAATCTCCGCCATGAAGTAAGGCGCGCTTGGTCAGGGTTGATCTTGATTTGTTCAATAGGAGGGACTGCCGCAAATGGCGCTCTTTCCCCATCCCAGTCGCCAAAGGAAGCAAACTCTTTAGCGGCCGATTTCACTGATGTGATTCCGATGGGGCGAGCGAGCTCTTCGGAAATCATCGAAAGAATTCGAACATCAGACCTATTCAATGAATCAGGGACGGCAACTTCAAAGGATCGTGAGCGGCCCTCCCAATTCATAAATGAACCGGATTTTTCTGGAACGGCTGCAACAGGTAGCACTACGTCAGCAATCTTTGTGACCTCACTTGGTCGGATTTCTAAGCTCACAACGAAGGCACTTTTGAGCGCCTTTATCGCCGCAGCGTTATTTCCTGAATCGCGAGGATCAATCCCGCCGACCACCAGTGCGTGAATTTGATCTGAGTTAACGGCTGCGAAAATATCTTCGCTACTCAATCCAATTTCGGTTGGCAACTTCTCCACGCCCCACACTGCAGATACATCTGCACGTGCGGCGGCGTCTGTGACTGGACGCCCTCCAGGCAAAACATTGCCAATGGCTCCGGCTTCAAGCGCTCCGCGCTCTCCAGCACGGCGAGGAATCCAGGCAACTTTGGCGCCTGTGCGATCCGCTAGGGCAACAACCGCCGAGAGTGCACCGGCACTTTCGCTTGCGCGCTCGCCAACCAGAATCACCGACTGTGCGGTGAGTTCTTGCTTGGCAATTGCCTCGGCTTCTGTCCCAGGGGCTACCGATATGAAATTCGCCTTGAGCTTTTCATTGCCGATCGAAAGTTTGCTTGCTATCGCAGTTACTTTCAGACCGCGCTTTCGGACCTGCTTGTGAATACGCAAGAAAACGATTGGCGATTCTTCTTCGGTCTCAAAGCCCACCAGCAAGACGAAATCGGCGCGATCGATATCGGCGTTTGATGTTTTTGACCCGACAGCCTTTGCAGCCAAGAATTCGCGCTCTTCATCGCTTGAGATGCGAGCGCGGAAATCAATGTCGTTTGTTCCAAGGGCCACTCGAGCAAATTTGCTGTATCCGTACGCATCTTCGACCGTAACTCGACCGCCGACAAGGACACCTGCTCGTTTTCCGCGCAAACCGTTGGCGGCAGCAGCGATTGCCTCTGGCCATGATGCAACCTGCAATTCACCAGATGCATCGCGAACCATGGGATGTGTGAGGCGGTCAGGTGCGGTCACGTACTTGAAAGCCCAACGACCCTTATCGCAATTCCATTCTTCATTTACCTCAGGGTCATCGCCTGCAAGGCGACGCAGCGTCTTGCTGCGACGGACATCGGTACGAAGGGAACAACCCGACGCGCAGTGCTCGCAGGCAGATGGGGTGGAAACCAAATCAAAAGGGCGCGCACGGAAGCGGTAGGAAGCCCCAGTTAGCGCGCCTACTGGGCAAATTTGCACGGTGTTGCCAGAGAAGTAGGACTCAAATGGTTGGTTCTCGTAGATGCCAACTTGCTGAAGTGCACCTCGCTCGTTCAAGGTGATAAATGGATCGGCCGCGATCTGATCTGAGAAACGTGTGCACCGCGCACAAAGAATGCAACGTTCGCGATCGAGTAAAACCTGCGAGGAAATATTGATTGGCTTTTCGAATGTGCGCTTAGTGCCATCAAAGCGAGAATCGGCACGGCCGTTACTCATCGCTTGATTCTGGAGCGGACACTCCCCACCTTTATCGCAGACAGGACAATCCAAGGGATGGTTGATGAGCAGAAACTCCATATTGCCTTTTTGCGCCTTTTCAGCCACAGGGGATGTCAATTGAGTCTTGACGATCATCCCTGGTTCTACGGGAATCGTGCAGGAGGCTTGAGGCTTTGGAAATGCGCGACCGTTGATTTCAATATCTACCAAGCACTGTCGGCATGCTCCAACTGGATCCAGCAACGGGTGGTCGCAGAACCGTGGAATCTGAATTCCAAGTTTCTCAGCGGCTCGAATTACCAGAGTGCCTTTGGGAACACTAACTTCAAATCCATCAATAACAACGGTGATCAAATCCACCACTTGTGCTGTTTGCTCTTGAGTAGTCAATGTCATGCACCTGCTTTCGCGCTTGCAAATAGCGTGGAAGCGTACGGATCGAATGGGCATCCCCCGTGAGTGAAATGCGCAATGTACTCGTCGCGGAAATGCTTGATGGATGAAGTAATCGGACTGGTAGCACCGTCACCAAGTGCGCAGAATGCACGTCCAAGGATGTTCTCACACAGATCCAATAATTTAGCCAAATCGGCTTCGCTTCCTTTTCCATTTTCCAGATCGCGCAGGATCTGAACTAACCAATAGGTACCTTCACGACAAGGAGTGCATTTTCCGCATGACTCATGCTTGTAGAATTCGGACCATCTAAGGACAGCACGTACCACACATGTCGTTTCGTCGAAGATCTGCAAAGCCTTAGTTCCGAGCATCGAGCCGGCCGCGGCGACGCCTTCATAATCCAACGGAGTATCAAGTTGAGCCGCTGTAAATATCGGGGTTGAAGATCCACCTGGAGTCCAGAACTTCAATTGATGGCCTTCACGGACACCCCCTGCCAAATCCAACAGTTCGCGCAAGGTGATGCCAAGTGGGGCCTCAATTTGGCCTGGATTGGTGACATGGCCAGAGAGGGAATAGATGGTCATCCCCTTGCTCTTTTCAGTTCCCATCGAAGAGAACCATTCGGCGCCACGATTGATAATCGAAGGGACAGAAGAAATCGATTCAACGTTGTTCACGACCGTCGGTCGTGCGTAGAGACCTGCAATAGCAGGAAATGGAGGACGCAAACGTGGTTGGCCGCGGAATCCTTCGAGTGAATCTAAAAGAGCAGTTTCTTCCCCGCATATGTATGCACCGGCTCCGACGTGAAGTACCAATTCGAGATCGACTCCGCTACCGAAAATATTCTTACCTAAGTATCCGGCGGCGTATGCATCTTGAATCGCCTGTTGAACACGGCGAACAACGTGGGTGACTTCACCGCGGACGTAGACGAAGGCGTACTTGGCTCGAATGGCATAGGAGGCGATGATCATGCCTTCAACGAGAACGTGAGGATTTGCAAGAAGAAGTGGCATGTCCTTGCAGGTACCAGGTTCTGATTCGTCGGCGTTAACAACTAGATAGTGATCCTTGTTATCGCCCTGCGGGATAAATCCCCACTTCATACCGGTGGGGAATCCCGCGCCACCACGGCCGCGCAACCCAGAGTCTTTAATTAATTGAATTACTGCATCTGGTTCCATCTTCAAAGCTTTTTCGGCGGCTTTGTATCCGTCATGGCGCTTGTAACCAGCAATAGTGAACGAATCCTTCTCGTCCCAATGCGCAGAAAGCACCGGGGTCAGCGTTGTCATTATTTGGCCCCGTTCTGATTCTTGGAAAGTTTCAAACCAAGCAATGAAGGCTCTCCGGCCTGAACACCTTCGCCAGCTCGACCATCACTTAAGCCAGCAAGCACTGCAGAATTTTCTTTCCAGGTTGGCAGTGAGTTAGGTCCACGCGTTGGTGCTGGTGGGTTGCCTTCACGTATCGCATCAACGAGATCCTTTGCCGATTGAACCGTCTGATTGTCGTAAAACTCCCAGTTGGCCATTACGACAGGCGCGTAATCACATGCAGCGTTGCACTCGATGTGCTCGAGGGAAACTTTGCCGTCCTCGGTAACGCCGTCATTTTCCAACCCGAGATGATCTTTAAGCCCTGCAAATATCGCGTCCCCGCCCATGACGGCACAGAGAGTGTTGGTGCAAACGCCGACGTGATACTCCCCGACGGGCTTGCGCTTGTATTGGGTGTAAAAAGTAGAGACCGCTGAAACTTCAGCGGTCGCGAGTTCGAGTTTCTTGGCAATGAGTTCAATACCTTCGTTGGTTATAAAGCCTTCTCGAGATTGAACGTAATGAAGCAAAGGCATAATCGCCGAACGGGACCGCGGATAGCGTTTGATGATGGAATCCATCACGTGAATATCTTGATCAGTAAACGCCATTAGCGATCAACACCGCCCATCACAGGATCGATAGAAGCAACAGCGGCCACGACGTCGGCAATCAGACTGCCTTCGCACATTGCAGAAGTTGATTGAAGGTTATTAAAGGAAGGTTCGCGGAAATGAAGACGGTATGGCTTGGTTCCGCCATCGGACACCAAATGGACTCCGAGTTCGCCGCGAGGTGATTCGACGGCTGCATAGACCTGACCGGCAGGAACTCGGAATCCCTCAGTCACCAATTTGAAGTGGTGGATAAGTGATTCCATGGACTCGCCCATGATGTCGCGAATGTGCTCGAGTGAATTACCGAGGCCGTCTCCGCCAAGTGCCAACTGCGATGGCCAAGCAATTTTCTTGTCGGCCACCATTACCGGAGCGCCTTGAAGCTTCTCTAACTTGTCAACACATTGCTCGATAATTCGAAGCGACTGCTCCAACTCGTTCATGCGGATAAGGAAGCGTCCGTACACATCGCATGTGTCTGCAGTTACAACATCGAAGTTATAATCCTCGTATCCGCAATAAGGCTGCATTTTGCGCAGATCCCATGGCATGCCGGTGGATCGAAGGACGGGGCCAGTAATACCCAAAGTGGTGCATCCAGCAAGGTCTAAGTACCCGACTCCGGCCGTACGGCCCATCCAAATGGTGTTTCCGATGAGGATGCTGTCGTTGTCCTTGAAATCGCGGCGAAGTTCTTTAACTACTTCGCGAATTTTCGAAAGTGCGTTTGGTGGAAGGTCTTGAGCCACGCCACCTGGGCGCACATAGGCCATATTCATGCGTAGACCAGCGACCATTTCGAAAACATCCAGGCATTTCTCCCGCTCGCGGAAACAGAAGATCATTGGTGAAAGAGCGCCAAGTTCGAGAGCTCCAGTACCCAGAGCAACCATGTGCGATGAGATTCGATTGAACTCCATCATCATGACGCGGATTACGCTGGCGCGCTCTGGAACGTCATCAGTAATTCCTAGAAGCTTTTCAACACCAAGACAGTAGGCCGTCTCGTTAAAAAGCGGAGCCAAGTAATCCATACGAGTGACAAAGGTAACGCCCTGAGTCCAACTTCGATATTCGGCGTTCTTCTCAATTCCGGTGTGAAGGTAGCCGATCCCCGCGCGAAGCTCGGTTACCGTCTCGCCTTCAAGTTCAAGGACAAGACGCAATACACCGTGCGTTGAGGGATGTTGCGGGCCCATGTTGACGACGACGCGTTCTTCCTTCGTCGCTCCAATTTCAGTAACGAGTGAGTCCCAATCCCCACCAGTTACGGAGAAAACTGTTCCTTCGGTAGTCTCGCGAGAGGATGCGTATGGATCTTGCATTGTGCTCATCGGTATGACCTGCGCTCATTGGGAGGTGGCACTGTTGCGCCTTTGTACTCAACTGGAATTCCACCCAGTGGATAGTCTTTTCTTTGCGGGTGCCCGCGCCAGTCATCTGGCATCAAGATGCGAGTAAGACCGGGATGTCCGTCAAAAATTATTCCGAACATGTCGAAAGTTTCGCGCTCGTTCCAGTTGTTGCCGCCCCAAACTTCGACCAAGGAAGGAAGGTGTGGATCGGATTCGGGGATTGAAACCTCGAGGCGAATGCGTTGGTTGCGAGTCATCGAAAGTAGTGGATAGACCACGTGCAGTTCGCGTCCGGTTTCATTTGGGTAGTGAACACCGCTTACCCCTAGGCACATTTCGAATAGCAATTTGTCACGCAAAATGAGCGCAACTTCGGCAATCTTTTCGCGCTTTACATGCAGAGTGAGTTCATCACGATCGACAACAACGCGCTCGATGGCATCAGAAAAATCTGGATACGCGCGCTCGAGATCATCGGCAACATCATCAAAATAACCGCCATAAGGGCGCTCACTAGAGCCTGGTTTAGCCACAGAGCGAACTAGCCCGCCAAATCCTGAAGTGTCACCAGTACCTGAAGTGCCAAATAATCCATGTCCTACTGATAAATCCTTCTCTTTCGTCACGCGAGCAACCCCTTCAACTGAATGGTCGGCTTGGCTGCCATCGCTGCGGCTTCTACTTCTCTGATGACCTGCGCACGGTTAGATCCAAGCTTTTCGTTGCTGATTTGTTCGTGCAATTTCAAGATTGCATCCATCAACATCTCAGGTCGCGGTGGGCAACCAGGTAAATAAATGTCTACGGGAACAACATGATCAACGCCTTGAACGATTGCGTAGTTGTTGAACATTCCGCCCGAGGATGCGCACGCGCCCATCGCGATAACCCACTTTGGTGCGGCCATTTGATCGTAGATCTGACGTAATACTGGAGCCATCTTGTTGGAGACGCGACCGGCGACGATCATTAGATCTGCTTGACGAGGCGAGGCGCGGAAGACTTCCATTCCAAAACGGGCCAAGTCGTATCGACCCGCACCTGCGGCCATCATCTCAATTGCGCAGCAAGCCAGTCCAAAAGTTGCCGGCCACAACGAACTCTTGCGCATGTAGCCCGCAAGTTTTTCAACGCTAGTTAATAGGAATCCGCTGGGTAACTTCTCTTCTAGACCCACGATTAATCCCACTCCAGTCCGCCGCGGCGCCAAACATAGGCGTAGGCGACAAATACTGTGGCAATGAAGATTCCCATTTCAACCAAACCGAATAAGCCCAACTTGTCGAAAGTTACTGCCCATGGATAAAGGAAGACAATTTCAATATCAAAGATAATAAATAGCATCGCAGTTAAGAAATATTTCACGGGGAAGCGTCCGCCTTCGGCGGCTTGCGGACTTGGCTCAATGCCACATTCGTACGCCTCTGCTTTTGCCCGGTTGTATCTCTTAGGGCCAGTAAATGAAGTAACAAGAACAGAGAATGCTGCAAAACCGAAACCTATAGCGCCGATAACGAAGATCGGAATGTACGGGTTAGATGTCGAAGTCATAATGTAGGAAATCCTAGGCTCGTGAGGGGCATACCTTTACCGCTTAAGCCTTCACTGCTCTGTGAACTGCGACAACCCCACCAGTTAAATTAGTCCAACTCACTTCACTCCACCCCGCACCAGTGATGCGGGCAGCCAGTGCCCCTTGATCAGGCCATGCCCGAATCGATTGGGCAAGATAGATGTAGGCATCGGGGTTGCTGGATGAAATCCTGGCGATCACCGGTAGGAGGCGCATGATGTAATTCGTATAAATGGTACGAAACGGACGCCAGACCGGGTGTGAGAACTCAACAACGACTAAATGGCCACCAGGTTTGGACACTTTGAGCATCTGGGTCAGAGCTTTATCTATATCGGCCGTATTTCGTAGGCCAAATGAAATCGTGACCACGTCAAAAGTATTGGCCTCAAAGGGCAACTTGAGGGCATCGGCCTTGGTAAAGGGCAGATTTGGCCGAGTTTTTCGCCCTGCAGCCAGCATCCCATCGGAGAAGTCGGCCGGAATCACCTCCGCGCCTGCATCAGCCAAAGGCTGACTCGAGGAACCCGTACCTGCGGCTAGATCCAGAATCTTCATTCCGGCCTTTGGCGCGATGATCTTGGTTGCCGCTTTCCTCCATGCCTTGGTCCTACCAAGACTTAGAAGGTCATTTACTAGGTCGTAGCGCTTGGCAACGCCGTCAAACATTGCCGCAACTTCATCTGGATCTTTATCGAGATTGGCGCGGGACATGGCGTTATTCTCCTGCAGAGTAGGCTCGCCCCACAAATCAAAACTCTGCTGAAGAGTGACGGAACATAAGGAGAAGAATGTCCACCACTGCCACACTGAGAAGCGCTGTATTTCCACGCTCAACGACATATTCCAATGCACTCCTGGTCACCATCGGGGCCTTGTTCATCGCAGGTCTTGCCCAAATCGCAATCCCAGTTCCTGGATCACCGATTCCAGTCACCGGCCAAACTCTTGGAGTTCTGCTCATCGGAGCTGGCTATGGATCAACACTCGGTCTTACAACTTTGATTACCTATCTAATTATCGGAATTGCTGGAGCCCCAGTATTTGCCAGTGGCGGACACGGCCTGGCACACCTCACCGGACCAACAGGTGGCTATCTCGTAGGGATGCTCGTTGCCTCACTCGTTGTCGGCGCCCTCGCGGGTCGAAAGTGGGACCAGAAGGTTCGTTCAGCACTTCCTGCAATGTTACTAGGCGATGTCATCATCTTCTCCTTCGGCCTTTTCTGGCTGCAGAACTACACGAACAAGAGTTGGTCTTGGACAATTGCAGCCGGATTCACTCCATTCATTATTGGTGAAGTACTAAAGATTGCCATCGCGGGAACTTCGCTTCCGCTCGTATGGCGTTTAGTTCGTCGATAACGTTTCGTCGTGCCCCAACTGACTTCTGTCACAACCGCACGTCTTGGTGACCACCTTCCATTATTGGAATTGTTCCCAGATGCGCAGCCACTTTCGTGGGTGCGAGGCGGTGACGGTTTAGTCGGTTGGGGAATTCACGCCTCGACCACTGTCAGAGGTCCAAATCGCTTCTGCGACGCACGATCTTGGTGGCATGAAGAGCTAAAAAAACTCGCCGTCACTGACTCAGTGCATCTCACTGGTACAGGACCAGTACTTTTTACCTCTTTTTCCTTCTCACCCGAGGAAGAGTCAGTGCTCGTAATCCCTAAGGTGATTGTTGGAAAAAGGGCAGATCAGTCATGGATTACGTGGTTCGGGGAAATGCCGCAACCACACCTCCTAGACAGTTTCGAGCATCTCGAGCAACCTAGTTACTCGTGGAGCAACGGAACATTGTCGACTGATCAGTGGGAAGAACGCGTCGCCGTTGCAATCCATGCAATTCAGTCAAAAACGATCGACAAGGTCGTTCTCGCCCGCGATCTCAACGGAGTCTCCGCACAAGAGATTGACCCGCGTCCAATATTGCGCAATCTGGCCGCCGAATATCCATCGACGTGGTGCTATTCAATTGCTGGTCTGATCGGGGCTACTCCCGAACTGTTGCTTCGCCTCAACCGCGCGATGGTTACGTCGAGAGTTCTCGCGGGAACGATCAGCAAAACAGGAGATGACGAGAAGGACTTGGCGCTCGCAGCCTCCCTTGCTCGTTCATCAAAGGATCTCGAAGAACATGAGTACGCGGTTCGTTCAGTTGCAGAATCACTCGCTCCGTTCTGTTCCTCTACCAACGTCCCCGATTCACCATTCGTTCTTCACCTTGCAAATGTCATGCACCTCGCAACCGATGTAACTGGTGCAATTTCTGAATTTCCTCAGCACGTCGACACGTTCACTATCTTGGAAAAGTTGCATCCATCCGCTGCTGTCTGTGGAACTCCAACAGATGCAGCCGCGAAGGTCATCGAAGATCTAGAAGGCATGCCCCGAGGGCGCTACGCCGGCCCCGTCGGGTGGATCGACGCTCGAGGTGACGGTGAGCTTGGAATTGCACTTCGTTGTGGCCAGATAAATAAAAACCACATCAGGTTATTTGCTGGATGTGGAATTGTGGCTGGCTCAAACCCTCAGAGAGAACTGGCAGAAAGTCAAGCGAAATTCGCACCGATGCTCAATGCTTTGGGGAACTCGCACTAATTCCGAATTAGTTAAGAGCATCGCGATTGCGTTGAATCATCGCGCTATGTTTCGCAAAGCCAAGTGGTTGATAGAAAGTTTCCAGATCCTCATCGCAAACTAAATCAATAGCGTAAACACCTTCCAAAAACTTAAGCATGTCTGTTACCAATTGTTTCCCATAACCTTTTCCGCGTTCGGACTCTCTAACTTCGAGCAAAGCGATGAAGGCGTACAGGGCGTGATCGGTGAGCGCAGAAATAAATGCAACGACATCAGAATTCTCATTTATCAGGAAGAGTGGATGCGAGCCTTCAAAATGCTTCATAACCAACTCGTACGACGGCTTGGTTGGCCAACCTTCAAAGAAAGCCTCGTGATCTACAGGTCGGTAATGCGCGGAGCTAGATTGAAGAATCATGATCGTCAGATTACTGCTCTTGTTTCGCATAAAGTTCGCATCCTGCGACTCTAGCCTTATCTATATAGATTCGATGCTTTGGTATACCTCGAGGATTATTTTCGCGTTAGCGTCACGCGAAGGCACGCTCGCAACGACCACTGAAAGACCCACAACTGGCGAAAGCATTTCCTCTTCCAATTCATCGATACTGGCAATCGTCTTCGATGGTATTCCCATGGAAGCGGCGATCAACGCTGGGTCCAACCCATGAGCGGTACCGAAAATCTTTTCAAAACCGTGAGCGTTGTGTTGGGGAAGCGTCGAGAAGATTCCACCGCCATCGTTATTGATTACGAGAATGCGCAAGTTGATGTCTCCAGCGCCGATAAGACCGGTCATGTCATGGAGAAATGAAAGGTCTCCCAATATCGCTACCGTTGATGAGCGCTGCGAAGCAATGCCCAAGGCAGTGGATATATTCCCGTCGATGCCAGCAAGGCCCCGGTTCGCAAAGGTTTCGATATTTGCGCGAGGCGTAGCAAATCCTTCGACATCTCGGATTGGACGCGATGACGAGATGAAAAGCGTGCTCTCATCGGGAAGAAGGGTTGCCAGTGTGCGAGCGATCGATGCTTCTGACCACGAAGGGATTGAATCCATGAGCTCCGACGTTGCGTCCGAATACATTTTCCAATCAGCAATCCACATAGGATCGATCTCATTAATCCTCGAAACGCGAGGAAGAGTGAGAAATATCTGATCAGCATTGCGATTGATATCGATCATCGCAACGCGGGGATCGATCACGATCTCACGCTTCGCTGATTTCACAAGAGCGTTAATCGATCGCGACAGAGTCGTTCGACCGATCACGATGGCAACTTCAGGGAGTAACGCATCACGAATCTTCTTTGAAGTTAGAAAGAGTGAAGCAAAAGGAACGGCTTGATCAAAAGAGAGCGGGTCTTCGGCAATCAATGGCCAGCCGACGGCTTCGGCAAAATGAATAATCGAGCGAACATCGAGTCCACCTCTGTCGTGACCTACAACGATGACTCCCCTTGACTCAGAAATCTTAAGTTCGCGAACCTTGGGTAGTGCTGGTTTGGCGGGCTCGCCAGGCACAACTTCTAGAAGCCAGCGGCCTTCGTCGTCAGGGAGGAGCGGTTCATCGAATTGGACGTTAATGTGAATTGGCCCGTGCAATAGCGCTTCGAATGCATCACTGAGGTCGTAATCGGGGTCGGAGATGTCTAGTGCAAAGGGAGTTGCTTCACCATAAATCTTTGCCTGCAAAGTAGTTTGATTCGCGCCTGTTTGCCTTAACCGTTCGGGCCGATCCGCGGTAATAACTAATACTGGAACCTGTGAATGATGTGCTTCCAAAACTGCGGGGTGATAGTTAGCAACTGCGGTACCGCTCGTGCAAACTATTGCCACGGGTCTTGCGGTTGCCTTTGCAATTCCTAATGCGAAGAATGCGGCGCTTCGTTCATCGATTCGAACGTGCAACTTAAGCAAACCGTTTTGCTCAGCAGAATAAAGTGCGATCGACAAAGGTGCGTTTCTGGATCCTGGCGAAAGCACGACGTCGGTCACGCCGTTTTTAATCAGTTGGCGTGTGATGTTACGGGCGAGCCGTGTCGAGATGTTCACCAAGCCCACCCCTCCCGCAATATCCAATCCTTCGCACCGGCTTCCCAAGTCTGTCGCACCCGCGCACGCCACCAATCAAATCTTTCAGGTGAAATTGAATACTCCTGCATTTGATCTCGATCCGGAACCACCGATTTCACTTTCATCATTCCATCGACAATGGGAAGCGTTGCCACATCGGCACTCAATAGCGCTCCCGTTCCTAGCCCGCATGCATAGTTAAGGGATGGAAGTGAAGTGGCCAGTTGGAGCCCATATGAAATTCCGACAGCAGAATCTAGAGCGCTAGATACCACCACAGGCTTGCCATGGTGGGCCGCGATTTCCAGAGACTTCTTGATGCCGCCAAGGGGTGCCACTTTTAGCAACAAAATATCAACGGCGTCGTGAAGGTCAACATCCATCGGATTGCCGGCCTTTCGAACAACTTCGTCCCCCGCGATCAAAACAGGAATTCCCACCCGTTTCTTCAACTCGCGCAGATCTTCCACCGTGCTACATGGTTGCTCGACATACTCAAGGTTGCAGATGTCATGAATGGCGTGAATTGCCTGCGTCGCTTTGCCGATGCTCCAAGATCCGTTGACATCAACCCTGACTTTGGCAGTCGGCCGCAATTCCATTACGGACTCGATCCTGGCCAAATCCTCTTTCAAATCAGGGCCAACCTTGATTTTAATGGTTGTGCAACCTGGAAACCAAGAGAGCACTTCAGCAATTTCCTCTTTGCCATTAATCGCTGGCATAGTTGCGTTGACGGCGATATCAGTTCGCAGCATCTTGGGTGGAGTTACGGTGGCGGCCTCTACGGCGCTTACCAACCATGGAACACATTCGGTTGGTTCATACTCTACAAATGGTGAGAATTCTCCCCAACCTTTGGGTCCTTCAATCAATGCAACTTCTCGCACCTTTACCGAACGAAAATCTGTTTTCGTCGGCAACGCAACTACTCGCAATGATTCAAGGATTGAATCCAACATTTAGGGACGCCTTGGAAACTTTCTAAAATCTGGAGGTCGCTTCTCCATGTAAGCGTCGCGGCCCTCTTGCCCTTCCTCTGTCATGTAGAAAAGCAAAGTGGCATCCCCTGCGAGTTGTTGCACTCCTGCCAATCCATCGTCTGCAGCGTTCAAACTTGCTTTCAGCAAGCGAAGTGCCATTGGCGATTGACGAAGCATTTCGCGGGCCCACGAAACTGTCTCAGCTTCCAACTCTGCGACTGGAACAACCGTATTAACGAGTCCCATGTCCAACGCTTCTTGGGCATCGTATTCGCGAGTAAGAAACCAGATTTCGCGTGCCTTCTTCTGTCCAACATGCGCTGCGAGAAGTCCTGCGCCATAACCGCCGTCAAAGGAGCCGACCATCGGACCGGTCTGACCGAACTTCGCGTTATCGGCTGCGATCGTTAAATCGCACACGACGTGTAAGACGTGCCCGCCTCCAACTGCCCAGCCAGCAACCATTGCAATCACAGGTTTGGGAGTTCGACGAATTTGGATTTGTAAATCTAAGACGTTGAGACGACCGATTCCTTTTTTGGCGAGTTTGTCATCACCTAAATAACCGTCATCTCCGCGCACTCGAATATCTCCGCCAGAACAAAAACTTTCAGTCCCTGCACCGGTGAGAATAATGACTCCCACCTCTTCTTCGTCTCGGGCAAGGGAAAAGGCTTGCTGTAATTCAATAATTGTTTGAGGTCGAAATGCATTTATAACCGACGGCCGATTGATGGTGATCTTGGCCATTCCATCTGCCACCTCGTAAATGACATCCACGAAATCTTCTCCGCCTGCGCCAACGGCCCACGCCGGAATGACTCGACTGCCGAACTCACGCTTGATTGGCTTGCTCACATTTCCTCCTACACGGTTACGGGCGCTAGCCTACGTGGGCAATGGAAAACTCGTCACAAAGAGGCCTCCTCTATCCCGCAGAGAGTCCCATCCCACAAGTTATGGTCGATCTGACGGCGGCTTTAGTTGGGGCTGGACCCGCATTAGCCTTTGGCTCTGTCGCTGTGACGCAGGTTCCCGAACAAGTCGCGCTAGTGATTGCGACGAGCGGGTCGACAGGTGGGCCAAAGGAAGTAGGTATCACTGCCAAGGCGTTGCTTGCATCGGCCAAAGCATCGAACAAGTTTCTCGATGCCAAATTCGGGCAAGTGTGGTCGCTACTGCTTCCGCTTAATCATGTTGCCGGCGTTAATGTTCTAGTTCGATCCCTCGAACTGGGAACAACACCCATCGATCTTCGCGAGGCAAACGAATTCCTCAAAGCAGATTTCACGGCCATCGTGCCAACCCAACTCTTTCGCGCGTTAAACGGAGATGATCGATTGCTTGAGCATCTCAAGAATTGCCAAGCAGTCCTCGTGGGTGGCGCATCATTGCCATCGGGCCTTGCAGATCAAGCGAGGTCGCAAGGAATCAACATCGTCACAACGTACGGAATGACTGAAACGTGTGGAGGCTGCGTATACGACGGCGCCCCGCTGGATGGTGTTGAAATTGAAACAAGCAACGAGATCATAAAGATAAAGGGACCTACGCTTGCGTACGCCTATTTGAATGATACAGACGCCTGGCAGGCTTCCTTCGTCGACGGCTGGTTCGTAACTAGTGACCGCGGCGAATTTGAAGACGGAAAACTAAAAGTCTTCGGACGTGCCGATGATGTAATTGTTAGCGGTGGTGAAAAGATTTCGCTAAGCGCCGTCGAAGCCGCCCTCCAATCACAATTCCCCACTAATTCATTCGCGGCCTTCGCAATACCAGATGCCGAATGGGGAAATGCTCTGCACATCGCAATCGTCGGAAACCCGGCTAAATCAACGGAAGAAATCGCGTCATTTTTGGAGCGCGGCCTAGGAGTTGTTGCGAAACCAAAGGGGTTCCTTATACTTTCCGAGTTGCCCATGTTGGGAATCGGCAAAGTCGATCAAAAAGCACTTGCTCAAGAAGTAATGAGACGGAAGGCTCTCTAGATGACATCACTGGACATATGGGTCAAGGGCGGAAGGCCCAAAACCCTCGCCGCCGCGATAGCTCCAGTAATTGTCGGTAGCGCCCTGGCCGGAACTCACGCAATGTTTCTCCGTGCAGCATTGGCATTGATCGTGAGTTTGGCTCTGCAGATCGGCGTCAATTATTCAAACGACTACTCCGATGGAATCAGAGGAACAGATTCTGATCGAATCGGACCTGTTCGAATTGTCGCAAGTGGCCTGGCAACACCTGCCGCCGTAAAGAGAGCGGCATTTATTGCTTTTTCAATCGCAGGAATTGCTGGCCTTGCACTAGCAGCGCTCACGACGTGGTGGCTATTAGTTGTCGGTGCGGCTGCGATTGTTGCTGCCTGGAAATATACTGGCGGAAAAACACCTTACGGCTACAAAGGGTTTGGCGAAATTTCAGTCTTCGTCTTCTTCGGATTGGTCGCCACGATGGGCACTTACTACGTTCAAACTCAAACTCTGACTTTAAGATCTTTAGCAGCGGCCATTCCGATCGGGTCCTTGTCGTGCGCCATTCTTGCGATCAACAACATCCGAGATCGTGCAAAGGATGCCCTTGTGGGAAAGCACACGCTCGCTGTCCATCTAGGCGAAGATGGCAGCCGCAATTTCTTTGTTCTACTACTTCTTCTCGCTCATGTTGCCGCCCTATTTGTCTCACCGTGGGCGCTCGTCACGCTCGCAGCCTTGCCATTCTCGCTCCGCCTTGCTCGTGAGGTGAAGATTGAGAAGGAGAGCGTGGCCCTTATCCCCATGATTGCAAAAACTGGGCAACTGCAGCTCCTTTTCTCAGCCTTGTTGGCAGTGGCAATCCTCATCTCATAATCCGGGGATACACTTCCTCTATGCGCTTCCTCATAATTGCACTACCTATTATCTTCACCATCTACACGCTAGTTGATTGCGCTGGAACAGATGCAGCGCAAATTCGCAATCTCCCAAAGTGGGGTTGGCTACTACTTATTATTATGTTCGGAATAATCGGTTCAATTGGATACTGGGTAGCTGGTCGGCCCGTTCGCGCCCAAGGCTTCAACTTCGGTGGTGGGACCCGTCGCATACTTCCCCCTGACGACAATCCCGATTTTCTGAAAAAGCTCTAATCTCTAACAATTTCCTGCGGAATCTTCCGCGCGCTCGTTTTACTTCTCCGTGCTGTTACGCTCGCATTCATGTCGGTGGTGGAACTTAAGCGAGCGAAGCTCGCCGTAACAATTACCTTCATCACAAATGGCTTGGGATACGGTTCATTTGTCGCGCGCCTACCTGACATAAAGGCGTACCTCCACATTTCCAACGCAACACTTGGCACGCTCCTTCTTTCTTCCTCTATCGGCGTCTTTCTCGCATTGAGACCATCCGGAAAACAATCGGCAAAGCACGGAAGCGCCCCAGTTGCATTTTGGGCAACGTTGGCATTGTTCGCGGCGAATATTCTGCTCGGATTTGTCTTCAACATTCTTTGGTTTTGCATCTCGCTCTTTCTATTCGGTTTCGCGGCTGCTTTTCAGGATGTCTCGATGAACTCACACGCCGTTGCTCTAGAGCGACTGTCAGGCAAACGCATGATGAGTTCCTTCCATGCCATGTTCTCTATGGGTGGATTATTAGGTGGAGCCATAGGCGGGCTCTTCGCACAGGCGAAGATTTCTTTCAGCGCACAAACGATTTTTGTCGGTGGGCTCATTGCTTTGGTGGCCCTGTATGCAAAACCCCGCTGGTTGCCGGCAAGTTCAGACAAGCATCAGTCATCCGAAGAACATTCGACTAAGAAAAGTCCAACCCTTCTCTGGATCCTTGGTTTCTTCGGATTCTGTGGAGCACTTTCCGAAGGTGCTGCCGGAGATTGGGGCGGAATTTTAAGTCGCGACACTTTTCACGCATCACACTTTGCATCGGCGCTTCCTTACATCGCTTTTTCGGCAACAATGGTCATCGGACGCTTTTCAGGAGATCGACTCGCTCATAGATTCGGCGCACCGACGATCCTCTCCGCCGGGGGTGTCCTTGCGAGCGGTGGCTTGGCACTAGGTCTGCTCATTGGTGGCAACTTCGGAGTTGTGTTCGGCTGGCTCTTTCTGGGGGCCGGTCTCTCAATTGTCATTCCCCTTCTTTACAGCGCAGCCGGAACACTTGCAGCGACAAAACTCAAGGGACATATCGCCCCGTCTCAAGCCGTCGCGATCGTCTCAGGAATTTCATATTTCGGTTTCATTGTCGGGCCTCCGACTATCGGCATAATCGCCGACCAGATACAACTGCGATGGGCAATGTTTGTTCCCGTTGTTCTCGTTGCCTTCTTGATAGGCAGCGCGAGATACGCTAAAACCGAATAGCAATACCCTTATATTTTATATTTGCGCGAAAGCTCGTACCGGAAAAGTTCCAAACCCTTTCACTTTGGGTGGAACGGCAGTGAATAGCGCGCCTTCAACAGGTAATTGATCCAAATTAGTTAGGTGTTCAACGACCAAGATGCCAGCCTCTAATAGCAATGAGTGTGCGGGGCGATGTCCACCAGACTGTGTGTCATCAATATTCACTGAATCGATGCCCACTAACTTCACTCCAGCATCAACCAAATACCGTGCGCCGGTTTCGGTAAGAAACGGGGCTTCTTTCCCATATTGCTCCGTGCCAAAGTGACGATCCCACCCCGTATGTAAAAGAACGGCAGACCCCTTGAGCTCGCGATCCTTAAAGGTCTCTCCAGGGATGCCTCTTGAGGTTGCTCCACTGAGATGGAAAACCTCAGCTCGCAAGCCTACGAGATTATTGATATCAATTTCCGACAAATCACTTCCACCTGGATAACGGTGAAAAGGCGAATCCAAGTAAGTACCGGTGTTGCCAACCATAGAAATGATGTCGATGGCAAACTCAGTACCCTGCGCGTAATGGGAACGTGATTCTTCCCGTGTTAAATGCGGCGTAATTGTCGGTGCAGGCAGCCCTGGATAAGTCACAAGTCCTGCAAATATGGTCTGGCTTAGGTCAATTAATCGTCGAGATTCGCTCATCCACGTATAGTAATTACATCCTCGTTATCGAGGCGAGCCAATTTCTCGGATTAAAGACCGGAGTACGTATGTTTGCCGGTGCCCCAAATATTTATGTATATGTAATTGAATAGGAAGGTAGAGCCGGCAAAAAGACAGAGCCATGCTGCTTTTCGGCCACGCCAACCCACAGTAACTCGCGCATGTAAGTAGGCGGCGTAGGCAACCCACGTGATGAACGCCCAAGTCTCCTTTGGATCCCATCCCCAGTACCGACCCCACGCATGCTCGGCCCAAATGGCGCCTGCAATAACGGCGAAGGTCCACAATGGAAATACGAATGCGACGAGGCGATAAGAAAGTTGGTCAAGAACTTCTAACGAGGGCAAACGCTTCGCCCATTGCTTGCGCTCACCTTTTTGCTCCATCGAATCCAAATACAGATATGCAGCGGCGATGGTATTTGCCAGAAGGAATACGCCGCCAGACATAATCGCGGCGGAAACGTGAATGACAAGCCAATATGACTTCAGAGCAGGAACTAGTGGCGCACTTGGTCGGTACAGAACCGTGATTGCCGTGCCAAGAATCAGCAGGACAAAAATCGAAACCGGTAGGCCGAGCCAACGAAGGTCATATTTGCGAAGGGCAATTAGGTAGGCACCGGTAAATGCGAGTGCCCCTGTTATAGAGAACTCGTACATGTTTCCCCACGGAACCCGACCAGCAGAAATTCCTCGAGATATAACTCCGGCGAAAAGGAGCAGGAAACCCAAAATGATGAATGCGGTTGCGATTCGCCCGGCTTTTTCAGTGCGTGTGTAATCCAGTGTTTTTACCAAAAGGCTGCCCTCGGTGCGTTCGTCTTCCTTACCTTGTGGCGCGCGAACTGCCCACGCCGTCTCATATGCGTGCGCAAAAAAAGCGAGTGTATAAACCCCCATCGCTGAATACACCAAGTAATTGGAGAGGTAAGCCCACGATGAATGCGTCATTTCCCATCCTTTTCTAAGTCTGCGACCAGAAGAGCAATTTCATTTTCCAAACCAGGCACTCCGCTCTTGGCAAGCCCAGCAACTTCAACTTTCCCATTCGCCATGGTTCGAATCCAGATTCTGCGACGGCGGGTAAATAGGGAACCCAGCAAACCAAGGATGGCAAGAATACCCCCCGCCAACGAATACATTTTCCCTGGATCCCTCACGACCTGAAGGTTGACCCACGGGGTCACGCCGTCAAAACGGATGCTTCCTTCAGAAAATTTGTAGGTCTGGCCCAAGGTCAAGGATTCAAGGCCGATCTTCTTCATCTTCGAAGTATCTATCCGGTAAACCGATTGTGGGATTCCACTATCGAGACCGAGGTTGCCGGTCCAGACAGAAAATAGAAGCTTAGGGTCGAGTGCTTCTGGATAGATAGAGAACCCGCCTCGAACCTTGTCTCGTGCAGCGGTTGGAAGGAAGGATGCAACAAAGCCAAGTTGAGGATTTGAATCTGGAACTTTTATCGCACCAATAGATGTCAGGTTTGCATCCTGCGGAAGGAATGGGATGGGGCCCTGCAAAACAATGGCTCCGATCTTGTCCCTGACAGTGACAACCGGTGAATACCCATTAGCTTGCAAATAAACATTTGTGCTTCCGAACTGAAGGGGAGCATTTACTTTAATAATCCTTCTCACCTTCGCAGCACCGGGCTTGGAAACCACGCTTACATTGAGTGTGTAATCCTCGGGAGCATTCGTCGCTGGATCATATTTCGCAACAAAATTATCGACAGTAATCACAAAGGGCGATAGCGATTGATCGCGAAACAATTTCCCATAGCTCAAACTGTCATAAGTAGTAGGTGTATTCGTGAAACGATCGCCGACATTGACAATCGCTTCGCCTTTCATTCCAAAGAGTGCCCCGAGACTTACCCCAACGAGTATGAGAATCAGGGCAAGGTGGAAGAAAAGATTGCCGGTTTCACGCAAATAACCTTTTTCCGCCGAGATCGATCCTTCAAATTCGCGAATCCGAAAGCGCTTAGCCTCAAGCCATTTTCTTGACGACGCAAGTTCGCTGCCATCGCCTTGCCAAGTCTGAAAAAACTCCATGTGGTCCAGGTTGGCGGGAGTTAATGGGGGGAGGGCTCGACTTGCTCGCAGATGATCGAAGGTTCGCGGAAGAACACAGCCGATAAGTGAAATGAAAAGAAGGATGTATATGGCGCTAAACCACGGCGATCCAAATACATCGAAGAGTGAAAACTTGTTCATCCAAGCCGCGAGGGTTGGGTTGTTAGTGAAATAGTCGTGCACCTTCATTGGGTTCTGGGGTCGCTGAGGGATCAGCGAACCTGGAATCGAGGCAACGCCTAAGAGGAGCAAAAGAATGAGCGCCGTTCGCATGCTCGTCAACTGACGCCATGCAAAACGGAGAAGGCTTACGAGGCCGAGCTCTGGCAGATCGCTCTGGTTGCTCATTTAGACCACCGGGATGAAACTAGAGATAGATGCTCGCAAGGAATTCATGATGTCATTCCAGAATCCAAATACCTGAAGTAGGCCAATGAGGATCATCAGCGCTCCCCCGATATTGGTAATGACATTGCCGCGCTTGGAAATGAACTTCCTAAATCTCATCGATTTATCGAGGAAGAGCCCCGAGAGAATAAATGGAATGCCAAGGCCTATGCAGTAGCCCAATGACAAGATCGCACCTCGCCATGCGCTTGCTTGTTCAAATGCGAGGGTTTCAACGGCCGCCAAAGCAGGTCCGATGCACGGAGTCCAGCCGACTCCAAATAAAAAGCCAAGAAGGGGAGCTCCGACTAGCCCGCCCACGGTTGAAATCTTCGGTCTGTACGTCGGCATCATCGGGAACTTGCCCATGAAAACCAAACCTAGTGCGATGGTAAATACGCCTAAAACTCGTGTAATGACTCCTTGATGATTGAGGATCTTTGAGCCGAGTCCACCAAAGAGTGCACCATAGGAAACAAATAAAACGCTGAACCCCAAGATGAAAAGTATCGAGCCAAGTAACACTCGACCTCGACTTTTCGACATCCCGGCTGCGTAAGAAAGGTATCCAGGTACCAAGGGCAGAACGCAAGGCGACAGGAAGGAAATCAACCCAGCGATGATGGAGATTGGAAAAGCGACCAGAAGGGCGCCATCCATTATTTGGCTAACGAATAAGTTCTTCATTCGGCGCTCACCCTAGTAATCAAATCCGTCAAAGAGGCAACCGTAATTTCACCGGAGATTCGAGCGGCGACTTTTCCGTTTTTGTCGATTACCACCGTCGTAGGGATCGCGTTTGCAACCAACGAATTATGGAATCCCATCAGAATCGAGTCATCTACGAGTGTTGGATAGGGAATCGAGAAACGACGGACGAAAGCGTTAGCTGTTGCCAGACTGTCGCGCGTCAATACTCCGACAAAACTTACCTTTGGAAACGTCCTCGACAACGCGGCCAGCGTCGGTGCCTCGGCTCGACAAGGCGCACACCAAGAAGCCCAGACGTTCAATACTGCAACTTGATGTGGGGCTAAGCGGAAAGTTCCTCCGCTGATGGTGGCACCCGCAATTGTTGGAGCGGCTTGCCGATCTTGCGCCTTACTGAAAGTCACGGCCCCATTGCCCGCAATGTAACTTCGCGAGCCGGATGACGAGCCTCCTCCGCAGGCAGTTAGCAGTACGGAAACTCCAAGCCCCAGAAAGGCCATTCGATAAGAAACTCTCATTACTTCTTCACAGGGAGTAAGTGGCGAGCGGGTTCTGAATAACTAACTCCCGAAATCATGTTCTCATCATCAAAGTGAACAGTTGTAACGGAGGCGAGTGTGCACTGCCTTTTGCGCGGATCATGAATGAGGTGGTGACCCTCAATTGCACTTCGTACGATCCAAATAGGCAATTGATGCGAGACACATATTGCATCTTTTTCACCAGCGGCTTCGTGGGCGGAAAATATTGCAGCCATCATTCGTGTTATTTGCTCAATGTACGGCTCTCCCCAAGAAGGGCGCCACGGATTCCAAAGATGTAACCATGCGCTTGGGTGACGCAGCGCACCGTCTCCAATTCCAAAAGGCTTTCCTTCAAAAATATTCGATGCTTCAATCAAACGCTCATCAGTCGTGATGTCGATATCGTGCGCTGCTGCAATTGGGGCCGCCGTTTCTTGCGCTCGCTGAAGTGGGGAAACGTGCAGCGCTCCAAGATCAACGCTTTTAGACCATTCACCTAATAATTGCGCCATATCCCGCCCGCGTTCGGACAAGCGCCATCCAGGTTGGCGTCCGTAAAGTATCTTCTCGGGGTTGTCGACTTCACCGTGACGGACTAGATGAACGTTTGAGGCCATGAGCAAAGCATAAAGCGTCCCATTGAAGCTTTGGTCGCTACTCTAGGAACATGGCTCCAACCCCAAAGCGAGCGGCATTCTTTGATGTCGATAACACGCTCATCAGGGGATCGGCACTCTATTTCCTTGGCAAGGGGATGTACCAAAAAGGTTTCTTCACTAAAGCCGATATTTCGCGATTTCTAGTTGCCAATTTGCGGTTCCGATTCTCCGGCAAAGAAAAACCAGACGAGATCAAGCGCTTGCAGAATGCAGCGTGCAGTTTTATCGAGGGTCAGAAAGCCAGCGACGTTGCAAAATTAGCTCAAGACGTTTACGACGAACACGTCTCACCGGCCCTATGGCAAGGGACAATTGATATAGCTCAAATGCATTTAAGCAATGACGAAGAAGTCTGGCTTGTCACAGCAGCATCTCAGGAAATGGCATGTGTTATCGCGGAAAAATTGGGACTTACCGGCGCTCTCGGAAGCCGAGCCGAAGTGAAGGAAGGAATCTACACGGGTCAATTGATCGGCAATCTTCTGCACGGCAAGGATAAGGTAGTTGCGATCAAGGAATTAGCCACCGAACGCGGCTTTGATCTTTCGCAGTGCTACGCATATTC
Organism: Actinomycetes bacterium; assembly: GCA_025355665.1. Lineage (GTDB taxonomy): Bacteria > Actinomycetota > Actinomycetes > Nanopelagicales > Nanopelagicaceae > QYPT01. Next base: position 38,673 of record JANXZF010000024.1, read on the forward strand.
CGATAGTCACAATGATCTTCCATTGCTGTTAGCTGTTGGTCATCCCAGCGCAATTAACCCGGATGCCGTCCTTAGGATCCGAGCACTACGAGAATCATGGCCGATCCACGATTTCCGCCGGGCAAGGGCACTAAACCGCGTTCTAGGCCCCGTCGTCAGTTGGACCGCAGCGTTGGGCATGATGCTCAAACCAAGGCGAAACAAACCAAAGGTTTAGGTAAACACGAATCAGTAACACCCACTAATGTAGAGCGGTTATGGAAACGCGTTCTTTTGCAGACTACCTTCGTGGGCTAGACGACCCCGAACTGCTCTCGCTCTTTGCGTTGCGCCCCGATTTAGTCTCCCCGGTCCCCCATGACATCGCCTCGCTTGCAGTCCGCGCTAATTCCGCGCCAAGCCTTGCCCGCGCTGTTGATCGGCTCAATGAATGGCAGTTCCAAGTTTTGGAAGCATGTGCGGCCCTTGATGAGCCCATGGAAGAAAAAGAAATCGTCTCGGTAACCGATTCGTCCGCGAAATTCGTTCTCCCGCATCTAGTGAGCATGGCCCTTTTGTACAAATCTAAAGACGGCTTCCGACTTCCAAGTTCGTTGCGTGAAGTCCTTGGAAATGAGCCAGCCGGCCTAGGCCCCGCTTCAATGGCCAAATTATCAATGAAGAAATTGGATGAAGCGCCAGAGGCTTCAAAGAAAGTCCTCGAAAAACTTACTTGGGGTCCACCCAGAGGCAGCGTCGGCGACATTCGAAATCCCGGTCCTGGAATTGCCTGGTTATTGAAGGAGAATTTCCTAGTCCCGCTAGATCAGCGCACCGTGATACTTCCGCGCAACGTCGCGATCTATCTTCGCGGAGGAAAGATTCACAAACACCCTTCGCCAAATCCGCCGACGTTTTCAGGTCGATCAATTGAACAGAAGATCATCGATCGCGCTGCAATTGCAAACATTTCAACAATCTTGCGGTGGTGCGAAGAGATCCTGAATTTCTGGTCCGAAGAGCCACCAAGCGCGCTTCGTGCCGGTGGGCTCGGAGTACGAGATCTCAAAGCTGCGGCCGAGCATCTCGGCGTTGACGAAACGTGTGCCGCGTTCGTTGCAGAATTAGTTTTCCTTAGCGGTCTGGTCGTAATAGACGGCGATGATCACTTGTTACCGACGCACACATTCGATATCTGGCTCACACAAAAACCCCAAGCACGTTGGCGCTCACTAATTTCACTATGGCTTATTACTTCGCGAGTGAGCGGCTTAGTTGGCCGAGTAGACGTAAAACATATCGCCGCATTGGGACCCGAACTTGATCGCGTGAACGCCGCAAGTACTCGCAAGTTGGCATTGGAAATACTTTCGCAGCATCAGCAGATCTCTCCAGATATCGATGCGTTCCTATCACTTGTGAAATGGCGTTCTCCATGTCGCAGAAACCCTGGGCTCCAAGGCGACTTAGTTAAGTGGACCCTTCGCGAAGCCGAGTGGCTTGGAATCACGGGACAAGGATCAATCTCGAAATATGCGCTGGCATTCCTGCACGAGCGGGAGGACTTCGGCGTCGATACCGACCTACCGAAATCCATCGACCACATACTCATACAGAGCGATAACACCGCAATTGCGCCTGGCCGCCTCGAAATTGCAGTCGCTCGCACCTTGGATTCCATCGCAGACATTGAAAGTCGAGGCGGCGCAACCGTCTATAGATTTAGCGAATCATCTATTCGTCGCGGCTTGGATCATGGCAAGACTGGAGAAGAAATTAAGGATTTCTTACGTAAAACATCAAAGACGCCGGTGCCACAACCTCTCGACTACTTGATCGGTGACGTCGCAAAACGTCACGGGCGACTTCGCGTAGGAAATACAAGTTCATATCTTCGATGTGAAGACCCAACTCTCCTAACTCAAATTCTCAGCGACAAAAGGTTAGAGGGATATCCGCTCCGTCGAATTGCGCCTGAAGTGATCATCTGTGATGTCGATGCAAATGAATTGATGTCGGCTCTCCGAAGTTTCGGATATCTACCTGCGGCCGAATCGAGTTCAGGGGTTCTAATAACCGGACAACGAATCAATCGTGCAAAATCAAAACCTCGCCCGCCACGAGTAATTGGTGAACTTGAATCGCCAAC